>NZ_JBQFQS010000009.1:0-167665 GCF_056537005.1 Ruegeria sp. CH6 | reverse complement strand
ACTGGGTGAACCCTTCCGCCGCGACGCCATGAAAAAACCCGTCGCAGTCGCCGGCATCGACGCAAACGACATGACACCGCAAGAGGCGTAAGCGAAAGCGGCCTGAAAATACTACCTCCGGGCCTTGGCTGGCCCGGAGAATTTCGATCTACTCCGCCATTAAAGGCGTGATTTCAGGTAAGGAAAACCGATGCAGGCGAAGAGTGCATCTCAGTCGCCCCTTCAGGGGGCGGTTAATTTTGTTCGTAGGAACGGAAACGGGTTTCTTGTGTCCGTTGTTGTTGCGGTCGCTGCGCAATTTCTGTCGGAACATTACGGCGCACCAGCGATGTTGATGGCGCTGTTGCTAGGTATCGCGTTTCATTTTCTGGCCGAAGACGATGCCGGAAATTGCAAGGCAGGCATTGATTTCACCGCGCGGACCGTTCTGCGATTTGGTGTGGCACTGCTGGGCGCGCGTATCTCTTTAGAGCTCATGATGAATCTGGGACCTCAGCTGATTGCAGTCGTGGTCGCAGGCGTGTTCCTGACCATCCTGTTTGGACTGCTGGGCGCGCGTCTGCTGGGCCGTGGATGGCGATTTGGTGTTTTGACCGGTGGATCCGTGGCGATCTGTGGTGCCTCTGCAGCGATGGCGATTTCGGCAATCCTGCCCAAAAATGAACATTCCGAACGAAACCTGATCTTTACCGTGTTGTCGGTTACGGTCCTTTCGACGATCGCCATGATCGCCTACCCGATCCTGACCGAAGCTTTTGATTTCGATGCAGAGGTGTCCGGAGTTTTCCTCGGTGGCACGATCCACGACGTGGCGCAGGTTGTCGGAGCTGGTTTCTCGGTTTCGGATGAAGCCGGTGAGGTCGCAACACTTGTGAAACTGATCCGTGTCGCCATGCTTGCACCTGTTGTTCTGGTGATTTCGGCCTTGGTTCGTCGCCACGCTGATTTTGCCGATGAAAGCGGAAAGCGCCCACCAATTCTGCCGATGTTTGTTGTAGGCTTCTTGATCTTTGCAACACTGAACTCGCTCGGATTCATTCCAGCTGCAATCGCAGACGCTATGGCCAGCCTGAGCCGCTGGGCGCTGCTTGTTTCGATCGCTGCGGTTGGCATGAAAACGTCGCTGAAACGCATCCTGGACGTGGGTGGACAAGCGATTGCACTGATTGTGGCCGAAACCATCTTTATCGCACTGTTCGTCCTCATAGGCGTCTATGTAGTGCATATGTGAATTGGGGCAGGATGCCGATGATAACCATCGAAAGAGTATTCCAAACATATCTGGAGACATCACTATGACAGCACATGTCATCAATCTGTTCGACGAACCTTCAAACCGCAGCGAGCGTCGTCTAGCTGATCTGCCGGACCGGGTCGTCGACGGCGATCCCAACCACAAGATCGGAATGCATTTCACAAGCCCGGATGGTGCCCTATCTGCCGGGACCTGGACGTCAACGCCGGGCAAATGGCATGCATTCACCGATAAGGATGAATACTGCTATATCGTCAAAGGCCATTGCGCACTGATCCATGAAGACGGAACGCGGCAGGACTTTCGCACCGGCGACAGCTTTATGATCCCAAACGGGTTTCGTGGATTTTGGGAAGTGGTGGAAGAAACAACCAAACACTTTGTCATCCGCGACTGCTCCTGAGTGAGTAAGCAGGCTTCAGAGCAAGACAAACGTAAATCGCCCCCGTCAAAGACGGGGGCGCAGAACTTAGATCGTGAGTTCTTGCAGATCCGGTTAGTGTAGGCGCGCTCATAACCCTGCGCTCATACTATTGATTTCATTAATTAAATTGAGGCGCACTTGCCCTTAACTTTGCGTGGTATTTGCGCCTAATTTTGCACGATTTGCCCAAAAGTTTGCACACTCCCCCTATCAGTGTCCATTTACATCCTTCCGAAAGTCTCTTTGAGTTCTGCGACTTTCTCAGCATCCAGTAGGCGGGTTGGCAGGCCGCGCAAAGCCACTAACAGCTTGGCCGTTTCTTCCAACTCTTCTGCGGCACAGACAGCTGAGAAGAGGTCCTTTCCCGAAACGACGGGGCCGTGATTGGCCAACAGAACCGCGCTATACCTGCCGCCCAGATCGCGGATCAAATCACCGGACTTCGGATCGCCGGGCTTTACGTATGGAACCAGTTTGACCGTACCGACACGCATCACAACGTATGGTGTCAGCGGTGGGATACAGTCATTGGGATCGGTGTCTTCCAGACAAGACAGAGCAGTGGCCCAGGTCGAATGCAGATGAACCACGGCGCCCGTTTCTGGCCGCGTCCCATAGAAGGCTTGATGCAGGGAAACCTCTTTGGTCGGCTTGTCGCCGGAGACGTGGTTCCCATCCAAATCAATCTTGGCGATGCGCTCGGGGTCGATATCTCCCAAGGTCGAATTCGTTGGCGTCATGAGAATCCCGTCAAGTAAACGCACAGAGACATTGCCCGCAGTGCCAACGGAAAAGCCACGCGCAAACAGCGAGGCGCACAGCTCGGACATCTGCCGTCGCAGGGCCTGTTCTTCAGAACTCATTTGCCTGCCTCCATCATTCTGAGGGCGTTCGCGAAAAAGTCTGGAGCGCCAAAGTTTCCAGACTTCAAAGCCAGCGCAATCGGTTCAGATTTCCCAACGCTAAGGACTGGCACGCCCGGGTCGATCTCTGGCCCAATTGACATGGCCGGTGACCCCAGTGCCTCAAAGACGGCTTTGGCAACAGCTCCCGACGTCTCTCCTCCTGCCACCACAAGGCGCTTGTACCCCGTTTCGGCAAGTTCTCGTGCTGTATCTGCAAAGAGATTGTCCAGCTTTTCCGCCACGGCTTCTTGGCCGAATTGACCTTGGATCGCGCGAACATCTTCCGGGCTTCCCGATGAATACGCGAGCGGCGCTTGATCCGGATGCGCTTCAAAGAAATCCAGAAGCGATTGCGCGGTCACATCCCCGGACATCACGCCCGGAACATTAATGGCGAAGGTTGGATGGGATTTCGCATGAATCTCAATCTGCCCGCGGGTCGCACCTGAACACGAACCGGCAAGGATCGCGGCAGGCCCTGCGATACCCGTGAAGACACTGCCAGCACTTTTGGACGAAGTCTCTCTCAGGAAGTTTTTTGGTAGCCCCAGCGCAATACCCGATCCCCCAGTAATGAGCTTGGCATTCTTTAGAGCTTCGCCCCAGGTCAACAAATCTTCATCCGAAATCGCATCGCCAATCACAAATCGTTCGTCGGCGTTCTGCAAAGCAGCAGCAATCGCCTCTGATCCTTGCTTCACAGCGTCAACTGGCACCAATCCAACCGCTTCTTCGGTCTGATGTTGCAACCAGCGCTTGATGTTCGCATCCGTCATCGGAGTAAGAGGGTGATTTTCCATCCCAGACTCGTGCAACAGCTTACCAAGCACAAAGAGATGACCGTAATAGATAGTACGCCCCGTTGTCGGAAAGGCCGGGCAGAAAACCACCTTTTGCGCGCCCAGTTCGTTGGCCAGCGCTTCCGCAACGGGGCCAATATTTCCCTCCGTGGTGGAATCGAAAGTCGAGCAGTACTTGAAGATGAACTGCTGGCATCCTTGGTCCGCGAGCCACCGCAAGGCACTCAGACTGTCTGCAACAGCTTCCTCGACAGGTGTAGTGCGGCTCTTGAGCGAGACGACACCTGCTTCGATCTCCTCGTCGGCTGGGGTTGTTGGAATACCCGGGAACTGAGCCGTTCGTAACCCACCTTCCGGCTCAACGCCCTTTGCCAAGGTGTTCGCGATATCACTCGCACCGGTAAAGTCGTCCGCTATGACGCCGATCTTCATAATTTGATGTCCCTGGTTGGCCCGAAATCCAGCCTATGGATATGCGGTGCCGCTCCGACGGGAAAAACCTCACGCACAAGCGGATCATGGCCGGGCACGATAAGTCGAGGGTGCGAGGCCAACTTTTCGAGCGTCTCGAAACCATCCATCATGTCTTGCAGGTCGACAACGATGGGAAACGCTTTGCGCGCCATGAAATTCTCGTAATAATGCGAGGCATCAGAGGCGAGTACCATCCACCCGGCAGCCGTTCTGACGCGAACGCATTGCAACCCGCGCGAATGTCCACCGATGCAGTGTACCGAGACCCCATCTGCAATCTCGGCTTCTCCATCGTAGAACACGACCTTGCCTGAATAGAGGCGCTTTACGACCTCGCAGACATGGCCAGCCGTGAAAGGCGCACGTAGGTGGTCATGGCACATGCAGGGGCCTGTGGCGAAGGCCATTTCCGCCGATTGTATGTGCAACTTTGCGTTGGGGAACATATGCAGCCCCCCTGCGTGGTCATAGTGAAGATGGGTCACGATGACCTCAGTCACCGCTTCCGGCGCGATGCCTAAGGGTCGCAAAGCCTCGCGCGGGTCCATCGCAATGGGACGACCACGGGCGACTGCCTCATCGGAATCGTAGCCGGTATCGACCAGAATGACTTCGTTACCGCGCTTCAATACCCAGATGAAGTAGTCCATCGCATGAGGTGCGTCGTGATTATCATCGATGATGAAACTGTCAGCTCGCGTCCGGGCATTTCGATCCGCGTATTTCACGGCGTGGATTTCCCAATCGTTCATCGGATGACCTCGGAATATTGGTGTACTATTTTCGTAGCGATCATATCAGCCACAGCCGCATCGAAGGATTTGAAATGCGCGCTTACTAGGTGGTCGGAAAACGCCGCGCTGTCATCATAAACCTCATAGAGAAAAACTGTCTCAGGATCATCGCCGAGGCAAACGTCAAACTGCTGGCACCCGGGTTCTTCACGCAAAGAGGTTGAAGCGTTTTCGACCATCAGCGGCAAAAAGGTGTCCCGCGTACCGGGCTTGAGAGTGAAGGTGACAGTAACCACAAACATCAGACGGAAAGTCCTTTCAGACGTGAGAAAGCGCGCTTCGCAACAGGCAGTTGGCTTAGGATCAGACCAATGTTGAGCACCAGCAGAATGGCGGCACCAGGTCGTGAAAAGAAGACCGCAAGATCCCCATCCGCCAAGAACAGCGACCGGCGGAAGGTTTCGTCAAACAGGCTGCCCAGAATAACCCCGATCACCAACGGCGCGATTGGGTATTTCATCAAGTTCATGAAATAGGCAACGGCGCCTACTCCAAGCATCAGGTAGAGATCATTGATGCCACCCCCAACACTGAAAGACCCAATTGTTGTCAGAACCATAACAACGGGCAAGAAGATGGTCTGCGGGATGGCGAGTATTTTGATAAAGACCCGAGCGGTGAAAAGCCCCATCAAGAACATTGTCAGGGAGGCCAGCACCAAAATTGCAACCACACGCAGAATGATCTCGGGGTCTATCGTCGGACCTGGGATCACGTTGTTGATCTTGAAAGCCCCCATCAAAGCCGCGGCGGGTGGTGAACCGGGAATGCCCAAAACCAAAAGCGGGATTAGCGCGCCCCCAATGCAGGCGTTGTTTGCTGTTTCAGAGCACAGCAGACCTTCCAATGACCCTTTTCCAAACTTATCGCCCTCGGTAGATACGGTCTTGCCGACTCCGTAGCTGACCCAACCGGCGACATCTTCGCCGACGCCAGGAAGCGCTCCTACCCCAGTCCCGATCACTCCTGAACGGCCAATGGTGGGCAGGTAGCGTCGGATGGAGCGTAGGTTCGGAAGGATACGACCTTTCAAGGCCAGAACTTTCCCTGCGTCAACGTGCCGAAGGCCATCGATAATTTGTGGAATGGCGAAGGCCCCCATCAAAACTGGCACGACCTGAAACCCGCTCAACAGGTAAGACCAGCCGAAAGTATAGCGCGGTTCAGACAAAAGAGGGTCGAGCCCCACCATGGACATCGCAAGCCCGATCAGACCGGCGATCCATCCCTTAATCACCAGGTCTTCGCTCATCAAAGTGCCAGAAAGCAATATACCGAAGAGGGCCAGCAGTGCTTTCTCCGGGCTTGCGATGTTCTTTGAAACCAAAAGCAGCGCCCAGACAAAAATCAAAAGCGTGATGGTTCCGATAACTGTGCCAATGAAACTGGCCGTCGTGGTCAGCCCTAGTGCTTCGCCACCTCGACCCGCTTTGGCCAGAGGGTAGCCATCCATGGCCGTTGCCGCGCTGGCTGCCGTGCCCGGAATGTTCAGCAGAATAGAAGGATAAGAGCCGCCGTAAATCGCGCCGACATAGGCCCCAAGCAAAGCGATAAGCGAATAGTCCAATGGGATCTTGTTGCCGAAAAATCCCGTCAGGATCGTCACTGCCAGCGTTGCGGTCAGACCGGGCAATGCGCCGAACGTGATGCCCAGGAACACAGATGCGATCAAATACAGATAAGTCAGCGGGTCCGCTGCCAGGCCCACGAATGCAGTCCCAAATCCAGCCAGTTGCGAAAGAATAAAATCCATCCGGTCAGTCTTTCCATAGCGGACGAAGCGTTACGTAGTAGTGGTATTCGATTTGCTTGAAGATCAGCCCGCCGCGCGCGGGCACGTTCTGCCGGAAAACAAAGGCCATCGCACAAACGAGGATGAGCGGGGCAAGTATTGCCACCAATGGAACGAACCGCAAAACACGTTCGGAAGCCGCTTTGGTCAACACCACTAGTGTTAACGCCACCCAAAAGGCCAGCGTGAACCAATCATCACCGTGTGCATTCCAATCCGCCTGAGCAGGATACACGGCGAACGCAAACAAACCGGCGACGACAACTGCTATGCAAGCCACCAAAGCACGCCGCGCGTGACCGCCGTAGTAGCCGTAAGTCAAAGCCGTGATCAGCAACCCAGAGCACAGAATGAAGTCCACTCTTGGAACCAACCCAACGACATATGCAAGAAGGATCAGTCCTATGGTTGAAGCTCGATAGGCTTCCGACTTATCCCACCCGATGCCCAAAGCACTGAGCGCGTTTTGGGCTCCACCTGAGCGGATGGAAATAGCCAGCAAGACGAAGGACAACACAAGCAATCCACAGAAGATGAACAACGGTACAATTGCAGCCGAGTTGTACCAGTCCGACCCACTTACACCTGCGCGGTTTTCACCCCAAAGTGGGATGTCCAATGTCTTCCAAAGGAAAAAGACGGACACTGTTATTAGAACAATAGCAGCCCAAAAATCGCGGGTCCGCGTGACCAGTGTTTCGTCGATTTTGTCCATGCCTGCCTCCTGGCAGAAAGGGCGCGATCAAACGCGCCCTTCCAAAGTTGATCGGATTAGGGCTTCTCGATACCCAGCGACGCCGGATCGACGGTCGCTGCGCCCAGATCTTGCAAGGTGTAGGCAAATGTCGCCTCAAGGTTCGCAAACAGCTCCTGAGCTTCTTCGCCGTGTTGACCACCGACATCGTAATTGTTTGCAGAGGCCCATTCAGCGACGGTGTCGGAGGCAATCGCTTGCTCGAAGGCATCACCAAGCGCGGCCTTTACGTCGTCCCCGGCTGAACTGTGAACTGCAAACCCGATGGCCTGTTTGAGCGGTAAATACTGATCGAGACCGTCATAAATGCCAAAGGCAGAAGGCACTGTTGCCCCTGCAATCTGTGCATCTTCGGGCGTCAACATCGCAAGCGGTTTAAGTTGACCGCCTTCGATCAACGGGGCCTGTTCAGCCAGTGAGGTCACAACCAACGCGACTTCACCCGCTATCGCTGCTTCCTGCCCGGGCGCTGAGCCTTTGTAGGGAACAAACTTGAACTCAGTCCCTGACCCTTTTTCGATGGCCAGAAGATTCAAATGATGGATCGAACCCGCGCCGGAAGCCGCAGCCGGAATAGTGCCAGGAGCAGCTTTTGCGGCGTCGACCAGTTCTTCCAGTGTATTGTAAGGGCTGTCCGCCGGGACCGAGATCAGATCAGGTGATCCACCGACAATAAACGGATACCAAAAGTCAAATTTCTTATCCCAACCACCCTGCACAGCAGCGGTGACGTTCGATTCAGAAAGACCAACCAATGTGTAGCCATCGTCTGGTTGGTTCATGACGTAGACCATACCGTTAGAGCCTGCGACACCACCTGTTTGATTGATCACATTGATCGAGACCGGAAGGTGTTTTTCCATCTCGGCCATGATCATTCGGTTGATCGTGTCCGTGCCACCACCGGCCCCCCAGACCACAGCTGTGGTGATATCACGATAGGGATAATCCTGCGCAGCAGCTGCGCCTGCAATGCCGGTCGCCATCACGGCTGCGGCCGCCAACCGCCCTAGCTTCAGTTTCATTTCCAAGTCCTCCCAAACATCTTTGCGTTTATTATTGCATTTAATTGCGTATACATTAAAGAATGCATTGTCAACGGACTGTAGTGAAAGCTGCTATCGCGCTATGAATGCGAAACGGGAAGGAAGCGGGCTAAGATGAAGAAAAGTTATGATGTGGCAGTGTTCCACGGGGACGGAATCGGCCCTGAAATTATGGCCCCTACGCTTGAAATCCTGCGTCAGCTCTCGCGCCGCAGTCCTTCCTACGAACTGGCGTTTACAGACGCTCCGGCGGGCGCAGGCCACTACGCCAAAACTGGAGATTCGTTTCCGGCTGGATCACTCGAAACTGCACGCAACGCTGACGCGATTTTGCTGTCTGCAATGGGCTTGCCGGATGTTCGATACCCTGACGGAACCGAGATTTCACCGCAGATTGATTTGCGAAAGCAACTGGGACTCTTCGCTGGTGTACGGCCAGTAAAGGTAAGCAGCGGACAAATGACCCCCTTGGCACTGCCTCCCGGAAAAGAGATCGACTTTGTGTTGATACGCGAAAGCACAGAAGGACTGTTCTTCACCCAAGGCGCTGGCGAAGTTACTGAACACGAAGCACGTGAAACTTTGCTGATCACTCGTGAGGTGTCCGAAAAACTGTTCCGTTTCGCGTTTGAACTCGCCCAGAACCGCAAAAGAACCGGGCGCGGTCGGGGTCGAGTTACATGTGTCGACAAAGCCAATGTATTCCGCGCCTTTGCGTTCTTCAGATCGATGTTTGATGCAGAAGCTGCAAACCATCCCGAATTGCAGGCAGACCATGTTTATGTTGATGCCACCGCTCTATGGATGGTTCAAAAACCTTGGGAATTTGATGTTATGGTCACTGAGAACATGTTCGGAGACATCCTCTCCGACCTTGGTGCAGGTCTTATGGGCGGTCTTGGACTGGCGCCTTCAGCAGATATCGGGTTAAACCACGCCGTGTTCCAACCCTGCCATGGTTCCGCTCCGGACATTGCGGGACAGGGTATTGCCAACCCATTTGCGATGATCCTATCCGCAGCAATGATGCTTGAATGGTTGGGGCTGACCCATGATCACCCAGACCTGTCCAACGACGGCGAACGATTGCGTGAAGCCGTGGAAAAGGTGACGGCGAACGGAAAGGACCTGACGCGTGACCTTGGTGGCACCGCCGGAACGCAGGACGCAGCCTCATCGGTATTGGAGGCATTGCGGGCATGAATACCCAACAAGCCATCAGGGTCGCTTGTGTGGGTGCGGGGTATTTCAGTAGGTTCCACTACGAAAGCTGGTCCCGAATGCCCGGAGCGGTTCCGATTGCATCCTGCAACCGTGATATCAACAAGGCGAAGGAAACAGGGCTGGCCGCTTACGATGATCTGTCGAAAATGCTGGAGGCGGAAAAACCAGATCTCGTGGACATCATCCTTCCACCTGTGGCGCAAGCCGACGCTATTCGAACTGCGCTGCATTCGGGCATAAAGTGGCTGATCTGCCAAAAACCTTTCTGCATGTCTCTGGATGAAGCGGAGAAGATCGTCTCCGAGGCTGAAGCGGTAGGCGCAACTATTGTTGTGCACGAGAACTTTCGCTTCCAGCCCTGGTATCGTTCGATCAAGGTAGCGATGACCGAGGGTCGAATTGGAACACCTCTACAAGCGACTTTCCGGCTTCGGCCCGGCGACGGACAGGGACCGCACGCCTACCTTGACCGGCAGCCGTACTTTCAAGTTATGCCACGTTTTCTGGTGCATGAAACTGCGGTGCACTGGGTAGACACATTCCGTTATTTGTTCGATGCGCCCAGCGCAGTTTATGCAGACTTGCGCCAAGTTAACCCAGTTATCGCAGGCGAGGATGCAGGTTACATCCTGTTTGACCACCCCAACGGTTTGAAAGCTCTGTTCGATGGCAACAGATGCCTTGACCACAGTGCCGAAAACCTGCGTCAGACCATGGGCGAGGCTCTCATCGAGGGAACGCAAGGATCACTGCTTCTTAACGGCGACGGTTCAGTAGAACTCCGCGGTTTTGGAAAACAGGAGCGGCAGCAGATTCTACCTCCAAGCGATCACGATGGATTTGGAGGAGACTGCGTCCACGCCTTGCAAAGTCACGTCGTTTCAGGCCTTCTAAGAGGCACGCCGTTGGAAAACACGGCCCGAGATTATTTGGATGTGATCCGCATCGAAGAGAACATCTATCTCTCGGCTGCGGAAGGGCGAAAGATCAACCTGGAGACACCGTGAAGGATCAGGACGCAAAAACTCTTTCCAATACGCAACGCGCTGTTAGGGATTTGCGACAGATGATCCTGTCTGGCGAACTTGCGGCCGGAACTGACCATCTGGAGTCGGAACTCGCCGAAACTCTGGGCATGTCCCGCACTCCGATACGGGAAGCTGCGCTGATGTTGGAAAGTAAGGGGTTGCTGGAAATGCGGCCCCGCAAGGGTGTGCGGATACTGCCTGTTTCATCAGACGATATGCGTGAAATTTACGACATACTGACGGAACTCGAGAGCCTAGCAGCACAGCGCGCTGCCGAAGCGGGTTATTCAGAAGATGAACTGGCAGTACTTGCCGGATCAATTGCAAAGATGGACCAAGCCATCGAAGCCGAAGACCTAGAAGACTGGGCCGAGGCCGACGAGTTGTTTCATCAGGAGCTCGTTCGGTTGGGCGGCAACAAACGGGTCGAAGCGATTGTCGCCATGATGAGCGACCAGGTGCGTCGCGCGCGCGCAACGACGTTGTTCATCAGGCCCCTGCCCGTCAAATCCAACGAAGATCACCGTGTTGTTTTTCAAGCAATTAGTGAAGGTCGACCGGATGTTGCCCGTGAACGTCATCGTGAACACAGACTACAAGCCAAGGCTATGCTTTGCGGGATACTCGAAAAACATCGGCTCAACAGCCTCTGATCTGCTCGTATTCGATCGTTAATCAACTAAAGTAGCTGCTTTTTTAGGCACAAAAGGCTCTCCGAACACCTGTCTAACACGGCAGTCCATCGTTGAGCCCGGTTGTTCTGATTTACTTTTTTCAGGTCACTCAACCAATCACTGCATCGATGGGGTTAAGATAGTACGATTTCGGATTAAATTAGTTCGATATCGTACTATTGGAGACTCAAAATGCCAAATCGAAGACGTTTTCTCAAGATTCTAGGCGGCGGCACAATACTGGCGGCAACGGGCGCGGTCGCGTTCCTTGCTACACGCACGCCGCATGACGCGCTGGCTCCGTGGACGCCAAAACCGTATGACGACCTACGCAAAGCCGCTTTGTCCTACGCAATTCTCGCCCCCAATCCACACAACTTGCAACCTTGGCTGGTCGAGTTGGTTGGACAAGACAAGGTGCGCATCCACCGTGATCCTGATCGCGAGCTTCCGGAAACCGATCCTTACAACCGCCAACTCTATATTGGCCTCGGCGCCTTTGTTGAGACGATGGTATTGGCGGCAAGTGCTCTCGGGTTTGATACTGAGGTCAAGTTGCTGCCAGATGGGGATGACGGACCCATCGCAGAAGCGGTGTTTGTTCCTGGCGGGGCATCCGATCCGCTTTCAGATCAAATCCTCAACCGACATTCAAACAAAGAACCGTACACTGAACAGCGGCTGTCCGAGGCGGAAGTGTCAGCCCTTGAAAACTACGCCACTCTGATTACCGATGAAGATTTGGTGGCCCGTATTCGAGACCTCACGAAACGCGCCTTTGAAATCGAAATGCGAACGCCGCAGACCCTGAAAGAATCCGTCGACCTGATGCGGATCGGGAAAGCAGAAATCAATGCCAACCCAGACGGGATTGAATTGCGCGATCCCATGCTGGAAACGCTGCGACTTACCGGCCTATTGGACAATGAGACCCTGATGAACGTTGACCACCCAGGCACTCAGTCACACATGCGAGACTACTTCGCGATGCTAGACGCGACGCCGCAATACGCAATCCTTACGACAGCCACAAATACGCGAAGCGATCAACTCGATGCCGGACGTCAATTGATGCGTTTTTACCTGAAGACAACCGAAATGGGCCTGGGCGTTCATCCAGTCAGTCAGGCCCTTCAGGAATATCCTGAGATGGCTAACGAATACGCTCTGGCGCATGAGCTTCTTGCGTCACCGGGCCACACAGTGCAAATGTTGCTGCGTTTGGGGTATGGACCCGAGCCAATTGCCACACCCCGCTGGCCGCTGGAGACACGAATTCTAAATGAAGCTTGAGGATGAGACCAACGAAGTCTACCGGTTCTTCACCGAGGTCGGGATCATTAATCAGCTGATCTCGACCAAGCTTGAAGCGTTCTTGCCTGGTCGAATGACAGCGACTCAATTTGGAATTTTAGGCCACCTGGTCCGGCGTCCCGAGGGAGAAACTCCACTACAGCTATCGAACGCTTTTCAAGTGCCCAAGACATCGATGACGCATATGCTCTCGAGCCTTGAAAATCATGCCCTGATTACCCTTGAAGCCAATCCCAATGATAAGCGTTCGAAAATTGCTCGGTCCACACCGGAAGGCGCGGAGTTTTTGAAAGCTTGTATGGAGCGGATGTCGGAAGCTCTTGGTCCAGTTTTGTTCGAACTGGGGCCTGAACCGTTTCACAGTTCTTTGCCTAATCTGACCCTCATTCGCGAAACATTGGACCGTGAGCGGGACTAGGCGCAACCTGCGTCAGCTCAAGCAAGCAGTAAAATTCTCAGAACATCATGAAGTCTCCGCCCGGGGAAGCGGCAGTGATCCTTTTGGCAATGTGGACGTGTAGGCAAATGTCACAACCATCAGAGGCACACACCTTGTTATTGCGCGCACTCATAGAGAGAGAACAGCTCAATGGGTTGGGCAAGGCCACGTATTTCGTGATCTCCACAGCTGACGAACATGTTCGGTACAGTATTTGCAACAGCTGAAGTCGCCAACACTCTCCGACCAATTGATTTTGTTAAGCCTTCAATTCGGCTTGCGACGTTAACCGCGCCGCCCAGAACTGTAAAATCAAGCCTGCCAGGGCTGCCGATATTACCATAACTGACCTGTCCAACGTTGATTCCAACACCAATGTCCAAAGGCGGTTTTTGAATACCTTCTCGTCGTGAATTGAGAGAAGTCAAACCACTCAATATGCTCTGAGCTGCGAGCGCTGCCATGCGGCATCGGTCGGCGTGGTCATTTTGAGTTTCAATAGTAAAGATTGATAGGATGCCGTCGCCCATGAACTTGAGGACGTCTCCACCGTTGTCTTCTACGGCTTTGACCACCAGATCAAAATAGTCAGTAAGCGTGTCAAAGATTTCTTCTTCCGGAGAGGTCTCGGAAAGTGCCGTAAAACCTCGCAGATCAGAGAACATAACCACGGCATCCAGAGTTGTTCGCTCACCGCGCTTTATATTGCCGCTCCAGACGGCCTCGGAAGGTCCATCTCCTAAATAAGTTCGAAGTAAACCTTTAGACGATTTGCGCATCGTAACGGGCTCAAGAGCGGAAGAAAGGGCCGGTAATGCCGCTTCAATCAGTCTAAGATGATCCTGCAAAAATCCGTCCGGCGACTGCGTAACAAAGGTGTAACCATGCAACGATCCATCACCGTAATAGAGCAAGGTGGCATAGTAGTCGGTGCCGCCCTGCTCTGCAAATTCCAGATAGGATGAATGCTCTGTTTCTAAGTCCAGTTGCCGGAGACTTTTGTGAAGTGGCTTTCTGTTCGCAAGAATATACTCAAATGAGCTCCCGACATAACCATCTGTCAACATCGTCTCATGGGTGACGTCGTAGCAGTCGGTACCTTCAGGCGTCCAAACTACCCCCCAGGCAATAAGCAATGGGTTGGCAAAGCGCTGGCCGATGTTTGCTCGCCACAGCGGAACTCCGGCTTCGGTCAAGGAAGAACAGAACTGTGACACCACCTTTACGGGATCGCCGGAGCGCCGACCTTCTGTGATCATCCATTCGGTTAGTCGAGCGACTTGTTCCATGGGCCCAATTTAGTCGCTCGGAAACGATGAGCAAAGACTATTGGATTTGCAATGTCGCTTGCTTTTACTGAGCAAACTGATCTGACTGATCCAAGTTGACGCTAGGGTGATCTTTGGATTGTAATCCATCGGAAAGATAGTTTGGTACATTTCGATTTCGTGCGGTTCCAAACCGGCCTAACTGAAGATTGCAGCCCTTCGCTCGGGCGACCATCAATAGAAACCAATCCCGCTGACATCTACGAGAACCTCGTGGTCGCGCCCGTAGGCTACAACTCCAACTGAGGTGATTTCGTCAGCGACGGGAATAGCGCGTAACATGGCACCTGAAGCCTTGAATTCTGACAGAGGCAAAGTGACTTCGGTCCATTCTTCAGAAGTTGCAAACCCGGCCTGATAGTATTGCCACGGAAGCACCGTGCCACGAGTCCTGAGGTGGACGAAGTATTGCTCGCCGTTACCCCGGACCAAGAGCCTGACGCCCGAAACACTCGCATCTGGCCGATCAGGCAACTTGCGTCGAAACTGGATGAAGCCCCCGTTGTTTTCTGTACTCACTGTTCCGGTCAACCGCGCGAATGCAACCTCACCTTCCGAACTAAACTGCACCTGCCCTGATGAGACCCCTCCCATGACAGTGTCGGCAACGTAGTCCCAACGTGTCTCCGGAGACTCGGAGAAGTCCTCTGCAAGATTTTCACCAGCCTGTGCCATTGTAGATCCGATGATAAAAAGACTTGAAACAAGCCCAGCGAAGTTTCCACGCATATCGTACTTTCTCAGTTCAGTATCGCGATAGAAAAGTTCAAGGCCGTGGCAAATGCGACCCACGCAAAGTACGGCAGGAAGGCCAGTGCGGAAACCCGATCTGAATTCCTGACCCGAGCGATGAACATGACGATTACAGCCAACAACGCGACAATGATCACAAGAGCAAACCACGGCAGTTGCAGTACGAAAAAGGCTGGGGACCACAGAAAGTTCAGACCCATCTGCGCCCACCACAGCTTCATGGCAGTCGAGCTTCGGTCTGTTTCGAACTGGCGCCAACCGGCATTGGCAATCAACACATAAAGCACCGTCCAGACCGGGCCAAATATCCAATTTGGTGGATTGAAAGCCGGTTTAGAAAGCTGCGCATACCAATCACCAGGTGCGGTCAGTGTCCCGATCAGGATGCCGCCTCCCAACATGAGCGCAAGAAATGCTATGCGGATCAACAAATTCGACATTGCGGGACTGCTTTCAGCAATGCTTGGTCGTCACGTTGACAAGCGCTTCGGAAGAGAATGTTGCAGTACTGACGTTGTCCGCATCGGAATATGATACCGTGGCGCCTTCGATCTCCGACCCTGTTACGGTGATTTCGCGTTGCCCGATGGTGTCATCCACATCGATGGTAAAGGCGAGTTTATCCCCGGCTGCGAGGGATGCGATCTCAAGTTCAATTGTATTTTGTCCGTCCACGACCACTGGAAATTGCCGCAGAGCATCCGCACCCTCAACGAATTCGAGAGGTTGAAAGACCTCTACGCCCGCACCTTTTTCGGTAACGTCGAAGATCAATCGTCCGGTAGATTGCGACAAATCAATTTTGAGGGTCGAAGCTTCAACTTCGCACGTTCCGATATTTGTCAGAACAAAACGGTCCTTGGGTGCGCCTTCTATAAAGCGAATTTGTACACCAGCTTGAAGCGAGGTGGCTGTGAAAAGTCCAAGGGTCGCCGCAAGAATACTCTTCGGGAGCATATTTATCTCCTAACTAAAGGGTTCTTGATAGATACGCTTCGACGGGTTTCATGGATCAGACTTATACCCTTTGACCATCGTGGTTTAGCCGACAGGGCCTTTCGAAGTTCTATGCACCGCTGTCAGAACGGCGAAGTCAAAACATGCCATTGTCATTCTCGCTGTTTGCTGGAACTTCCTGAAGAACGTCCCAGTGCTCGACAACCTTCCCATCGACATCCAGGCGAAAAATATCGATCCCTGCGTACTCGAGACCATCGGGCCAGATTTGGTGGCAATGCAGAATAACGTGGTCGTCTTCAGCAAAGGCACGTTTGATATCCACACGCTTTCCCGGGTATTCGGCGGCCATGCGCTCGAAATATTCGATAAACGCTTGCTTGCCGTCGCCAACATGCGGGTTGTGCTGCGTATAGGTTTCCCCAACAAAGATCTCTATGGCCTCGGCAGGTCGACACTCGTTGAACATCATTTCGTAGAAAGCGATGACATTTTTCTTGTTTGTTTTGAGGTCCGGCATACTGATCTCCAAATCGACGTTTGCACCGCCCAAAAAAATGTTGGCCCACGCAAGTCTTGGAAGCAACCCGGCAAGGACCTCAATCCCTAATCGGCAAGAAGTTACCGGCTTGATTTTGCGTTGCGACTATTTCACGGGTTAGCCACTTATTCGGTTTCTTCAAAGTCTATGTGAATATGATTTCCATCAGGATCGGCCACATGGATTTGCACCTTTCCAGCCCCCGGGAAATCAGTTTTGCGATACTGGATCTGACACGAGATCAGTTTTTCTTCGAATGCTCTCAACCCTGTGGCTGAGAGCGCAAAATGCTCGAGCTTGAGCTTCACTTCGGAGCCGACATTAGGCGTTCCTTCGTGACCTACAAGGTGAACCACGGCGTGATCACCCGCATACAACCACGCTCCGGGAAACGGAAAATCAGGGCGGGCCCCGAGTTTTAAACCCAAGACCTCTTCATACCAAGTAACCATCTCAGGCAACCTAGTCGTCACGATATTCACATGATCCAGCCGCTCAATTCTCATCTAAAAACCCTCAAGCACCAGCTTTCCTTTGGCCTTGCCGCTTTCAAGGATAGCATGCGCTTTCTTTAAGTTTGCAGCATTGATCCTACCAAGTGTATCGGTCGCTGTGGATCTGATCTTTCCGTCATCTATCAACCCGGCGACCTGATTCAGGATTTCGCTTTGACGGTTCATATCTCCAGTCCCAAAAAGCGACCGAGTGTACATGAACTCCCAATGCAATGAGATCGATTTGGGTTTGAACGGCGCGATGTCGAAGGTTTCAGGATCATCAATCAACCCAAAGCGACCTTGAGGTGTCATCACCTCTCCAGCTTGGGAAGCATAAAGCTGGGAATGGTTTGTCGAATAAATGAAATCCACGCTGTCGATACCGAGAGCCTCGAGTTGTGTGCCAAAAGGTTCCGCATGGTTGATGACATGGTGTGCGCCCAGCTCTCGAACCCAGTCTTGTGTCTCGGGTCGGGACGCCGTCGCTATCACTGTCAATTCAGTGAGAGCCCGTGCCAATTGAATGGTGATTGACCCAACACCACCAGCGCCACCAATAACCAGCAACGTATTGGTTCCGCCGGAAACGGCATCTTGGACTCGCAAGCGGTCGAACAGCATCTCAAAAGCAGTAAGCGTCGTTAGCGGCATCGCCGCAGCCGCTTTCGCCGGTATGGATTTTGGCGCGGCTCCGACAATACGTTCATCCACCAGATGAAACTCGGCATTGGTCCCCGATCTGTTTATTGCCCCGGCGTACCAAACTGTATCTCCCGGACTGAAAGTCTCAACCGTTTCGCCAATTGCTTCGACGATCCCTACTGCGTCCCATCCCAGAATATCAGGTGCTGGACCCGCGGGAGCACGTTTTTGCCGAATTTTCGTATCGACTGGGTTCACTGACACGGCCTGCACTTTCACCAACAAGTCATGCCCCTTCGGCGTCGGTTTATCGGCCTCAAAGTCGATTAAGGCGTCCGCCCGATCAATCGACCCTGTCTCACGGTATCCCACGGCTTTCATAACGTGCTCCTTTGTTCGGTTCTGTATCAACCGATGACTGTCATTTCATTCAACGTGAATTCTGCAACGGCACCCTCTGTTGCTTCCAAGTAAGCCGCAAGGTGCTGAGCACCCATGTGGGTTTGCCAAAGCTCCCGGCTTTCCCAGTTTTCGTAGAATACGAAATGAGCCGGGTTGTCGTTGTCCTGATGAAGGTCGTAGTTGATGCAACCCTCTTCGGCACGGGTTATGTCGATGAGCTTGATCAGCTCGGCCTTTACGAGGTCGATCTTGTCAGGGTTGGCTTTGATGTTGGCGACGATTGTCAGCTTGGCCATTGGAATAGGTCCCTTGTGTTCTTGAAGGATGTGCCAGATTTACGCCGCAGTCCTTTCGGGATAAACAGGTCCAAATCGAACATATAATCCGGAAATTCCGTTTAATGCTTTTAGACAATCTTCGCTTGTTTCTGACTATAGCCGAGAAAGGCAGTCTTGTGGCCGCGGCGCGGGAGACAGGGATGTCGAGCACGACAGTATCCGAGCGCCTCGCGGCCCTAGAAACACACTACGGAGTGGTTTTATTCAACCGAACCACCCGTTCCATCAGCCTGACTGAAGAAGGCCGGTTACTAGCCGACGGTGCAAAAAGTGTACTCGGTGAGGTTGCGGACTTGGACACACTTGTTCGGCATGGTGCCGAAACTCTATCTGGTCCAATTCGCATAAGCGCGCCTATCGATTTGGGACGGAGCTTTGTCTCCGAAGTTATTGCCGAATTCACCGAAAAGAACCCCGCCGTCTCAATCGAACTGTCCCTCTCGGACGGCTATGTCGACCTTGTAGGCCAGGGTTTTGACCTCGCCGTTCGCTTTGGCAACATAACAGACAGCTCGCTCAGATTGCGAAGTCTAGGAAGCTACCAACGGTTCGTATGTGCGTCCCCAGATTACCTAGCTTCATTCGGAACGCCTGAAAAACCAGAAGATCTATTAAACCACAATTGCTTGGTCATGAGGTTTGGCGACATGATTGATAACGTTTGGGAGTTTGGATCTGGACCAAATGCCCAGCGCGTGTCGGTAAAGGGAAATCGAATAGTCAATGATGGTTCACTCATCCGCGATTGGGCAATTTCAGGCCATGGGGTCGTATTAAAGTCGGAGCTGGATGTTGGCGACGATGTTCGATCTGGCAGACTTGTTTCTGTCTTGCGCGACTTCCTGCCACCGCCGAAACCTCTGCAAATGATGTTTCCGCCTAGCCGCGCCCAACCACGTCGCATAACGGCCTTGGCCGAGCATTTGCGTCGCAAATTTGGTGTGAGTTGAGGCAGCAGGGGAAGACACTAAAGTTTGCTCACAAGAACCTCACCTTATGAGTTCTTCTGAGCTGAAGCGGAGTACATCTGTACGGATCGCCGAGAAGCGGCTCAGAAGAAAAGCGCAAGCCCGGTCATTGAGACAACTAAGAAAAGTAGCGTCATGATTCCGCCTGAGCGAACAAAATCGACCACCCGATAACCTGCGGGCCCCATGATCAACGCGTTCACCTGGTGGGTTGGGATCAAAAATGAGTTAGACGTCGAAATTGCCACGGTAAGAGCAAATACAGCCGGGTTTCCACCCGAAGATACCGCAATAGAAACGGCTAACGGCACCAGCAGAACAGTTGCACCTACGTTGGACATGACCAGCGTGAATACCGTAGCCAAAACGGCTACTCCTGCTTGCAACGACCATATCGGCCAACCCTTCAGTAGAGCCAACACATGTGCTGCAATCCAATCCGCAGTGCCGGTGTTCTGAACTGCCTGACCCAACGGGATCAGTGAAGCGAGTAGAAAAACTGTGCTCCAACTTATCGACTCGTAGGCCTCATCAATCGACAACACCCGGCTCAAAACCATGCCAACAGCGCCAATTAACAGGCACAACGACAAGCGCAGATCAGAAAACAGAATTAAGATCAACGCTATTAGGAAGAAGGCGAGCGCCCATCCAACCTTGTGAGGCCGCAACTCTTCTTGTGGAAAATCCGAGGTGACAACGACGAAATCCCTGTCTGACTTCAGTCGTGTCAGACGGTCCCACTGCACGTGCACCACACACGTATCACCGGCTTGCAAAGGAACTTGCCCGATATGCGTGGCTGAATGATCTTCGGTTTCTACATGGCTCAGTGTTTCTTCGCCGCGCTGAATGGCCAACAGAGACAAACCGTGTGTCTGACGGAGGCGCAAATCAATCGGAGTCTGGCCGATCACTGAAGAGCCGGGCGGAATAACAACCTCTGCGACCCCCGATTGGGTCGCGGCGAAATCATCTGCAAAGACATCTAGTTGGGGTAGGATCTCTAAACCGTAAGGTTCAGCAAACTGATGCTCAACAACACGGCGCAGGCCAAGCACTGCAAGCCGCGCTGGCGCTTCGATCTTTGTATCAGCCATCGGCGCGATGACCTTGTGTCCGCGATAGGATGTGCCAAGAATGTATAAGTTGTGGGCGACCATGACATCTGCGAGCGTTTGTCCAATCAAGATCGAGCCCTCTGGAACCCGTATCTCGAACATATCGGCCCTAAGCCCATAGGTGTTTTCGACATAGGTCTGCATGGACCGAGCCGAGCTTGCGTCCTCGCCACGCTCCCGCTGCGCTGGGAGGACCCAACGACCAAAGAGCACAAAATAAAGCACCCCTGTCAGCACCAGCATCACGCCGATAGGCGTGACTGAAAACAACCCAAATGTCTCCATTTGTTGGTTGGCCGGTAGAGATGAATTTGCCGAAACAATCAGGTCATTCAACAGGATGAGGGGCGACGACCCGACTAATGTGATGGTACCACCCAGTATTGCGCAAAACCCCATGGGCATCAGCAACCTACTCATCGGGATTTCCGTACGTGCTGAGATGCGGCTCACAACGGGAAGAAAAAGCGCAGCAGCTCCGACGTTCTGCATGAAGGAGCTGATGACACCAACCGTTGTAGATATTATGGGGATTATCCGAGCCTCTGTCGTGCCACCATTCTTGAGGATCAGGGCCGCAACTTTTGACATAAGCCCCGTCTTATCAAGCCCAGCCCCGATTACCATAACTGCGATGATGGACATCACAGCGTTCGAGGAAAAACCTTCAAAGAGCTTGGATACATCTGCAAGATTACCTAGCCCCGGGAGATAGCTCAGTGCACCAAGCAGCACCATTACAAGAATTGCTGCGACATCAATCCGTATAATCTCGGTAACAAAAAGTAAGACGGTAAAAGACAATAGACTCAGTACGGCTATCATTTCGTACGTCAGTGTTGGTAATTCCATATCGTACTCCCAACCTAACGTTACCCAACCAGCAGCAAATACGAAGGACCAACTCTGCGCCGCAGATAAGGCCAAAATCCATCAGGCCGTCTCACGCGGCTCGTTTTCTCGAACGTGGTATCTGCTGAAACCTGGATTTCGCCAACTCAAAAGAGACGCTGATAATAAACTCAAAAGCCTCTCTTAATCACCGCAATCGGAGGGAAGCAGTCCATTCGCAGAGTTGTGATAGATCCCGCGTCCAGAATAGATATTGCCGTACCTGCGAAATGAGCGCGTCCAAACCGGCGCGCTCACTCTATTTTTTATTGTTTTTCACTAAGGAGTTAAGAGTGATGCATCACTCTGCGGCAACAGCTTCCTGTCCCAGTGTCGGGTAGTCCGTGTATCCCTTTTCATTACCGCCGTAGAGGGTAGTTGCATCCAGCTCATTCAAAGGGGCGTCTTTCTCCAGCCGACTGACAAGATCCGGATTGGAAATGAACGGTCTGCCAAAGGCCACCAGATCGACGGCGCCGGTATCAACCGATTCAATCGCCATTTCGCGATCATAAGCGTTGTTGCCCATTTTCGCGCCGTCAAACAATTCATATAGCGCCTTTAAATCACCACCTTCAGGAATATCGCGCGGGCCGCCGGTTTGTCCTTCTACGAGATGGAGATAGGCCAACCCAAAGCTATTCAACAACTTGATCGCATGCGAGAACGTCGCCTGTGGATCGCTGTCGGAAATGTTGTTGGCGTCCGAGAAGGGGCTGAGGCGGACACCAACACGGTCGGCACCCCACACGTCGACTACTGCGTCCATGACCTCTTTCAGGAACCGTGCTCTGTTCTCGACAGGACCGCCGTATTCGTCTTCACGCTTGTTGGACTCGTCCCGCAGAAACTGATCAATAAGATATCCGTTGGCTGCATGGACTTCGACACCGTCAAATCCGGCCTTCTTGGCGTTTTCTGCGGCCTGTCGGTAGTCGGCGACAACGCTTGCAATTTCTTCGATACTCAGAGCCCGAGGTTCCGATGTTTCGACAAACTGCTCGCCATCAAAGGTCATGGCTTTAGCGCCAATTGCGGATGGTGCAACAGGGGCGCCGCCATCCTGTTGCAAGCTAAAATGAGAAATCCGGCCCACATGCCAAAGTTGGATCACAATCTTCCCACCCTCGGCATGGACAGCCTCAGTCACTTTTTTCCAGCCGTCGATCTGCGCATCGGAATAGATGCCGGGCGTCCAGGCATAGCCTTTGCCTTGGGGCGAGATTTGCGAAGCTTCCGTAATGATCAGTCCAGCATCCGCGCGCTGCGCATAGTATTTGGCCTGCAATTCATGGACGCTGTCATCCTCGGCTCTTGCCCGGTTGCGGGTCAATGGCGCCATAACAACGCGATTTTTCAGCTCGATTGCTCCAGCTTTGATGCCGGAAAACAGTTTTTCATCAGCCATTGCTGCTTCCTTCTTTGGTAAACTTCGTTCAGATATTATTGGACTAATTAGTCCAATATTGGGGTCACGGTCTCTTGTTTGAGTTTGTGGTAGGTTTCATTTCCTTATGGTGTCGGGAGGCCTTATGGCGAAATCACCAAACGGGCTTGTTTCAGAGTTTGCGATATCTGATCGGAGGGCACACCCGCCTTCCGCAAGGCCAATGTGCCGATTGCAAGGGAGGCAAAGGCGCGCGCCTTGACGAGTGCCTGTCCCGGATCCGAAGGTTTAAGCGCTCTCGCAATAATCTCGTCAATGCTCTCCAAATGATGCCGCCCGAGAGCCGCCACTTCCTCATCATGAGGAGCAAGCTCCGTAAGGCAGTTGATCAGCATGCAGCCGTCACGACCACCTTGCGGGTTCGCCAAAGCTTCCATTATCGCACCAACGGGGTCATCCCCGCCCGCGTTCGCGACATCACGCAAAGTCTTCAAACCACGCCTGGAATAGTGGCTTAGGGCTTTGTGAAACAAAGCCTGTTTGTTACCGAACGTTCCATAGAAGCTGGACCGGCTCAAACCCATGGCTTCGGTCAGATCATCCACAGATGCTGTCTCGTAGCCCTTGTGCCAAAAAACGCACAAGGCTTTTTCCAAAGCCTCGGCTTCGTCAAAGCTACGAGGCCGACCCGGACCTGCGGACGATTTGTTGCCGCCAATTATAAGAGTACCTTCGCTCATATCTTGGATGTGGAATGGTCGGTCCAGAATTTCAAGTGGCCATTCGAGGATTTTGGATTAGTCAGTCCGAATTCCAGCTAATGACAAGAATTTTCTGGGTCGATAGATATACCGGAGGCGCCCTTAGTCGTACCTCAAGACTCCGGTTGGTTCCCTTATTTTTCACTGCTTGCAGATACTGCCGTTTGAGGCTGGACTAAAGCAGCGGCAAAGGAAGGTACTCCAACGTTTGCAAAGCCTGTTTTCTGCGCATCGCAGACTTTCGCGAGATTCCAAGCAAAAAGGCCGCAACGAACCCAAGGCTCCTTAGGGAGGCCCTATGCGGGTTGAGCGCCGCAAGAGTCTATGACCGCAACGACTACGCCAAAAAACTGATTGAGATCATCGGTACGGCAGACACAGTCTGTGCAGCGCAAAACTATGCGCATACCACGCAAAAATATGGGGTGTGCGAAGTGTTATCCGCACACCTGCAATTTGTCAGAAATCCAGATTTTCGACGCTCAGCGCATTTTTCTGAATAAACTCACGGCGTGGTTCGACCACATCACCCATCAGCTTGGTGAACAGGTCATCAGCCTCGACCATATCGTCCACTCGTACCTGCAGAAGCGTCCGCGCATCCGGGTCCAGTGTGGTCTCCCAAAGCTGATCGGGGTTCATCTCACCCAGACCTTTATAGCGTTGCAGCGACAGGCCTTTTTCGCCCTCTTCCAGAATGGCACGCAATAGGTCCAGCGGCCCATGAATGACCTGAGACCGGTCGCGCCGGATCAGTGTCGCCGGGGTGTTGTAGATCTCTTGCAAGCTTTGGGTGAAGCTGCCGGTTTTGCGAGCCTCACCTGAACGCAGCATCGGGCCATCTAGCGTACGGACCTCTTCGACACCGCGCAGGATACGGGCCAGACGGATACCGTGATCTTGCGTAATGCGACCTTGCCAGCCACGCTCGTATTCCAGCGCGATCAGGTCGAGACGCGCGGCGACTTTGTCGGCCACGCCTTGAAGGTCGGCATCCACCGCACCTGGGACAAAGGCTCCTGCAACGGCGGCCTGCTCCAGAATGTGGCGCGGATAGTGGGTTGGGAAGGCGTCCAGAACGCGCTTCAACTGGCGCGCTTCGTCCACAACACGGGTCAGGTCCTGACCGACGATCTCTTCGCCCGAGCCCAGTTTCAGTACCGCCCCTTCGACGCCCTGGTTGATCAGGTAGTCGTCCAGTGCCGCCTGATCCTTCAGGTAAACCTCTGATTTACCGCGCGAAACCTTGTAGAGCGGCGGCTGCGCGATATAGAGGTAACCGCCCTCGATCAGCTCCGGCATTTGCCGGTAGAAGAAAGTCAACAACAGCGTTCGGATGTGCGCGCCATCCACGTCGGCATCGGTCATGATGACGATCTTGTGGTAGCGCAGTTTTTCGATGTTGAACTCATCGCGACCAATTCCGGTGCCCAGCGCCATAACAAGATTGCCGATTTCCTGAGACGACAGCATCCGGTCAAACCGGGCGCGCTCGACGTTCAGGATTTTACCGCGCAGAGGCAGAACGGCCTGAGTCAGGCGATCACGACCCGTCTGAGCAGAACCTCCAGCCGAGTCACCCTCGACAAGGAAAACCTCGGTCTTGGACGGATCCTTCTCGGAACAGTCTTTCAGCTTGCCGGCCAGATAGTTCACATCCATCGCCGTTTTGCGGCGGGTCAGTTCGCGCGCCTTACGGGCGGCTTCGCGGGCCAATGCCGCTTCGATGATCTTGCCGACAATGGTCTTGGCCTCGTTGGGATTCTCTTCGAACCATTCGGCCAGTTTTTCGTTCATCAGTCCTTCGACTGCAGGGCGCACCTCGGAGCTGACCAGCTTATCCTTGGTCTGGGACGAAAACTTCGGGTCGGGCACTTTCACCGACAACACGCAGGTCAGACCTTCACGTGCATCATCGCCGGTAAAGCTGACCTTTTCCTTTTTCGCAATCCCGCTGGATTGGGCATAGTTGTTGATCGTCCGGGTCAGCGCCCCCCGGAAACCGGCCACGTGCGTCCCGCCATCGCGCTGCGGGATGTTGTTGGTGAATGGCAAAACAGTCTCGTGATAGCTGTCATTCCACCACATAGCGATTTCAACGCCGATATCGTCGCGTTCGCCTTTGATGTAAATCGGTTCGGGCATCGCGGCCGTCTTGGAACGGTCGAGATACTTTACGAACTCTTTCACACCGCCTTCGTAGAACAGCTCAGTCTCAAGCCGTTCAGCCGGGCGTTCGTCGATCAAAATGATCCGTACGCCCGAGTTCAGGAAGGCAAGCTCGCGAAGGCGCTTTTCCAGCGTCTCGAACGAGTACTCCAGGTTCGAAAACGTATCCGTCGAGGCAAGGAAACGCACCTCAGTTCCCGTCCGGTCACCGCATTCAGCGACAACTTTCAGATGCTCGGTAGTCTCGCCGCCTTCGAACCGCGCTACGTGTTCCTTTCCGTTACGCCAGACGCGCAACTCCAGCCAGTTCGACAGGGCATTCACCACCGAAACGCCCACGCCATGCAGACCACCAGACACTTTATACGAGTTGCTGTCGAACTTACCGCCAGCGTGCAGCTGGGTCATGATAACCTCGGCAGCCGAGACGCCCTCTTCCGGGTGAATATCGACCGGAATCCCGCGCCCGTTGTCGCTGACCGAGACACTGGAATCGGCATGAATCTTGACCGTTACATGGTCGGCGTGACCAGCCAAAGCCTCGTCAATTCCGTTGTCGACAACCTCGTACACCATGTGGTGCAGACCCGAGCCATCGTCGGTGTCGCCGATATACATACCGGGGCGCTTGCGAACGGCCTCCAAGCCCTTGAGAACCTTGATGGAATCCGCGCCATATTCTTGTGGTGCCTGTGCGTCTTCGGACATGCCGTTAGTACCTATATTATTTTGGTAACTTATACGTTTTCTGGGGGGGATTGTCACGCGCTCCCCCAATATTTTGTGTCAGCAGAGGTTGATTACGTTCGATACGGCAGATGTGCGCCGAAACCTCACAATTGATCGATATCAGCCGCTATGTCCGCAGCAATTTCCTGCGCGTTTACGTCCTTTCGCTCAGCAGACAACCGAAGACCCAGAAGATCAGATTGGTAACGCGTTGCTAGCCGGTTCGGATCATGATCCGAAGCGATATCCCCTGCTTCCCGCGCGCGACGAAACAGATCGGCGAAACACGCCTTCATCTCTGCCATATGAATGCCAGCTGCTTCGGCGAGTGCGTGGTCTTTGGCCTGCAGTTCCGCGTATGTTTTGGCCAGCATGCAAGCTTTTGCGGGGGCATCGCTGGCCTCAATAACAAGCCGTGGCTGCGCCTTCAAAGCCTCAAGCGGGCCTAATTTATCAGCAAGCGCCTTTAGCCTCGCAATCCCTTCCTGCGCGTAGCGTTCCAAAGCCAAGCCATACAGCGCATCCTTGGACCCAAATGCCGCATAAAAACTGCCGGGTTTCAGTTTCAGTTCGCGCTCCAGATCCTTCAGCGACGTCCCGGCCCACCCCTGACGCCAAAAGATATCCCTGGCCTGAGCAATCAGAGCATCACGGTCATATTCGGGTTTGCGTGGCATTGTCTTCACCAATTCTTGAACGGTTGCTCAAATATATACTTGAGTGATCGCTCAAGAAAGACTATTTCTGCCTCAACGCGCCAGAAAAGGAGTTTTCAAATGGCCAACTTCCCGTCCCACGATCTCGAATCCGCCCCTGAGGGATCCAAACCACTGCTGGAAAAATCGCAGGCCGCATTTGGCCGCCTGCCTGGCCTGCACAAGGTGATGGCGGAAAGCCCCCAGCACCTGGAAGGCTATCAGGTGCTGCACGGCCTGTTCATGCAGACCGATTTCGACAACGATGAGAAAACCGTCGTTTGGCAGACCATCAACGTGGAAAACGAATGCCACTACTGCGTCCCTGCCCACACCGGTATTGCCAAGATGATGAAGGTTTCCGACGACATCACCGAAGCCCTGCGCAATGAAACCCCGCTGCCCAACGCAAAGCTGGAAGCGCTGCGCACATTTACGCTGCAAGTCATGGAATCTCGCGGCAACCCGACCGAAGAGCAGCTGCAGGCGTTCTTCGACGCAGGTTATTCGCACCGTGCGGTTCTGGATGTGGTTCTAGGCCTCGCGCAGAAAACCATGTCGAACTACGTCAACCACATGGCGAAAACGCCAGTCGACGAAGTTATGCGCGGTTTCCTGTGGGAGCGTAAGGTCAGCGAACCCGCCTAAGAGCTTACGACCGAGCCGTCGTCGCCTTCGGAAACGATCAGCGTCTGAGCTCGGTCACCCAGTTCCGCAAACAGTTCAGGCCCGGTGCCCGTCATCCAGGCCTGAGCACCCAAAGCACAGATCTCGTCATACAGCGCCGCACGGCGATCCGCGTCCAGATGCGCGGCCACCTCATCCAGCAACACAATCGGTGGAGCACCCACCATCCCGGCCAGCGCCCGCGCGTTGGAGAGGATCAGCGAAACCAGCAGCGCCTTCTGCTCACCAGTCGAACAATCCTTTGCCGGAACACCCTTGGCCGCAAACACACCGTACAAATCCGACCGATGCGGACCCACCAAAGTCCTGCCTGCAGCCAGATCGCGAAAGCGGCTTTCATTCAGTGCATCCCGCAGATCGTCAGCTGTTTCCGGCATCGCACCTTCGGTTTGAACCAGTTCCAGATCAGCAGATGGAAAGGCTGTTTCAGCCTGATCCTGTGCGCTTCGCAGATGATCCAGCGCTGATAGGCGCGCAGTGTGTATCCGGTGCCCCGTCTCGGCCATCTGACCTTCCAACGCTGCATACCAGTGGGCATCGCGCACCTGCTCTTTCAGCAGACGATTGCGCTCCCGCATGGATTTTTCATAGGTCAGCGAAGCCTCGGCATGTTCCGGATCGAAACTCAACGCGATCCGATCCAAAAATCGGCGCCGTCCTTCTGCGCCTTCGATCCACAACCTGTCCATAGAAGGAACCAGCCAGACGACTCGTGCCAGTTTACCCAGTTCGATCTGACTGGACGCCTTGTCATCAATGCGAACCTGGCGCGCGGCACCGCCCTCGGACCAGGTTTCGATCTCAAATTGCTGCGCCTGCGCCTGCAATAGCCCCGACAGCTTCCAGCCCAAAGCCTCGGGTCGTCTTGTCATCTCGGCCGCACTCGCCCGTCGCATACCGCGACCGGGCGAAAACAAGGACACCGCTTCAAGGATGTTGGTCTTACCCGCCCCGTTTGGCCCATGAATGGCCACCGGCCGCCCATCCAGCGACAAACGCGCCAGCTTGTGCGACCGAAAATGCGAGACCGTAAGCTCGGTCAGGGCCAAAGCCATGACCCCTCCCTTCTGTTAGTTCACGTCTGTCACAAGCAACGCGATCAGACGCGCATCGGCATGACAACATACACTGCGCTCTGGTCATTACCTTCGCGCATCAGGGTCGGATCACCTGCCGAGTTGAACATGAATACCGCGTTCTCGCGGTCGACCTGAGATGCGATCTCGAGCAGATACTTGGCGTTAAAGCCTATCTCGAGGCGCTCATCCCCGTAGGCTACGGCCAGCTCTTCCTCAGCTGCACCGCTATCGGGTGCGTTGACGGACAAGACCAGCTTATCACCGTCCAGCTGCAACTTTACCGCGCGCGAACGCTCTGACGAAACCGTTGCGACCCGATCCACGGCTTGCGCGAATTCGGCGGCGTCCACCTCAAGCTTGCGCGTATTGCCCTGGGGGATAACGCGTGTGTAGTCGGGGAAAGTTCCGTCGATCACCTTTGAAGTCAGCGTTATGTCAGGTGTCGCGAACCGTACTTTGGTTTCGCTGACCGAGACGGCGATATCCATCTCATCATCATCCAGCAGCTTGCGCAATTCACCTACGGTTTTGCGCGGCACGATTACGCCTGGCATGTCAGCGGCCCCGTCAGGCAGGTCTGCGTCGATGCGGGCCAGTCGGTGCCCGTCGGTTGCCACACAGCGCAGAACTTTGCCACCTTCGGAGCCATCAGCAACATGCATATAGACACCGTTCAGATAGTAGCGCGTCTCTTCGGTTGAGATGGCAAATTTCGATTTGTCGAACAACCGGCGCAGCAAGGCAGCCGAAGCGGTAAAGTTCGACTGGTACTCCGAGGACGCCATGACCGGGAAATCTTCTTTTGGCAGCGTTGCCAGCGAGAAGTTCGAGCGCCCCGCTTCAACGGTCAGACGGCCTGCTGCACTATCAGCAGTCAATGTCACCAATGCGCCGTCGGGCAGTTTCCGCACGATCTCATGCAGGGTCGTCGCTGCGACGGTTGTAGCGCCCGCCTTTTCGACCTGCGCCGGCGCCTTGTCGACCACCTCGATATCCAGATCGGTGGCACGGAACAAAGCCTGATCACCTTCGGCTTCGATCAATACGTTCGCCAGGATCGGAATTGTGTTTCGGCGTTCCACAACGGATTGGGCCTGCGAGACGGCCTTGAGAAGGGTGCCGCGTTCGATGCTGATCTTCATACCCTCAATTCCTCTGACTTGAGTGCCGTTATGGGCGGGACTGGCAAGTTAGCGGTTCAGCCCTGAGGCACAAGGATTTTTTACGGATTTCTGGGTCGGAATGACCAAACGGTCAAGAGGCGCGTGTTGCATTTGGCACAGTTCCTCGGCGACCGTGGACAATACCGCACAAGAAAACGCCCCGAACCCGCTTGTCCGAGGCGTTGTGTTCCGAATTACCGGACCAACTCAGGCTTCGAGTGACCGGCGCAGCATCTCGACATCTTCGGCGATCTGACCGTCGGTCAGCTTCAGCTCTTCGATGCGCTTTACGCCGTGCATGACGGTGGTGTGATCACGGCCACCAAAGCGGCGACCAATCTCCGGCAGCGAGCGGCTGGTCAGTTGCTTGCATAGATACATCGCCACCTGACGCGGGCGGGCATAGGACCTCAGGCGCTTGGGGCCGATGATGTCGGACAGGCGGATGTTGTAATAGTCTGAAACTTTGCGCTGAATCTCTTCGACCGTGATCTTGCGCTCGGATGCGCGCAGCACATCGGCCAGGCAGTCCTGCGTCAGTTCCATGTCGATTTCGCGACCCACCAGCGAAGCGAAGGCAAACAGACGGGTCAAAGCGCCTTCCAAAACGCGAACATTGGTCGAAATGCGATGCGCGAGGAACTCGAGCACACCATCGGCGATGGTCAGATCAGGATAGGTGCTGCTGTAATGCTGTACTTTGTTCTGCAGGATGCCCAGACGCAGTTCGTAATCGGTCGGGTGCAGATCAACAACCAGACCACATTGCAGGCGCGACTTTACACGATCTTCCAGATCCTTGATCTCACCCGGCGCACGATCGGCCGATATGATAATCTGCTTGTTCTGATCCACCAGCGCGTTGAACGTGTGGAAGAACTCTTCCTGGGTCGAATCCTTGCCTGCGATGAATTGCACGTCATCAACCATCAGCACGTCGACCGAGCGGAACAGATGTTTGAAATCCATCATCCGACGCTCGCGCAGCGCCTGCACAAAGCGATACATGAACTGTTCTGCCGAAAGGTACAGTACGTTGAGTTCGGGGCGTTTGGTTTTCAGCTCCCACGCGATGGCATGCATCAGGTGTGTTTTACCCAGACCGACACCCCCATACAGGACCAGCGGATTGAATGTGACGGGACCACCCTCGGAGACGCGGCGCGCAGCGGCATGGGCCAATTCATTGGGTTTGCCGACCACAAAGCTTTCAAATGTAAAACGGGCGTCAAGTGGCGCAGCCTGCAGGGATTCCAGCGCGTCACTTGCAATATCTGACGGATAAGATGCTTCAGGTTGCACCGGTGCGACAGTTTCCGAGACCGCTGCGAGTGCTGGCTCTGCCACTGGCGCAGCAACGGGGCGCGCAGGAGAATTCGCCGCTACACGAAAGGCAAGGCGCTGAACCGATTCACCCGAGGTGTTCAGCTCATACAGAATGAGGTCCGCAAAATTCTGACTGACATAGTTGCCCATAAAGTTCGTCGGCACCGAAAATACAGCCACACCATCCTGCAACTCCTGGAATTCCAGAGGTTCGATCCAGGTGGTGAAATTGTTCCGGCCGATGGCCTTCAGCAACTTGCTACGCAGTTGTCCCCATTTCTCTTGTGTCATTAAGCGCCTCACGCATCCCATTCTTTATTGGCCTGTCGGCCTTATTAATGTGTCCGGTCTCCCGGCTTCTGGCGTTCACTCGCAAAAAGGTATCCTTGCGCCGAACCAAGGGATTCGGCGGATAATTTCTTCTTCGCCCGCACAACAGCAGTTTGGCCACGTCCCACAGCAGGCACGTCCCCAGAAACAGGGTTGCGCGTTACCTTTCAATTTTTAGACAGGGCTAAGATCGTCGGTGATCCCGAGATCCGTAGCAGATCGTCAAACCAGTTCGAGCCGGTTGCCGACATTCGTCAATGGATCGTCCTGATGCCCGTCAGTATGATCGCAATGACAGCCTGTCCCCCCAAGCGAGTGAATCGCTGAATCAGTGGTAACAAGAGGCAGCGGGTCGCGGCAACGAAACTCTGATATTGACTCGGGTCTTTGGCCGAAAGAATCTCTCAGATTTGTGAAGACGCGGCATTCAGGCAACAATGAAAAAGGCGCCGCAATCCGCGACGCCCCTTCGAACGATCTAAGTCAACAATAGTTGACGTAAGGTCAACCCAGCGCCTTCACGCGAGCCGACAGGCGCGACATTTTACGTGCCGCTGTGTTCTTGTGGAAGACACCTTTGGTGACGCCGCGCATCAGTTCAGGCTGAGCGACGCGCAGAGCTGCGGTTGCTGCTTCCTTGTCACCGGATGCGATTGCTTCTTCGACCTTGCGCAGGAAGGTACGGATGCGCGAACGACGTGCTTTGTTGATTGCGAAACGCTTGTCGTTCTGACGAGCGCGCTTCTTAGCTTGGGGCGAATTTGCCATGTGTATCTCTGACCTTTGTTCGGTTCGATTGTCTCAGGGTTGCGCGCCACGGACATTTCCGTACCGGATCAGGGATCACGAGTGTGATTCTGGCCAAGCGGGCCGCACGCGCATGTATAGCGGCGCTGCATATCCAAGTTTGCTGTATTTGCCAAGCCGAATCTTCAACGGTGCATAGCAGGTATGAAAAAGGCGGGCCCTGCCCGCCTCATCCGATCAGCTATTTCGGCGTTTACTTGTCCCGAAACTGCGCTGCCCGTTTTTCGAGAAACGCTGCCATGCCTTCCTTCTGGTCTTCGGTCGCGAACATCGAGTGGAAGACCCGGCGTTCGAACAGCATGCCCTCGCTCAGCGGCAATTCATAGCTGCGATTCACCGCCTCTTTGGCCGCCATTGCGCTGAGCAGCGATTTCTCAGCGATCTTCTGTGCTGCACCCACAGCCTCTTCGATCAGCTTCTTGGATGGGACAACCCGACTGACAAGACCCGAGCGTTCGGCCTCTTCCGCGTCCATGAAACGGCCTGTCAGGTTCATGTCCATCGACTTGGATTTGCCAACAAAGCGAGTCAGGCGCTGGCTGCCACCCATTCCGGCAATAACACCAAGGTTGATCTCGGGCTGGCCAAACTTGGCAGTGTCCGCGGCAATGATGAAGTCACACATCATCGCGACCTCACAGCCACCGCCCAACGCATAGCCGGCAACAGCTGCGATGATCGGTTTGCGGATCGCGGCAATCCGATCATTTACATCGGCAAACAGGTTTTCAGTGTAAACTTCAACATAGCTCTTCTCGGACATTTCCTTGATGTCCGCGCCAGCGGCAAAGGCCTTGTCAGAACCGGTGATGACGATGCAACGCACCTTGTCATTCTGGTCCGCATCTTCCAGCGCATCGCACAGTTCACTCAAAAGTTGAGTGTTCAGAGCATTCAGCGCATCCGGTCTGTTGAGCTTGATTAGGGCGACGTGGTCTTCAATTTCGACGATGATCGTCTCAAAAGCCATGAGGTCTAAGCTTTCGGTTGTTCCGTTCAGATACGATTCCTTATCACGCGAAAAACTTGGATCAAGCTATCTTTGGCATTGCGCACAATAGAATGATGAGCGACCGGACTGAGTGATTCTCTTTACTTTCGCGTCACAACCTTCTGTTCTGCACGGCTCATCTTCACGGCCATACACATCAAACCTGTGCTGAAAATATCCAAGTTCTCCATCGGCTTGCCGGAAATCCCGCAAGGATGATCCCCCCGCCCTGATCGCCTCTTCCAGAACCTGGCGGATGATTGGAACCAATGCCGCTACACGTTGCTCGGAAATCTGCCCTGCTTTGCGACGTGGCGACACTCCGCCGCGATAAAGCGCTTCACACACATAGATATTACCCAATCCGGCAACGATTCTCTGATCCAGCAGCGCCGACTTAACCGGAGTATTCTTCCCCCGAAACGCATCGATCAAATGCTGCTCGTGAAAATCATTCCCAAGGGGTTCGGGCCCCAGAACAGACAACAGCTTGTGTTCGTGGGCAGTATCTGTCGGCAGCAAATCCATCGCCCCAAACCGACGGGGATCATTGAACGTGATCCGTGCACCATTGGCCATGTGAAACACGACGTGGTCATGCTTTTCAGGTGCAGGGTGATTGTGAACAAACTGGCCCAGCGGATCGCCGGATACCGTCATCCGCCCTGACATGCCCAAATGAATCAGCAGGGTCTCACCGCTGTCTAAATCGGCCAGAATATACTTCGACCGTCGACGCAAACGATCCACCCGTTGACCGGACAGCCGCTTTGCCATCTGATCGGGGAACGGCCAACGCAGGTCCGGACGGTTCACGTCGGCGCGATCGATGACAACACCTTCCATTGCGGGGCTTAGCCCGCGGCGGACCGTTTCGACTTCGGGAAGTTCCGGCATGCGCTCTCCTGATTTGCCGCAAGAGCATTTTCCAGCGCCTGCACCATTTCATCATGTCCGGTTACATATTTCAGAATCCGTGCCGTCTTCCCATCAGAAAAACGCAGCACATAGGTCCCGTGATGCCTGAGGCTGATTTTGGTCAGCGTGGTCAAATCAAAGTAGCGCCGTTGAAACAGCCAACCCGTTGTGACCAATTCGGCCCCATCAATCGTCACCGTGTTCACCAGATGAAAGACTAGGGTGTAGACGACCAACCCGACCAGCGACAACTTGATCCACAGTATTGTTTCTGCCTCCAAACCCGGGAAAACCTTGTCATCGGGCATCAGCTCGGGTTGGAAAAAACTGATGTTGAGCACATTGAAAAACGCAATCGCGATCAGGACCAGCAAACCCGGTGTCGTTCGAAAGGTCAGCCGCGTCAGCGATTGCTGAGCAGGCCGTTCGCTGCCCGCGCGGGAGATTGCCTCGTCCACAGGGTCATTGGGAAAATGTCTGGCGACGGCGTCCAGTTTGTCACCCACCCCTTCGGCACGATGCACGCGCCGGATCGTGCGAAACACCGCTCTGATCCGCCATCCCAAAAATATCAGCACCAGAAGAATGGACAACAAAACTGCCAGAACGTTTGCCAACGGGGAAAACTCCGTTTGTTCAAAATACCTGCCTGTCGTCTTATGCAGCGACTAAGGAAAATCTGTGGCGCGCCTGTCCGATCGTCCCCCCTGCTACCATTTCGCGCGATTGTCTTCCCCGCGCTGAGGCCTATAAGGATGAGCAACACAGGCAGAGGCGTCCATTCATGTCCGACACCAACGACAAGACCACCCATTTCGGGTTTGAAACCGTCCCCGAGGCCGACAAGGCCGGCCGCGTGCAGGGCGTTTTCAACTCGGTTGCCTCGAAATACGACGTGATGAACGATGTCATGTCGATGGGCATTCACCGGGTTTGGAAAGACGCGATGATGGATTGGCTTGCCCCCCGGCCCGGTCAGCATCTTCTGGATGTAGCTGGTGGGACAGGCGATATCTCATTCAGGTTCCTGAAACGTGCAGGTCACGGCCAAGCGACAGTGCTGGACCTGACGGAGCCGATGTTGGTCGAAGGACGCCAGCGCGCCGAGGCTGACCAGATGTCGGACAGCCTGAGTTGGGTGGTCGGCGATGCCATGGCACTGCCTTTCGACGACAATACTTTCGACGTCTACACAATCTCATTCGGCATCCGGAACGTGACCCGCCCACAAGAGGCACTAAACGAGGCGTTCCGCGTCCTCAAACCTGGTGGACGGCTGATGGTGTTGGAGTTCAGCCAGTTGCCGAATGACGGGCTGCAAAAGCTCTATGACCTCTACAGTTTCAACGTCATCCCCCGGATGGGAAAACTGATCGCCAATGATTACGACAGCTATCAGTATCTCGTGGAATCGATCCGCAAGTTCCCCGATCAGGAGACATTCCTGAGCATGGTCCGAACAGCAGGATTTGAGAATGCCAAGTATCGCAATCTCAGCATGGGCATCGCTGCGCTGCATTCCGGTTGGAAGATCTGATACATGCGCGGACCTCATAACATTATCCGCCTGATCCGGACAGGCGCCACTTTGGAGCGGACCGGTGCCATGAACGTGGTGCTGGACGCTTTCGAAGCACCACGTGCTTTGCGCATCGTGGCGCACACGCTGGGCAAACCGTTCCAGTGGTTGGGCTACAAGGGTGATCCGGACATGCCGCCCGCCACACGCGCGCTGACGGCACTGGGTCCGGCATACATCAAATTTGGTCAGGTGCTGTCGACCCGCCCGGACGTGGTCGGTGATGAACTGGCCGAGCAGCTGCGTGTTCTGCAGGATAAACTGCCCCCCTTCTCTCGCGCCGAGGCGATGGCCGAAGTTGAGAAAGAACTGGGTCAACCGGTCGACGAATTGTTCACCGAATTCAGCGAACCCATTGCGGCGGCTTCGATCGCTCAGGTTCACAAGGCCAAACGGGCCAGTACCGGTGAAGAGGTCGCTGTCAAAGTTCTGCGCCCAGGGATCGAACGCGCCTTCCGCAAGGACGTGGACGCCTTCTATTTCGCAGCTCGCATCGTGCAGCTGTTTGCCCCGGGTGCGCGACGCCTGCGTCCGATGGATGTCATCGAACATTTTGATGGTGTGGTCCGTGGAGAGCTGGACCTGAGGCTCGAAAGCGCTGCAGCATCGGAATACCAAGCCAACACCAAAGATGATGAAGGCTTCTGGTTGCCGCCGGTTGTGTGGTCATTGTCCGCGCGCCGCGTCATGACACTTAGCTGGGCAGACGGTATTCCGCTGGGCGACAATGACGCGCTGGATGCCGCCAATCATGATCGCCATTCGTTGGCAGAACGCGTCTTGCGCCTGTTCCTGATGCACGCGTTGCGGGACGGCTATTTTCATGCCGACATGCATCAGGGCAACCTGAAAGTTGCCGCCAATGGTGACATTATTGCCTATGATTTTGGCATCATGGGCCATATCGATGAATATACGCGCCGGGTCTATGCCGAGATACTGTTCGGCTTCATCCGCCGCGATTACAAACGCGTGGCCGAGGTTCATTTCGAAGCCGGATATGTCCCTGCCAATCAGGATGTAGACGAGTTCGCCCGCGCACTGCGCGCGGTGGGTGAGCCCATCTTTGGCATGGACGCCACCCATATCTCGATGGGTCGGCTACTCAACTATCTGTTCGAAGTCACCGAACGTTTCGGCATGGAAACACGGACTGAACTGATCCTTTTGCAGCGCACGATGGTAGTGGTTGAAGGCGTCGCACGTTCACTGGATCCGCACATCAATATCTGGGAAGTCGCGCGCCCCGTGGTCGAAGATTACATCAAAAAATCGATCGGCCCGCGTGCGGCTCTGCGTGATTTTGGCAAGACCGCGTTGGTTCTCGCACGTTTCGGACCGCGCCTGCCTGATCTGGTCGAAAACGCTTTGATTGCGCAGACTCACAAAGATGAGCCAAAGAGATCAGGTGTTTTGCCTATGCTCCTGCCGGCGGCCATTGGTGCCATTGCTGGTGCGGCAGCCGTAATGCTGATGAGCTCTCTGGGCTAAACACACCCAAAGAGCCCAGAGTTTTCAAGATGGTTTTGGGGGCAATCTGCCCCCGTTCCGTATCAGAGACGCTCGATTGCGATTGCGATCCCCTGACCACCGCCAATGCACATGGTGATCAGACCTTTCGATCCCCCGGTACGCTCCAATTCATACAGCGTCTTCAGGGTGATGATCGCACCGGTAGCCCCAACTGGATGGCCCAGAGCGATCGCCCCACCATTCGGATTCACCTTGGCGGCGTCCAGTCCCAGTTCCTGATTGACGGCGAGCGCCTGAGATGCAAACGCTTCATTGCTTTCGATCACATCGAAATCTTCAACCGACAAACCAGTCTTTGCCATCAGGTTCTGCACTGCCGGTACAGGCCCGATCCCCATAACCTCGGGACGAACACCTGCATGTCCATATCCCAGAATGCGGGCCTTTGGCTTCAGACCTGCTTTCTCGGCAGCATCCGCCGTGGCCAGAACCATCGCAGCCGCACCGTCATTGATGCCCGATGCGTTGCCTGCAGTAACACGGCCATCTTTTTTGAACACTGGCCGCAATCCGGCGAGTGCCTCGGCGGTTGTGGCTTTGGGATGTTCGTCGACCTTGAAATCCACCATGTCACGCTTGACCTTCACCTGAACCGGCGTGATCTGGTCGTCGAAGTATCCCGCATCAATGGCCGAGGCAGCGCGGGTCTGACTGGACAGGGCAAACTCATCCATCTGTTCACGCGTGATCCGATGTTCGTCGGCAACGTTTTCAGCTGTCACCCCCATGTGCCCGGTTCCAAACGGGCAGTTCAGCGCACCCAGCATCATATCCATCGAGGTTACATCGCCCATTTTTGCACCCCAGCGGGCCTGCGGCACGATATACGGACTGCGCGACATGCTTTCGGCCCCGCCTGCGACCGCGAACTCTGCATCCCCCAGCATCAGGGACTGGACCGCAGATACAACAGCCTGCGCGCCGGACCCACATAGACGGTTTACGTTCATTGCCGGCGTTTCATTCGGAATGCCCGCCTGCATCGCAGCGACACGCGAAAGATACATGTCGCGTGGTTCGGTACTGATCACATTGCCAAACACCACATGACCGATTTGACCACCCTCGACGCCCGAACGTTCCATTGCCGCTTCGGTGACGACCGTTGCCAGATCGATGGGCGCGGTCGAGGCAAGCGCCCCGCCGAATGTGCCGATAGCCGTACGGGCTCCGTCCAGTATCACAATGTCGGTCATGTCTCTCTCCTCTTGGATTTGGGCGCAGTATGCATCTGCAGCATTGAGCTGTCCCACAGGACGTTCCGTCACTGTCGGAATTGACAACGGATCGTCAAGCGCGCATGAAATTCCGTCATGACGGAAGACTCAAACGATATCCTGACACGTCTGCCCGCCCGCCTGAAAGAGGCACGCCGGGCAAAAGGATTGTCCCTGGAAGCTGTAGCCAATCTCAGCGGCGTATCCCGATCCATGGTCAGCCAGATCGAACGGGGTGAAAGCAGCCCGACAATTTCGACGCTGTGGAACCTCACCCGTGCACTGCAGGTGGATTTTGCCGGATTGCTGGAAGAGGCCGATGGTACGGATCAGATCGAAGTTCTGAGAAACTCCGAAGTTCCCAGCATCGACAATATGGGGCAGGCTTGCCGTATCCGCATCCTGTCTCCACCCGAAGAAGCCGGCGGGCATGAAGTCTATGATATCTCCTTTGATCGGGACGGTGCATTGAACAGCCAGCCCCATACTCGGGGCGCACAGGAACAACTGACTGTGCTGGAAGGGTCCGTCCGGATCACCTCCGGAACAGCCAGTATGGATCTGAGGCAGGGTGACACTGCGCGTTATGCGGCTGATGTTCTGCATTCGATTTCATCGCTTGATGGCCCCGCTCGAGTTTTCCTGATCGTAAAAAACGCCTGACACCGGCGAATATCCGCCTTCACGGAAATTTTTCCGCAATTTTGCCATTCCCCTATTTGGGAAATGCATCCGTTATGTTAGATACGCGACTCAGAACAAGGAGATCGCCATGGCAGATGCATTCCTGTCCCATATCACGGACACCCTCGCGCAGATCGAATCCGAAGGTCTGTATAAACGCGAGCGAATGATCACCTCGCCTCAGGGCGGTGAGATCACGGTGGGCGACAAACAGGTGATCAACCTGTGCGCCAACAATTATCTGGGTCTGGCCGATCACCCCGCGCTGATCGACGCTGCCAAGGGCGCGATGGAGCCCAAGGGGTTCGGCATGGCCTCGGTCCGGTTCATCTGCGGCACGCAGGACATACACCGTGAGCTTGAGCAGAAACTGGCAAAGTTCCTGAACAAGGACGATTCGATCCTGTTCGCTGCATGTTTCGACGCCAATGGCGGGTTGTTCGAGCCCCTGCTGGGGCCCGAAGACGCTATCATCTCGGACAGTCTGAACCACGCCTCGATCATTGACGGCGTGCGTCTTTGTAAAGCCAAACGCTATCGCTATCTGAACAACGACATGAACGACCTCGAAGCCTGGCTGAAACAGGCCCGCGAGGATAGTGCACGGCACATCATGATCGCCACCGACGGCGTATTTTCGATGGACGGCTATCTGGCCAACCTGCCGAAAATCCGGGAGCTGGCAGACAAATACGACGCTATCGTCATGGTCGATGATTGCCACGCTACTGGCTTTATGGGGCCGAACGGCGCCGGGACGCCGGATCATTTCGACGTCGATGTTGACATTCTGACGGGAACTCTGGGCAAGGCACTTGGGGGGGCAATCGGCGGTTACATCGCCGGGCCGCAGCCAGTGATTGATCTGCTACGGCAGCGGGCGCGGCCCTATCTGTTCTCAAACTCGCTGCCGCCGTCCATCGTCGCCGCCGGACTTGAGGCGATCCGTCTGGTCGAAGAGGGTGAGATGCTGCGCGCTCAGCTGTTCGGAAATGCGAAATACTGGCGTGCAGGTCTGGAGAAACTGGGGTTTGATCTGCTGCCCGGAGAACATCCAATCATTCCAGTCATGCTGGGTGAGGCCACTTTGGCACAAGAAATGGCGTCGCGACTGTTCGATGAGGGTGTCTATGTTTCGGGCTTTTTCTTCCCCGTCGTGCCGCGCGGGCAGGCCCGTATCAGGACGCAGATGAATGCGGCTCTGACAAAGGATGAACTGGACCGGGCACTTACAGCCTTTGGTAAAGTCGGCAAAGAGTTGGGGATTATCTCTTGATCCTGCCATCGGTCATAGACGTTATCGGAAACACACCGCTGGTGGAGCTTTCGCGAGTGACACGCTCGCTTGGGCTTGAGGGACGCATTCTGGCCAAGCTGGATTATCTGATGCCAGGTTTTTCCAAGAAAGACCGGGCTGCGCGATCTATCATCGAAATCGCCCGGGCTGATGGTTCACTCCTGCCCGAGCAAACCGTTGTTGAGCTGACCTCGGGCAATATGGGCACTGGCCTCGCGATTGTTTGCGGAATTCTCGGGCATCCGTTCGTCGCAGTCATGAGCGCAGGAAACTCGGTCGAACGCGCCCGAATGATGCGTGCGCTAGGGGCCGAAGTTGTCATTGTTCCACAGGCGTCAGGCAGCAAACCGGGTGAAGTTTCAGGCGCTGATCTGGCGTTGGTCGATCAGGAAGCGACGCGCATCACCCTTGAACGTGATGCATTCCGGGCAGACCAGTTTGGGCATGCGGGTAATCCTGCTGCCCACGAAACTGGAACCGGCCCTGAAATCTGGGATCAGTCAGGTGGCGAAATTACAGCGTTCTGCGATTTTGCCGGATCAGGTGGCACTTTGGCGGGTGCTGCAAGATTTCTGTCACCACTTGGTGTCCGGTGCTACGCGGTTGAGCCTCAAGGCGCACGTGCGCTGGCAGGGGAAGCGGTATCTACCCCAGATCATCCGATCCAGGGTGGTGGTTATGCGATGAATGATCTTGTTCATATGCGAGATGCGCCCATAGCAGACTATCTTTCCGTGACGGGTGAAGAAGCCCGCGAGAATGCCAGACTGCTGGCAAGCCGCGAAGGGATATTTGCCGGGTATTCCGCCGGGGCAAATCTCGCAGCTGCAATCCAATTGCTGCGAGGCCCCGAACGTGGTGGCTGCGTTGCGATTGTCATGTGCGACAGCGGCCTGAAATATCTTTCAACGGACTTATGGGAGTGATCTGATGCGTGCAAACACGATGAAAGCATTGGAAAAATCCAAACCGGAAGAAGGACTGTGGAAGGTACAGGCTCCGGTCCCTGAGATCGGCCCGGAGGAGGTGCTGATCCGCATCAGGAAAACAGGGATTTGCGGGACCGATATCCACATCTGGAACTGGGATGACTGGGCCTCGCACACTGTACCGGTACCGCTGATCACCGGTCATGAGTTCGCAGGCGAAATCGTCGAGATCGGGCGCAATGTGACCGGGCTTGAGATTGGTCAGCGCTGCTCGGGCGAAGGGCACCTGATTGGTACTGACAGCCGTCAGAGCCGGGCGGGCAAGTTCCACCTCGACCCCGGCACTCGCGGGATAGGTGTGAACGAACAGGGCGCGTTCGCTGAGTACCTGAAGCTGCCCGCGTTCAATGTCGTACCTTTGCCCGATGATATCCCTGATGAAATCGGCGCCATTCTCGACCCATTGGGGAATGCAGTGCATACGGCGCTGAGTTTTGATCTGCTGGGGGAAGATGTGCTGATCACTGGCGCAGGGCCGATCGGCATCATGGCGGCGGCCGTTGCCCGCCATGCCGGGGCACGGCACGTGGTGATCACCGATATCAACCCGGATCGTCTAAAACTGGCTGAACATGTTGTACCAACACTGCGCGCGGTCGATGTCAGTAAAGAGGATCTGCAGGACGTCATTCACGAGCTTGAGATGAAAGAAGGGTTTGATGTCGGGCTGGAAATGTCGGGTTCTCAGGCCGCACTTGATCAGATGGTCGAGGCCCTGGTGATGGGTGGGAAAATTGCGCTTTTGGGCATTCCCCCCGGCAAATCGCCGGTTGATTGGAGCCGCATCGTATTCAAGGCAATCACCATCAAAGGCGTTTATGGCCGCGAAATGTTTGAAACCTGGTATAAGATGATTGCGATGCTGCAGAATGGCCTGGATGTCAGCCGCGTCATAACGCACGAGTTTCCCGTCGATGATTTCACTAAGGGTTTTGCTGCCATGAAATCAGGTCAATCCGGCAAGGTGGTTCTGGACTGGGGCTAACACACTGGAAAGTTGCAAAACTAGCCCCTAAACAGGTGCAAAAATCACCGAAGGGAGGGGCAATATGGGTGACAAAAACAAAGACGATCGCCTGTTGGAACGGGGGATCGAAGACTCTCTGGTCACCGATTTTGCGGACACTCATCGCAAAAGCTATGGCGATTTCCTGCAACTCAAGACTCTGCTGAATCTGCAGAAGACCTTTCAGGAACCAGCGCAGCCGGATGAGATGTTGTTCATCATCATCCATCAGGTCAGCGAGCTGTGGCTGAAACTGATGCACCACCAGTTGGTCGAGGTACGCCGTTTCCTGCAGCAGGACGAATTTGGACCGGCCATGAAGAATCTGGACCGGATCAAAGCCATTCAGCGGCAGTTGATTACAGCTTGGGAAACTCTGCTGACCATGACGCCAGCCGACTACATGACGTTCCGGCAGGCCTTGGGCAGCTCATCCGGGTTTCAAAGCTATGGCTACCGTCAGATCGAGTTCATTCTGGGCAACAAGGATCCATCTACGCTGAAAGTGCATGAACATGACACTGAGGTGATGGAGATGCTGAACGCAGCTCTTACCAAACCTTCGCTCTATGATGAGGTCTTGCATATGCTGGCTCGGCAGGGTTTCGATGTGCCACAGGATTTGATCGAACGTGATTACGCGCAACCCTATTCAGGTGACCCGCGTATTGTTAAAATCTGGGTCGAGGTGTTCCGGAATACGGACAAGTATTGGGACCTTTATGCGCTGGCCGAAAAGCTGATGGACGTCGAGTCGCTGTTCCAGCGCTGGCGCTTTGATCATGCCACTGCGGTAGAGCGTGTGATCGGCATGCAACCCGGCACAGGGGGTTCCAGCGGTGTTGCGTTCTTGCGCAAAGCGTTGGAGTTGCGGTTCTTTCACGATCTCTACGACATGCGGACAGAACTGATGTATAGCGAGCAAAGCTGATGTTGTATCGTGGATTTAGTCAAACCGAACTCAATCAGGAGTATTCACCCAGCTCGATGGTTGGCGGTGACATCACACCGTATCTTGCCAGCTACAAAGCACTTAGTGCGCAGGCGCGGGACGATCTGACAGTTCAGGAAGACCTCAGATATGGCGACAGTCCGGAACACGTTCTGGACTTCTTCCCCTCGCAAAAGCCCGGGGCACCCCTGCACGTTTTCATTCACGGCGGGTATTGGCAGGCGCTCAGTCAGCGCGAATCGGCGATGATGGCCCCTGCCCTGATCGAAAGCGGACACGCCTTTGCCACGCTGAACTATACGATTGCTCCAAAGGCACGTCTGGGACAGATGATCGATGAATGCCGCCAGGCTTTGCTATGGCTGGCTGGTCGGGCCAAGGAACTGGGATTTGATCCGTCAAGGATCACCTTGTCCGGACACAGTGCCGGGGGGCATCTGGCATCCATGGTGATGGCCAGTTCTTCTGATGTTCTGGCCCGATCAGGGTTACGCGTCCGCGATGTGATCCTGATCAGCGGAGTGTTCGATCTTGAACCGATCTCTCTAACACCGGTAAACGACCCTCTGCAGCTGAGCCCGGTCGAGGTTCACGATCTCTCACCCAATCTGCATCTGCCAACGCCGGGGCCACGCTATCGAGTGACCGTTGCCGAGAGGGACACGCCTGAATTCATCCGCCAAAGCCGGGATTATGCCGAACTGCTGCGTCGGGCCGGGCACTCGGTCAGCTTTGATCTGCAAATGGGGATGCATCATTTCGATATCATCCTGCATCTTGGAACGTTTGTGACGACCCATACTGATTAAATTTTAAAGATTTGAACAAAAAACAGCGGCCCGATTGGACCGCTGTTTTTGAACACTTAGATTTTGCCGGAATTAGTCCAGCGTCCGAGTAACCTCTTCGCGCTCGAAGATTTCGATCACGTCGCCCGCACGGATATCGTCATAGTTTTCGAACGCCATACCGCATTCCTGACCCGACTGAACCTCGGCTACTTCGTCCTTGAAGCGCTTGAGCGTCTTCAGCGTGCCTTCGTGGATCACCACGTTGTCGCGCAGCAGGCGAACACCTGCGGAGCGGCGGGCAACGCCTTCGGTGACCAGACAGCCAGCGACCTTGCCAACACCAGTGACCTTGAAGACTTCGCGGATCTCGGCATAACCGATGAACTTCTCGCGGATCTCGGCGCTCAGCAGGCCAGATGCGGCGGCTTTCACGTCATCCACAAGGTCATAGATCACCGAGTAATAACGGATCTCGACACCCTTCTGGTTCGCTGTGTTCCGCGCCGATGCGTTGGCACGAACGTTGAAGCCAAAGATCGGTGCGCCCGAGGCTTCGGCCAGACCGACATCCGTTTCAGTGATCGCGCCGACACCCGAGTGCAGAACGCGTACGCGGACTTCTTCGTTGCCGATCTTCTCCATCGCCTGAACGATGGCTTCGGCAGAACCTTGTACATCCGCTTTCATCAGAATCGGCAGCTCGGTGACGTTTTCGTCCTCCTTGGCCTTCTGCATCAGCTGCTCAAGGGTTGTCGCGGCACCAGCGGCAGCGCGTTTGTCCTTGGCGGCTTGCTCACGATAGGCAGCGATTTCACGGGCCTGCGCTTCGGTCTCGGTCACGTTCAGAACGTCGCCCGCTTCGGGCGTGCCGTTCAGACCCAGAACCTCAACCGGAACCGACGGACCAGCTTCTTTGACGCGGTCACCTTTGTCGTTGATCAGCGCACGAACCTTACCGTACTGCTCACCCACAACGAAGATATCGCCCTGACGCAGCGTGCCGTTCTGAACCAGAACGGTGGCCACAGGGCCGCGACCTACATCCAGCTGGGCCTCGATTACGGCACCTTGGGCGGCGCGATCCGGGTTGGCTTTCAGCTCCAGAATCTCGGCTTGCAGCGCGATGGCTTCGAGCAGTTCGTCCAGACCCTGACCGGTGATGGCGGACACTTCGACGTCCTGAACCTCACCCGACATTTTCTCGACAATCACTTCGTGCTGCAGCAGATCGGTGCGCACTTTGTCCGGGTTGGCGTCCGGTTTGTCCACCTTGTTGATCGCCACGATCATCGGCACTCCGGCCGCTTTGGCGTGGTTGATCGCCTCAATGGTCTGCGGCATCACGGCGTCGTCAGCTGCAACAACCAGAACCACGATATCCGTTACCTGAGCACCGCGTGAGCGCATCGAAGTAAAGGCCGCGTGGCCCGGCGTATCCAAGAAGGTCAGCGTTGTACCACCATCGGTTTTTACCTGATAGGCACCGATATGCTGGGTGATGCCACCAGCCTCGCCCGCAACAACCCGTGCATCACGGATCGCATCCAGCAGCGAGGTTTTACCGTGGTCAACGTGACCCATGATGGTGATGACCGGCGGACGCGGCTGCAGATCGCCTTCGTCGTCTTCGACCTCTTTGATGACATCTTCCACGTCCGAATCAGAGACACGGGTCACCTTGTGGCCAAATTCTTCGATGATCAGCTCTGCAGTGTCGGCATCGATGGTCTGGTTTTGCGTAACCATCATACCCATCTGCATCAGCGATTTGACTACGTCGGCCACGCGCTCGGCCATACGGTTGGCCAGCTCGGACACCATAATCGCCTCGGGCAGCTGAACATCGCGGATCACCTTTTCCCTCTCGACCGTACCGCCCATGGCTTTTTGACGCGCGCGCTCTTGCTTACGCTTCATCGCGGCCATCGAACGCTGACGGTTGCCTTCGCCACCTGTGGCCTGACCCAGAGTCAGTTTGCCCGAACGGCGGTTGTCGTCACGCCCTTTGCCACGACCACGCTGTTCGCGTTCGCGCTCCTGCTTGCGCGGTGCGGCTGCTGGCGCTGGTTTACTTGCCGGGCTGCGGGCCGCTTTGGGCTCTTCCGGTGCAGGCGCTGCGGCAGCACGTTTGGCAGCTTCTTCTGCCTCTTTGCGCTTGCGCTCTTCCTCTTCGGCTTTGGCACGTGCACGTTCTTCAGCTTCACGCTGCTCACGTTCCTTGGCCTCTTGCTCGGCACGACGGCGGGCGCGCTCTTCTTCGCGCGCCTTTTCAGCGGCCTCACGGGCTGCGGCCTCTTCGGCTTCACGGGCCTTGGCAGCCTGCAATGCCTTCATCCGGCGCGCCATTTCGGCGTCGGAGATACCTGCAGGACGACGCGAAGGATCACCCGATGGCGTAGCGCCACCGCCCGGTTTGGTCGCACCCGGCTTGGGGACCACCACGCGCTTGCGTTTGGTTTCCACCACGACATTCTTGGTGCGTCCGTGGCTGAAACTCTGTTTCACATTTCCGGGGCGTGCCCCGCCACGAAGACCCAATGTCTTTTTGCCGTCATTATCGCTCATAAAGCTTCTTACCCTTCCGCGCGGCCCCTGCCGCCGTCATCCGTTTCGCGCAAGCCACGCAGGCGCTGCGCTTCCTCTACAACACGTTTGGCGAGTCCGCCAGAGGCCAGCGCCGCATGAATCACGGTTTGGCGCCCAAATGCCTGTCCTAATTCGTCTGCGGTCAGCCATCCGATGTATTTACCGAAGTGCGGCGTGCTCAGTTTCGACTTGCCGCGCCCCGATCCATCGACAGCCTGAATCAGCACTTGTGCCTCTTCCCGGTCCAACCACGTCTTGACCTTTTCGTAACCGGCAACCGCGTCGCCCGACTTGCGTGCCAAGCTCAGCAATTCGATCACACGACGCGAGACCTGCCTTTCGACCTCGTCCGTCAGGTCTTTAGGCACGGTCACCTGCGCCTTAAACCCGCGGGCAAACAGCTTTTTGCCCACAGCCTGATCCAGAGCGGCGCGATCCGCCGATACGTAGACACCACGCCCCGGCAGTTTAGCTGCAACATCCGGAAAGACCTGACCATCGGGCCCCGTCACAAAGCGTATCAACCCATATTTAGGCTGAATCTCGCCCGTGGCGATGCATTTCCGCTCAGGTCCTTCGGACCGATCTTTATGGACGCCACCGCGACCCATTTGCGCCACCCGAAGCCTGCGATCAGGCCTCGGCCTCCTCTTCAGTTGTCTCGCCGTCGACTTCTTCTTCGGCCTGTTCCAGTTCAGCCGGATCAACCCAGCCCAACATGATACGCGCGGTCATAACCAGATCCTGCGCCTCTTCCAGCGACACACCGAAAGGCTCCAGAACGCCATCATCCTTGGTGCGTTCCCCATCGACCGTGGTCCAGCCACCGGCCAGCTCCCAGTCTGCGCAGGTTGCAAAATCTTCCAGAGTTTTGACGTCGTCCTTGGCCAGAGCCTCAACCATCTGGGGTGTCAGGCCTTCGAATTCAATAAGGCTGTCCTCGGCACCCAAGGCACGGGCCGCATCCAGAGCGGCCTTTGCCTGTGCTTCAAGGAATTCGCGCGCACGTGTTTGCAGTTCCTGCGCGGTGCCTTCGTCCACACCGTCAATGACCAGTAGTTCGTCGATCTCGACATAGGCAACCTCTTCGAGGTTGGTGAACCCTTCGGAAACCAGCAGCTGAGCGAAGAACTCGTCCAGATCCAGGCTATCCATGAACAGCTTGGTGCGGGCTTCGAATTCTTTCTGACGACGCGCCGATTCTTCGGCTTCGGTCATGATGTCGATGTCCAGACCGGTCAGCTGGCTGGCCAGACGCACGTTCTGACCGCGGCGACCGATGGCAAGCGACAGCTGTTCCTCGGGAACCACAACTTCGATCTTGCCTGCTTCTTCATCCAGAACCACCTTGGAGACCTCGGCGGGCTGCAGCGCGTTCACAAGGAAGGTCGGCTGATCTTCGTTCCACGGGATGATGTCGATCTTTTCTCCCTGCAGCTCGTTTACAACGGCCTGAACACGGCTACCGCGCATACCAACGCAGGCACCGACAGGATCGATCGAGCCGTCATACGAGATCACAGCAATCTTGGCACGCGAACCGGGGTCACGGGCCACGGCCTTAACTTCGATGATGCCGTCGTAGATTTCCGGCACTTCCATCTTGAACAGCTCGGCCATGAATTCCGGTGCGGTGCGCGACAGGAAGATCTGGTGGCCGCGAACCTCGCGACGTACTTCCTTGATATACGCACGCACGCGATCATTCGGGCGATAGCTTTCGCGGCCGATCTTGTCGTTGCGACGCAGAACGGCCTCGGCACCACCGAGATCAATGATGACATTACCGAATTCTTCGCGTTTGACGGCACCGTTGATGATGGTGCCTGCGCGATCCTTGAATTCTTCGTACTGACGATCACGCTCAGCTTCACGAACCTTCTGCAGGATGACCTGCTTGGCCGACTGCGCCGCGATACGGCCCATTTCAACCGGCGGAACCTCTTCAACGAACACATCGCCGACTTCGGGCGCTTCCATGTACTGGCGCGCCTGCTCGACGGTCATCTCAGCCTGGTAGTTTTCCAGCTCGTCATCCTCTACCACGGTACGGACGCGAGTGAAGGTCGCCTTGCCGGTCTTGCGGTCGATCGACACGCGAATGTCCATCTCGGCGCCGTAACGGCTCTTGGCGGCACGGGCGAGCGATTCCTCCATCGCTTCGACAACCAGACCGGGGTCGATCATCTTTTCGCGGGCCACGGCCTCGGCGGTTTGCAAAAGCTCCAGCTGGTTGGCTGAGGTAATTGCCATCAGTTCGTCTCCTCTTCGGACCCTTCGGTCTCAATCTCGTCGAAGGCGTTTTCGTTCAGAGCACCCGCATCTTTGCGCTGGCGCAGCATTTCCTTGATTAGGTCGTCGGTCAGAACCAACTTGGCGTCGCTCAGCCAGTCGAATTGCAGACCGATGGTAATTGTCTCGTCCCCCTCGGGGATGTTGATCAGAACCTCGTCCCCTTCGATTCCGGCCAATTCGCCTTTGAAGCGGCGGCGGCCGTCGATCAGTTCTGCGGTTTCAATCTTGGCCTCATATCCCTCGAAGGTCTCGAAATCCTTGAGGCGAGTCAGGGGGCGGTCGATACCGGGGCTCGATACCTCAAGCGTATAGGCGTCAAGAATCGGGTCCTCGACGTCCAGCGTGGCACTGACTGCGTTCGAGATTTCGGCGCAGTCATCCACTTCGATGCCACCATCGGGCTTGTCAGCCATGATCTGCAGCGTGGTCTGTTTGCCGCTCATCAGGCGAATGCGGACCAGCTCATACCCCAGATCCTCGATCACAGGGGTGATGATCTCGGCCAGTCGCCGGTCGATGGCTGCTTTGGCTATCAGGTCGTTTGTCATCTGGTTCTCTACCCTGTCATACGGGCACAAAAAAACGGGCGCGCGGCCCGTCGATCTTTTCCGGTGGAGCCCCGGACCAGAAGTCCGACACGCCGCTGTTGCAAATGCATATACGCAGGAGAATCCGAATCTGCAACCCCCACGTCGCCGGCCAGACAAAACAGGGTCAGAATTCCGCCGAACTCAGATCATCCACCAGCGTTCAGCGACCCGCCCGTCATCCAACGGACCCTGCCGCCCGATCTGGCGCGGCAGCCCCACATTTGATGAAACGGCAAGCGCCATTTCCACCTCGGTCGGATGGAACCGCAATCCGCGTACCGAGCGAATCCCATCAGCATCCGGCATTGCCGCAACATCCACGAACCCGTCGCGCAGGGCTTCGGCACGAACGGTGGCATCCGGTATCACGACAATCTCAACTGCGTCCAGCCAGCCTGCCTGGCCATCCTTATAGTGACCGGCTACGCGACGCCCCAGAAAGTGCCGACCATCTTCCGCGCGCTCAACCCGATAACAGCCCGTTCCATTCGCCGATTTGAGCGGCGTCACATCCTGCCCATCCCGGGTGATAACGAAACGACTGTCAGCAAGCAGGAAGGGTAATCCGGGATTGGCCTCAGTCAGCTCAAGGCGTAAGCGATTGGGATCCAGCGCTTCGACCTGCCCAACCTGTGCCAAAACGGCAAGCACATCCTCGACCCTCAGCGCATCGCCATCATGAAAACGCGCATCATCGCGCACATCAAAGGTCCAGACACGCGCATCCGCATCTGTTTGCCATCCCGTCGCCAATTCTCCGCGCAGGGTTCCGTCCGGGGCAATTTCCGTCAGATTGTCGAAGACCGCGCCGCGCGCAACCTGTTCGAGGCTGTCATCACGCGGCACCGCCAGCCGAAGAACGCCACCGGATTTGGGGGTGTCAGCAAGTGATGCGCCTGTAGCCGCCAGCAGCGCTGCAGCGGCACCGGATGCAAACAGAGCACGACGGTCAATGCGTGTCATACCAAACCCTCCGCCACACGATCCATGATACGAACCAGTTCGGCGCTGATGCCCGGCTCGGACAATGCGTGACCGGCCTGACGCACCATCTTCAGATCAGCGTTCGGCCAACGCTCGGCAAGCTCCCACGCGGCCTGAGGCGGGCAGATCATGTCGTAGCGACCCTGCACGATATGTCCGGGTATATGAGCGATACGATCCATCTGATCCAGAATTTGCCCATCAAACTCCAGAAAACCGCCATTGATGAAATAGTGATTCTCCAGCCGCGCAAAGGTGCGCGCATATTCGCCGGGGCTTTCGCCAACCGAGCCATTCGTATGGATTGAGGCTAGCGCGTTTTCCCAATGCGACCAAGCGCGGGCGTAAAGAATCTCGGTCGCGCGATCACCCGAAAACAACCGCTTGTGATACGCGCCAATTGTATCGGACAACTCGTTTGCCGGAAGAAGAGAGGTGAATTTTGCCCATTGTTCTGGCCAGAATTTCCCGGCGCCCCCGCCGTAGAACCATTCCAGTTCGGCCTCAGTCATCAGGAATACGCCACGCAAAACCAGCCGGCTGACCCGATCCGGATGGGTCTGAGCATAAATCAGCGCCAGTGTCGCGCCCCAGCTGCCCCCAAAAACGATCCATTCATCGATTTCAAAGATTTTGCGCAAACGCTCGATATCAGCGATCAGATGCCAGGTCGTGTTGTTTTCAACCGACGCCGTCGGCCGTGACCGTCCACACCCGCGCTGATCAAACAGAATCACCCGATACGCCTTGGGATCGAAGTACCGCCGCATCGCAGGGCTGCAGCCGCCACCGGGCCCCCCATGCAGCACCACAACGGGTATCCCATCTGGATTTCCGCATTGTTCCACATAGATGCGGTGTCCATCGCCCATATCCACCACACGCTGATCAAAAGGATCGGTCGGCGGATAGAGATATTGAACTGCGCGCTTTTGGTCCGGGTACTTGTCCATTATGGCCCTATATAGTCCTTAAGCGTAAAAGAGCATACGGAGACAGGAATGCAAGCGCATCCGAACACTGTGGACCCATCCGAGATCGCAAAATTTGAGGCGATGGCTGCGGAATGGTGGGATCCGCATGGTAAATTCAAACCGCTGCACATGCTCAACCCGTGCCGTCTTGATTATATCACACAGCAGATAGCAGCCGAATTTGACCGCGATTTGAAAGACGCAAAGCCGTTTCAGGGTCTTCGCCTGCTGGACATTGGTTGCGGTGGCGGGCTGCTGAGCGAACCCATGGCACGCCTTGGAGCGGAGGTTGTCGGCGCGGACGCCGCCGAAGGGAATCTGCCGGTTGCCCGTATCCACGCCGAACAATCGGGGCTGCAGATCGATTATCGCCACACCACTGCCGAAGACATGGCCGCCGCTGGCGAACAATTCGACGTGGTTCTGAACATGGAAGTGGTCGAACACGTGGCCGATCCGCTGTCCTACCTGACCGCCACGCGGCAATTGCTGAAACCCGGCGGGCTTGAGATCTGTTCCACCATCAATCGCAACCCTAAATCATATGCGATGGCCATTTTCGGGGCCGAGGTCGTCATGCGCTGGCTGCCCCGCGGCACGCATGAATGGAACAAGTTCATCACCCCGGATGAACTGTTTGACCTGCTGCGTCAGGCCGGGCTCGATCCGGTGGACCGCAAGGGGTTCGTGTTCAACCCGATTCTGTGGAGTTGGTCGATCTCGGACCGGGATCTGAGCGTGAATTATGTGACGGCGAGTGTGAAGCCCGGCTGACCCTATTCGTCTTCCAGTTGGATGCGTAGATCACGCAACACTGGCAAGGTGGCGCGAACGCGCTCAAGCCCCAGCTCACCAACAACACGATTGATCAAAGGCGCGATCGAGGAAATGGCCTGATCGCGCGCACGCCGCCCTGCCGGACTGATCGCCACCATCTTGCGGCGGGCGTCGTCCCAGTCAGGGCGAATATGGACGTAACCAGCCCATTCCAGTTTGGCCAAAGTGTTGGTCATGGCACCCCGTGTCACGTGGAACGTGTTTGCCAGTTGCGCCGGGCTCCGTTCACCACCAACAAAAACCAGATGATTGAGCACCGAGAAATGCGAAATTTCCATGCCCTTGGGCAGTACTCGGCTCAGCCGATTCCGCAATAATTGATCTGCGGTCAGGATCTCGCTGAACAGCGCGACCGCAAGGGCATTGGTTTCGTCAGTCATGGTCCGGTTCTGGATCAGGGCCCGTCAAAGGGACGGACATGTGTCAGCGAGGGTACGCGTCGGCGTGCCTCTGTCACAGAACTATCATCCAAATCGAAAAAGTGAATGCCGGTCTCGGTCCCTGCGTCGATCAGCACCTCTCCCCAAGGGGCGACAACCATGCTGTGGCCATAGGTATAACGCGTCTTTCCGCGCGTCTTGGGATGTTCGCCGGTTTGCGCAGGCGCAATCACCCAACACCCGTTTTCTATGGCCCGGGCACGCAGCAGTGATTCCCAATGTGCAGCACCTGTGACCGGAGAAAACGCGGCCGGAACCGTCAAAATCCGCGCACCGGCCTGTGCCAGCGCCGAATGAAGATGCGGAAAGCGCAGGTCATAGCAGATTGTCATTCCGACCTTGCCGAAGTCCGTATCGGCCACAACAGCCCTGGTTCCGGGCCGGTAATTCGCTGATTCGCGGAATGTCTCCGACTCGGTGACCTGCACATCGAACATATGAATCTTGTCATACCGCGCCACGATCTCACCCTGCGGGTTGATCATAAACGATCGGTTGGCGAATCTGCCGTCGGCGTCATGAGTTTTGATCCCCAAAGAGCCGATCAACAGCCAGACGCCCAGCGCGGCGGCTTGCTCACGCAGGCCAGCCAGAGAGATGTCGTCTTCTTCGTGTTGCAGAACCTCACGCTGCCGCGTCGTGCTGGTCGATACGCAATTGGTAACCTCGGGCGTCAGGATGAACCCAGCGCCCTGAGCGGCAGCATCGGCCATCATGGCGCGCACGGTTTCGAGGTTTCCGACCGGGTCGTCCGACGAGGTGATCTGCAGCAGTGCTGTTTTCATCAGGCCGCCAAAAGACCGTCCAGCCTGCCCTGACGATCCAGATCATACAGATCATCACAGCCACCTACATGTGTCTCACCCACGAAAATCTGGGGAACGGTGCGCTTTCCACCGGCACGCTTGATCATTTCGGGTTTGCGTTTGGGATGCAAAAGCACGTCGATCTCTTTAAACTCGACACCCTTCTGTTTCAACAGACGCTTGGCCGCATGACAGTATCCGCACAAAGGCGAGGTATAGATTTCTACCGGTTTCATATTCCGTTCCCTTGGGTTTCGCGCAATCCTGAGCGAATTAGGCATCCTTGGCAACGCGTGCCAGTGCCAACACGAAAATATGATTTGCGCCTGATGCAAGGCAGGCGCGCGCACAGGCCGACAATGTCGCGCCCGACGTCATGACGTCATCCACTAACAATACATCCCGCCCTGCCAGATGGTGACCACGTTTCGGATGTACGGATATGGCATTCATCAGCACCTCAGCCCGCTCTGCCGCGGTCCTGCCATCCAGCACTGGGGTACGCAGTTTACGAACCAGCAGATCGGGACACACAGGCAGACCGGTTTCGCGCCCGAGGTTCTGCGCCAGCAGGGCTGACTGGTTGTAGCGACGTTTAATCAGCCGCGACCAATGGAGCGGTACTGGTGCAATGAGCATATCTGACACAATAATTTCGCGCCCAGCATGCGCCATCCAACGCGCAGCGGGTCGAGCCAACTCCGGCCGATCCCCGTGCTTCAATGCCAAGACCAAAGACCGTGCCTTTCCCTCATACAGCAGGGCCGCCCGCCCATCACGCCAGGGCCGAGGCACATCCATACAATCATCGCATTCAATCCGATGATCGTCCGTATCCCCAGGCAAAGGGGTTCCGCAGCTTTCACAAACCACTCCACCGATAAAAGGCGTATCACGCCAACAAGAGCCGCAGAGTCCGAAATCGGACTCCGTCAATTCCCCACATCCCATGCATCGGGGGGGATAGATCAGCTCGACAGCGGTTTGAATCTGCTGCCAGATGCGATACTTGCGGCCTATGAAATTGCCTGCGCCCAATGCACCCTCTCTGTTTGACCGCAAGAGCCTTGCTATGCACCGCGCCCGTGTCCGCAAGGATGCGCTGTTCCTTCACGAAGCGGCCATTGATGAGATCAAGGATCGTCTTTCCTTGGTTAACAAAACCTTTACAGCACCAGCGATTGTGAGCCCGTTTGCTGATATCTGGAGTGACATCATTCCCGATGCCCGGATCATCCGAGATGACGAAGTGCTCGACCTGCAAGCGGGGTCTCATGATCTTGTGATCCATGCCATGGCCTTACATTGGGCGAATGATCCAGTGGGCCAGTTGATCCAATGTAACAGGGCGCTTCAACCTGATGGGCTGATGCTTGTGATCTGTCTAGGCGGCGAAACCCTGCATGAACTGCGTGCTTCGCTCGGGCAAGCCGAAGTCGAAGTAACAGGTGGCCTCAGCCCTCGTGTCGCGCCCATGGCAGAATTGCGCGATCTGGGAGGCCTGTTGCAGCGCGCCGGTTTCGCGCTGCCAGTAGCAGACAAACTCCCACTCACTGCGCAATACCGTGACATTTGGCACCTGATGCGCGACCTGCGGGCGATGGGGGAAAACAACGCTCTGACTGGGCGCCTCAGGCATCCGACGCATCGGGCAGTTTTCAGCAAAGCCCAAGAAATATACCGATCACACTTCCCGGCACCTGATGGCCGGCTATCCGCGACATTCGAACTGATCTGCCTGACAGGTTGGTCACCCGATGAAAGTCAGCCCAAACCCTTGCGTCCCGGGTCGGCTCAGATGCGGTTGGCTGAAGCTCTGGGAACCGATGAGGGCAAACTGCCCGATTGACGATCGGCCAATTCCATTTATCTCAGGTGCGAACCTAATTTTCAGGAAGCTACTTATGCTTGATGCCACCCGCCCCGTGCACGCCAAAGCCGATCATCCCAAAATCAAGATGGGCCGCGTTGGTGTCCTGCTGGCAAATCTGGGAACGCCCGACGACTACAGCTATTGGCCCATGCGCCGATACCTGAATGAGTTCCTTTCCGACAGGAGGGTCATCGACTACCCGGCCTGGAAATGGCAGCCGATTCTGCAGGGTATAATTCTGACCAAGCGGCCATTCAGTTCAGGCGAAGCCTACAAATCGATCTGGAATCACGACAAGGGCGAAAGCCCGCTTATGACCATCACTAAAGATCAGACCGCCAAGCTGAAATCAGCGATGCAGGAGCGGTATGGGGACCGGGTGCTGGTGGATTTCTGCATGCGTTACGGCAATCCTTCGACCAAATCAAAGGTTCGGCAAATGGTTGCCGAAGGATGCGATCGCATTCTGTTCTTCCCACTGTACCCCCAGTACGCCGGGGCTACGACAGCAACGGCAAATGACGAGTTCTTTCGCGCCTTGATGAAAGAGGCCTGGCAGCCTGCCAGCCGAACGGTTCCGGCTTATTTCGATGAACCGGCTTACATCGATGCTTTGGCGCAATCCGTCGAAACGGCCTATGCCGGGATGGAAACAAGGCCCGATGTTCTGGTGTGTTCATACCACGGAATGCCCGAGCGATACCTGCAACAGGGTGATCCGTATCATTGCCAATGCGTCAAAACCTCCAGATTGCTGAAGGAACGGCTGGGTTGGTCAGATGATCAGCTGGTATCGACGTTCCAGTCACGATTCGGGCCGGAAGAATGGCTCAAACCCTACACTGTGGATCATGTGGCTGAACTTGCGAAGCAAGGGAAAAAGAACATCGCGGTGATTGCGCCCGCTTTTTCCGCCGATTGCATCGAAACGCTGGAAGAGATCAACGAAGAGATTCGCGAGAGCTTTGAAGAGGCCGGAGGCGAGACATTCACCTATATTCCGTGCCTGAACGATCAGGATGCCCACATATCAGCACTGGGCAAAGTGATCGAAGATAACCTGCGCGGCTGGCTGGACTGAACAAACCAGATGTCAGAAATAAGAAAAGGCGGTGGAAACTCCACCGCCTTTTCTCTTGATGACTCTCGTCAAATTAGCTTGCTGCAACAGCTGCGGCAACTACGACCAGCAGGATCAGCGGCAGCAGGATGCCCTGCGATGTGCCCTGAGTTTCTTCAACAACAACAGGTGCCTCAACAACCGGCTCTTCCAGGTTGCCAGCAGATGCGGTCGAAGCAGCAGCGGTCAGTGCAGCGGCGAGAACGAGTTTCTTCATATTAACCTCCAGAATTTGCGCGATTCCAACAATCGGAACCGCACACCCAAGACTTACCTCGTGGTTTTTTCTAATCAGCTATGCGGTTGGAATGCAATTGCAACTTGAGCCACAAGCGGGTTCGTGCGCGAAAATGTCGTCAAATTAGCAACACTTGCGTGCCGACCTTCGCCATTGAAAACAGCTCAGCGATGTCTTCGTTGAACAACCCTATGCAGCCATTGGACGACCGACGCCCGATTTTGCGGGTGTCATGCGTTCCATGGATGCGGTAGTACTTCCAACTCAGGTACAAAGCGTGTGTTCCCAAGGGGTTATCCGGTCCCGGAGGAATATAGTCGGGCCATTCCGGATTTCTCTTCTTCATCGAAGGCGTTGGTGACCAGCTTGGACCTTCGACCTTGCGGATGACGCTGGTACGCCCTCTGCGGGTCAGTTCCTCGGTCAAAGGCACCGATGAAGGGTAAAGTTTATAGGTCGATTGGTCTGCTGACCAATAGTGCAGAGCCCGCGACACGGTATCGACCAGAATTGCACCATTGTTGGTGTTCGAGAAGTAAGGCTGCCAATCCAGCGCCCTGAACCCCGATACATTACGGCGAACCGCTGGCTCTGCTTCCGGCGCGGGTCGCAGAGGATCTCCGGGAATATATTGGGCTACGGCAGGCGTCGCCAGGGCGGCAGACGCGCCAGCGAGAAAACCACGGCGGGTTGTCGAACGAATATTCTTTTTGACCATGGCAAGCGGTCCTTTGTTATAAAATCTGATGTATTTTATTGCCAGAATGCTTCAGTCGCAAATCAAACCGGCAGAATCACGCACGATTCAGGCACTGCGCGTTTGCTCCGAACGTTAAGGCAGGCTATTCCCCTTGTCGAAACAATTATCAGGCCCATCATGACGCGTATCGTTTCTTTACTGTTTATTTGCTTTGTCGCGCTGGCGGCATGTACGGACACCGGAACCACCGCATTGGGGGCAGATGGTCGTCCTCTGCCCACCGTTTACAAGATTCGCGGCAACCCGGACAAAATCCAGTTCCGCATGCTCGATTCGGTCAACGCGCTACGTCAGGCCTCCGGTCTGCAGTCCGTACAGCTGAATTCACAACTGAACGCCGCCGCAGCAACCCATGCCAAAGATATGTCACGACAAAACCGGCCCTGGCACTTTGGATCGGATGGTTCATCCCCGATCGATCGCGCCGCCCGCGCCGGATATTATGGCACTTTCCTGGGTGAAGCGATTTCGGAGACTTATGAGACCGAAACCGAAACACTGGCCGCCTGGATGCAGGAGCCCGGACCGCGTGCAGTCATCATGGATCCCAAAGCCACGCAGATGGGTTTCGCATGGCATCAGGAAAGCGGCGGAAAAATCTGGTGGACGCTGGAAATGGGAAGCGGCGGCTGATCTGAATTCATATCCTAAAACAAAAAAAAGACCCCCATAAAACAGGGGGTCTTTTTTTGTATTTGGCAGTGATTAAGCAGCTTGCATAGACTGCGCGGCCGTCAGAATCGCGTAGAGCTTCACCGGATCGGGATTGGCCCTGAGTTTTGCACAAACTGCAGTATCTCTGAGTGTGCGTGATACCAATGCAAGCGCCTTCAGATGGTCCACACCCGCATCTTCGGGAGCAAACAGGGAAAATGCCAAATCAACAGGCTGGCGATCGACCGAGCCAAAATCGATTGGCTTTTCCAGCATCACGAAGACACCGGCTACCGACTCCAAACCCGGCAGACGGGCGTGCGGCAGCGCCACCCCATGCCCAACACCAGTCGGGCCGAGGCTTTCGCGCTCAAGCAGATTGTCCACAACTTCCTGTGCCTCAAGCCCAAGCGTGCCTGCTGCGACATCGCCGATTTCCTGAAACAACCGCTTCTTGCTGGAAGCGGCCGACAGAACACGCACTGCCTCGGGCTTCAGAATGCTCGAAAGCTCCATGATAACGCTCCATGGCGACGCCCCCGCTGATATGCGGGGGTTCGCCGCTATCCTTGCCTCTTAAGGATCGATCCAGCCGATGTTTCCGTCTTCCCGACGGTACACGACATTCAATCCGTCCTTATTCTCGTTCCGGAACACAAGTACAGGTGCACCTGCAAGTTCCATTTGCATGACAGCCTCACCCACACTCAGCGATGGAATCTTCGTTTCCATCTCAGCCACGATCATTGGCTGCAGGGATTCGGGTTCGTCGGCCGTCTCCGATTCGTCAGAGGCGAGGATATATGACGAGGCCCCGAAGAGTTCAACAGGCTCAGAACGATCCTTATGATGGTCCTTCAGCCGACGTTTGTAGCGCCGAAGCTGTGTTTCCATCTTGTCGCAGCACCCTTCGAAAGCTGCGTAGATTTCGGTTGCGTGAGCCTTGGCCTGAGCCGTCAGGCCAGTGGAAAGATGCACTGTGGTTTCGCATACATATTCATGCGCTGAACGGGAAAAGACGACGTTGGCGTCCGTTGGCCGCTGGGCATACTTGCCTACGACCTCGCCCAGCTCGGTCTGCACGTGGGTCTGCAGGGCCGCGCCGATGTCGATCTGTTTTCCGCTGATTTGGTAACGCATGTGATCTCCTTCACAATTCACACCCATTCTGACGTCACGTTACGTGACGAACTTGTTTTTATCGGGTGGGGGGTAGCGACATTTTTTGTGGTAGTCTCCGGACCTGCCCTTCGAAGAAGGGACATCGAGATCCAGACTGGAACCGAAAAAATGCCATGCACCAATTGAGCCAAGAGGCGAGGGAAGAGTCAATCAAAACAGGTGTGTATATACGCGATTTCCGCCATGCAACCGGCGCAATTCCGCGCAAGCCTATGAGATTCTGAAGTTTTCACCCAGATAAACTCGGCGCACATTCTCGTTTTCGACCACCTCATCCGGTGTGCCAGACATGAGAACCTGACCGTCATGCAGGATATAAGCGCGATCCACAATTTCCAGCGTTTCCCGCACGTTATGATCCGTAATCAGAACACCAATTCCGCGCTTTTTAAGATCAGCCACCAGATGCCGGATGTCGCCGACACTGATGGGATCAACACCGGCAAAAGGTTCATCCAAAAGCAGGTATTTAGGATCTGCAGCAAGACAGCGTGCAATTTCAACGCGACGGCGTTCACCACCAGACAAAGCCAGCGCCGGAGCACGACGCAGATGTTCGATTGAAAAGTCCGAAAGCAGTTCTTCCAGACGCTCTTTGCGCCGATGCGCATGATTGACCGTGATATCAAGAACCGCTGCAATGTTGTCTTCGACGCTCATGCCGCGAAAGATCGACATTTCCTGCGGCAGGTATCCGATTCCCATGCGGGCGCGACGGTACATCGGCAGGGTAGTCACATTCTGTCCGTCGATCGTGACGGTACCAGCTTCGGGAAAGACCAGGCCGGCCACGGAATAAAAGGTCGTTGTCTTGCCGGAGCCATTCGGCCCAAGCAGCGCGACGACTTCAGACCGGTCGAGCGTCATGGTCACGTCGCGGATTACCGTCTTTTTACGATAGGACTTGCGCAGCTTTTCAATGCGCAGACCGGATGATCCTTCAGCGACAGACAGTTTCGGCTGGTTCATCAATTCCCACCCGGTTGAAGAATTGTCTTCACGCGACCAGACATGGTTGCGGTTCCCGACGTCAGATTCGCAACCATCTCATCGCCACTGATTACGCTCGGCCCCTGCGTCAGCAACACGTTGCCTTTCATAACAATCACACCTGAATCGATGGTGTATTCGGCCCAGTCACCTTCAGCAGCGTCCGGTGGGCTGACCAGAACCACATTCTCGGTGGCCTCCATGCGTTCGATCGCAGATCGGCCTTCGTTGTAGATCACCAGCACCCGCTCTGCCGTCAGGCGCATTTCACCCTGAATAACGATGACGTCGCCGATGAATTCGGCTGAACCGTCTTCCTGGTTTACGTTGAGCGTCTCAGAGGTGACTTCGACCGGCAGTGTAGGGTCGGCCTTGGCCGAACCAAACGCAACCTGCGTTTCCTGGGCGGTCGCTGATACCGCGCCAAAGGCCAGGGCAATGCAAACTGGGACTACACGTAAATCAAACACAGGTTATCTTTCTGCTTTTTCCGGCTCATATACCAACTTAACGCCATCTGTAAAAAGAATATGGACCGGACCGTCTTTTTTTTCTGTCCCGAAGGTCATGCGACCTGCCGTAAAATTGCCGATCGGACCGGTTCCATCGACCTGACCCGGTGTGTCGCCGCGGATTTCATCAAGCGAAGTGTTCAGCAAATCAGTCGTCACCCGGATACCGTCGGTTGTGGTAATGACCACATCCCCGACAAAAGTAGCGGTCCCCTTGTCCGGACGGATCGAGCCGGTATTGGAATCCAGAGTGATTACTCCACCATTCAGTAACCCAAAGCGGCCGGTGAACTCAGTGGCTGTCGGAACATCACCATTGGTGCCCTGTGTTGCCTGAATAGCCTCGACCTGAATGTCCTCGCCCTTGCGGGTTGTTCCCCGATAGTGGGGGCGTGTCACCAACTGGTCCGCGAGGCGCGCGTCGATATCCTGCTGGGTGAAGGGCACAGAGACATTAGTCTCGATACTTCTGGACAGCAGAAAAACAGTGGACAGCAACAGGATTGCCGCCAGAGGCAGCAAAACCTTGAGGAGTTGCACCATACGTGAATAACGGTCCACCTCAGCCTCCCGTCAGCCCAAACCGACCCGCAGACAGTCATGGATGTGCAGGATGCCCTCAGCCCGACCACCAGACGCGGGATCAACAACAAACAGACATGTGATTTTCGGTTTTTGCATGGTCATCAATGCCACCGCACCTTCAGCCAGCTCGTCGGGACCGATTGTGCGGGGATCAGTTGTCATGACCTCATCGACAGTCAAATCCAGAAGCCCCTGCATATGGCGGCGAAGGTCCCCGTCAGTGACGATGCCCAACAAGCGGTCATTCTCGCCGGTCACACCAACAACACCAAACCCCTTCTGGCTCATGACCAACAGGGCTTCGCTCATCTGCGTACCAGCCGGAACGACAGGAATATCGGTGTGCATCAAATCACGCACTTTGCTGAGCTGTGCGCCCAGTTTGCCGCCCGGATGAAAATCCCGGAAATTCTCGGGCTTGAAGTCACGATACTTCATCAACGCGATGGCCAAGGCGTCGCCCATAGCCAACGTCAGTGTTGTCGATATGGATGGCACCATGCCAAACCCACAGGCCTCGCCCATCGATGGGATCAGCAGATGCACATCCGCCTGTTTCATCAATGTGCTTTCGGGCTTGCTGGACAATCCGATCAACGGAATTCCGAAACGCCGTGTAAAGGCCAGCAGATTTGCCAGTTCAGGCGCTTCTCCCGAATTCGAAATCGCGAGGACAACATCGCCCTTGGACAACATGCCCAAATCGCCATGGCTGGCCTCGGCCGGATGCACGAAATAGGCAGGCGTGCCGGTGCTGGCCAGCGTTGCAGCAATCTTGTGACCAATGTGGCCAGACTTGCCGATACCGCTGACGATGATGCGGCCCGTAGCCTGTAGGATCATCTGCACCGCTTCGGCAAAATCCTGATCGAGGCTGCCCGCAAGAGCATCAAGCGCGCGGGCCTCGTCAGTGACGACCTGCTTTGCGGTTTTCAGAAAAGACTCGTTGTCGGTCATGAGTGCGCAAAAATATCCGTTTCGGGCCAGCCAGCGAGATCAAGTTTCGCACGCATCGGCAGAAAATCAAAACAGGCTTGGGCCATCTCAGCCCGATCCTCGCGATCCAGACGTTTGTTCAACTCGTCCCGCAGGCGGTGCAGATAAAGAACGTCTGATGCGGCATATTCCAGCTGGGCATCTGTCAGTGTTTCAGCTCCCCAGTCGCTCATTTGCTGTTGTTTCGAGATGTCGATACCCAGCAATTCCTGACACAGGTTCTTCAAACCGTGACGGTCGGTATAGGTGCGTACAAGCCGGCTTGCGATCTTGGTGCAATAAACCGGGGCCGCCAACGCGCCGAACGCATGATACATCGCGGCGATGTCGAAACGTCCGAAATGAAACAATTTCAACACGTTGGGGTTTTCAAGCATGGCACAAAGGTTTGGTGCTGCAGCTTGCCCCTTTTCGACCTGAACGATGTGGCTGTTGCCATCACCGCCCGACATCTGGATCACACACAGGCGATCCCGATGCGGGTTCAGCCCCATGGTTTCACAATCGATCGCTACGACGGGACCCAGATCCAGCCCATCCGGCAGGTCATTCTTGTACAGGTGGTTGGCCACGAAAAATTCCTTTGTGCGGTATCGACCCCGAGATAGGAGGTTTGGCCCATAAACTCAACGCTCTCGGTACAAGCCCGCCGACTGAGCGTGCCCGAATTGACAATATCCCCATGGGGGGGATAAGGATAACCCATGACGAACCACACACACGAATCTCATCCACAGATCACGGCGCGTCTGAAACGTGCACATGGGCATCTGGCCAAGGTTATTGCCATGCTCGAAGATCACGCACCCTGTGCCGACATTGCGCAGCAGCTGTTTGCGGTCGAAAAAGCCATAACCAATGCCAAGCGTGTTCTGATCCATGATCATATCGATCACTGCCTCTCGCCCGAGACCAACAGTGACCGCTCCGGCATCGACGATTTCAAAACCATCACAAAGTACCTGTAACCAATGCTGAGCATTCTCAGAAATCGCACTTACCGCCATCTGTTCGCGGCACAGATTGTCGCCCTGACGGGAACCGGACTGGCCACGATTGCGCTGGGCCTGCTGGCTTATGATCTGGCCGGAAATGCTGCGGGTATGGTTCTAGGGACAGCTTTGACCATCAAAATGGTGGCTTATGTCACAATCGCCCCATTAGCGGCGGCTTTCGCAGAACAACTGGATCGACGTAAGATGTTGGTCGCGCTGGATCTTGTGCGTGCAGCGGTTGCTGTCTGCCTGCCGTTCGTCACTGAGGTCTGGCAGGTCTATGTTCTGATTTTCGTACTGCAATCGGCTTCTGCAGGATTTACCCCCGCCTTTCAGGCGACGATTCCCGATGTTCTGCCGGATGAGCAGGATTATACCAAAGCGCTGTCCCTGTCCCGCCTGGCCGTTGATATGGAAAGCCTGCTCAGCCCAATGCTGGCCGCTGCGCTGCTTTTGCTGGTCAGCTTTGACAGCCTGTTCTGGGGCACCAGCATTGGTTTTGTCGCCTCGGCGCTGCTGGTTGTATCGGTCACACTCCCCTCGCCAAAACCAAAAGAGCGTCGTGGGATATACGACCGCACGACGCGCGGCATTCGCATTTATCTGAAAACGCCGCGGCTGCGCGGTTTGCTGGCCCTCAGCTGGAGTGCTGCAGCGCTGAGTTCGATGGTCATCGTCAACACAGTCGTGATCGTGCGCACTGATCTAGGCCTCTCCGAAAGCGCCGTCGCCGTCGCACTTGCCGGATTTGGTGGAGGTTCCATGTTGGCGGCCTTTGCACTGCCCCCACTGCTGCAAAAAATCGAAGATCGCAAGGTTATGCTGACCGGTGCAGCTCTGGGAACTGCGGCGATGGCAATTGCGGCCCTGCTTGCGGCTGCAATTCCTGTTTCTTTGATGCTGCTAACGTTGATCTGGGCCTTTGTGGGCTTCGGATACTCTACAACCCTGACACCATCTGGGCGTTTGCTTACCCGCTCGGCCCATGCAGAAGATCGTCCGGCGGTGTTTGCCGCGCAGTTCACCCTGTCTCACGCCTGCTGGCTGGTGCTCTATCCGATGGCTGGGTGGCTCATGACCAGTTATGGCGCAACTGTTGCTTTGGCCTGGATGGCGACCGCCGCAGTCTTTGGGGTTCTTGGCGCGCTGATCGCGTGGCCGCGCACTGATCATGGTCCGGTCCAGCATGACCACCCCGATCTTCCAAAGGATCACCCACATGTGGCCGGTTCAGCCACCCACGAACACCCTATCATTATCGATGATCTGCACCCCAGCTATCCGCGCAAATCTTGAGCATGGGCGCCAAACTGCCATAAACCGGGTTACGCCCTGCCCGACTCGGAGCTTTCATGGATCAGCTAGACCGTCGCATCATTGCCGCCCTGCAACATAACGCGCGCGACTCGACCACCCGCATCGCCGCGACGCTTGGGGTTGCCCGAACAACCGTTCATGAGCGCATCAGCCGTATGGAAGAGCGCGGCGTGATCGCTGGCTATTCGGTAAAGCTGCGTCAGGCCGAGGATACACCAAAGGTTCAGGTCATCGTTTTGCTGGAAGTCCAGCAGAAAGAAACCACCCGCATCATCAAACGGCTTGAGGCCTACCCGGAAGTCAAGCTGTGCCTCTCGATCAATGGCGAGTTTGACCTGCTGCTGTCGGCAGAAGCGCCTCGGATCGAAGATCTGGACATTCTGGTCGACGACCTGGCCAAAATCCCAGGCGTCCTGCGCACGAATACCAGCGTCGTATTCGGTCGTCGCATCGATCGAAGCTGAGACGCGATAACCGTCTGTAAACCGATAGTTTGCTAGTTTGTTCGGGATCGATCAGAATCCCGGACCGGCAGAATGCCAGATATCAAATTCCCACTTCTCCTGATTTTCTCGCAAGCGTTGGTGGCACATGTGGCCTTTGCCATGCCAGATGCCCGAACTGGCGGGATCTGTGATCAGGCCGCCCAGCGCGCTGCACGCTCAGAAGGTGTACCACTCGAAATCCTGCAGGCGATCACCCGGGTCGAAACCGGGCGTATGCGGGATGATCATCTGCAACCCTGGCCCTGGACAATCAATCTGAACGGCAGGGGCTTCTGGTTCAACTCCGAGATCGAAGCCAAGTCCTATCTCTTTGAGGTCTTCAAATCCGGTGCGCGCAGTTTCGATGTTGGTTGCTTCCAGATCAACTACCGCTGGCATGGCAAAGCATTCCGTTCGATTGATGCGATGTTCGATCCGGATAAGAATGCAACTTATGCAGCGCGGTTCCTCAAGGAGCTTTATATCGAGCTTGGATCTTGGCCCGCCGCTGCAGGAGCCTATCACTCCCGAACACCAGAACTTGCCGATGCATATTCGGCCCGTTTTCAGACTATTCTGGCGCAATTGGATGGCACGTTGCCAACGTACGTTAGGGGCAGCAGTCGCGATCCGTTCACGGCTGCTGCTGCACCCCTGATCCCTCTTCACCCAGTGCAGTCTCAATCACAGCAGCGCCCGCTTGGGTCTTTGGTACCGACCGCCGGATCGACCTCCGCCTTTATCGCTTTCAACTAGGAGCTTTACGTGCCTCGCATCGACGCCCGTTCCCTGTTCTCGCCCACTGTTTTATTGGCACTGGCATTGATGACGATCATCGTCATGATGATTCTGCCGATGCCCGCCTGGGTTCTGGACGTTGGCCTTGCGGCCTCATTCGCGCTGGCAATCCTGATCTTTACGCTGACCTTGTTCATTGAACGGCCACTGGATTTTTCCTCCTTTCCGACGATCCTGTTGGCGTCCCTGATGCTGCGTCTGTCGTTGAATGTTTCTTCTACCAAACTGATCATAGGTCAGGGACATACCGGACCAAATGCAGCTGGCGACGTCATCGAAGGTTTTGCTCAGTTTGTCATGAGCGGCAGCATCTTTCTGGGGCTGGTTGTATTCGGCGTGCTGCTGATCGTGAATTTCATGGTCATAACCAAGGGCGCGGCCCGTATGGCCGAGGTTGGTGCCCGTTTTGCGCTGGATGGTATGCCCGGCAAACAGCTGGCCATCGACAGCGATATGTCTGCGGGGGCCATTGACCATCAACAGGCCAAGGAACGTCGGGAACGCGAGCAGCAGGAAACCACGTTCTTCGGCTCATTGGATGGCGCATCGAAATTTGTCAAAGGTGATGCAATCGCAGGACTGTTGATCACGCTGCTCAATCTGGTGATGGGGCTGGTGATGGGCGTGATCGCGCACGGAATGCCGGTCACTTCAGCCTTTGAAACCTACGCTATTCTAACAGTGGGTGACGGTCTGGTTTCTCAAATTCCGGCGGTGATTATATCAATCGCATCCGCATTGCTGCTGGCGCGAGGTGGCACCCAGGGGGCAACAGACAATGCCATCTTTTCGCAACTGGGCAAACATCCCGCTGCGCTGGGGACTGTTGCGGTCCTGATGGTGCTGTTTGCGCTGGTACCCGGTTTGCCGTTTCTGCCGTTCATCCTTGGCGCAAGCGTATTGGGATACGCTGCCTATAACGTCTATCAGAAACAGAGAACCGCTCAGGCTATGGCCGAGACCCCGTCGCCGGAAGCGGACGCGCCCGTCTCTCAGGCGATAGGTGACATTCTGGATCTGGATGATGTGCATCTGGAATTCGCACCTGATCTGGTCAGCATGGTTCTGAATCCCGGCACCGGTCTGGACGCACGTATCGCCAACATGCGCACCTATGTTGCCTCAAGTTTTGGCCTGATCCTGCCCGAGATACGCCTGACGGATCGCGCGGATCTGCCAATGGGCACTTATGTGGTCCGGGTGCAGGGAGTTGAACAGGCACGAGGAGTTCTGAATCCTGATCTTGTGTTGGCGCTGGTTCAGGATGATCTGGATCTGTTGCCGGAAGGAAATGATGTAACTGAACCGGTCTACGGCGCCCCCGCCCGCTGGATTCTGCCCAAAGACCAAGAGGCGGCAGCAATGAGCGGTGCAACCATTGTCACCCCGCCCGAGATATTGGCCACCCACCTGCTTGAGATCATCAAACAGAATTTCCCGCGTCTGCTAACCCTGAAATCGTTGCGCAAGCTTTTGTCGGAAATGACACGTCTCAGTGACCCGATCCGCGCCGAGGCCAATCGCAAACTTCTGGATGAACTTATCCCGGACAAGGTTCCAATCGATACCCTGCACGCGGTTCTGCGACTGCTGCTTGAGGAGAGGGTGTCCATACGAAACATGGCGCTGATTCTGGAAAGCATCGCCGAAGCCCGCCTGACTGCAACGCAACCCGAAGCAATCTGTGAATTGGTGAGGCAACGACTGGGCTTTCAGTTGGTGTCTGACATGAAGCGCGAAGATGGATCGATCCCCCTGATCCAGCTGGCCCCGGAATGGGAGGATACATTTGCCAGTTATCAGATCGATGCGCCAAATGCCGGGCTGGACGTAGCCCTGCCGCCGAACCTGTTTAACAAACTCGCAGATGGCGTTGTTAGCAGCGTCGCTCAATCGGCTGACAACGGGCTGTTTCCTGCGCTGGTGACGTCGACCCGACGCCGAAGATTGCTACGCACTATCATGCACGCTCGGGGTGTTTCAAACCCGGTCCTCTCATTTGAAGAGATCGGCCTCGAAGCGCGACCCGCCCTGGTTGGAACCGTTCCTGCATGATCGCCATACCACCTGAGTTACTTGCGCATTTGGGCGAAGGTTTATGGCAGATGTTTGCCGTTTTTCTGCGCGTCTCGGCTCTGGTTTCGCTCCTGCCGACATTTGGCGAACGAAGCATCCCTGTGCGCGTCAAACTCGGCATCGCTGCGGCTTTTACCATTATCGTTGCGCCTGCTCTGCAGACCCCAGAGATCGCGCCTGCATTTTGGTCCATGATCACTTTGATCGGGAGCGAGATATTGACCGGTCTGGCATTAGGCATGGGTTTGCGGCTGTTCGTTCTGGCCCTGCAAACCGCCGGCTCCATTGCAGCTCAGGCAACATCTCTGTCCCAGATCCTTGGTGGGGCGGCAGTCGAACCCGTACCAGCCATGGGATATCTGTTGACGATCGCGGGACTGGCGCTGGCAGCTTTGCTGGGTATACATATTCGCGCAGCTCAGTTCCTGATCCATAGCTATACGCTGTTCCCCATGGGCACAGTGCTACCTGCACCCGATCTGTCTGGTTGGGGAGTGATGCAAGTTTCGCGCAGCTTCGGACTGGCCTTTGCTCTGGCAACACCATTTGTCATCGCTTCGCTGATCTACAATCTTGCGCTCGGCGTGATTAACCGGGCCATGCCACAACTCATGGTCGCCTTTGTCGGTGCTCCAGCAATTACGTTCGCGGGACTGTTTTTGCTGTTTGCCGGAACACCGCTGATCCTTTCAGTCTGGTCCCATGCCTTGTTCGACTTTTTGGGCAACCCAATAGGTGTTCCATGAGCGATGCAGACGACGACAGCGACAAGTCATTCGAACCCACCCCGCAAAAGCTGCAGAAAGCCCGCGAAAAGGGTGAGGTTGCCAAATCCAATGACCTGTCTGTTGTTGCCAGCTATGCTGGATTGCTGATTGCCCTGCTGACCGCCGGATCATATGCAGCCCAGGAATTGGGCACGGTGTTTGTGGTCTTAATTGATCAATCGCATCAAATATCATCGCTCATCACGACGGGTCCTGCAGCAGGGCCCGTCGCTGGACTGTTGTCGGCGGCTCTGCTTCCGGTTTCGGTGTTGTTCGCCCTACCGGCCACCGCAGTTTTACTAAGCCTGATCGCACAGCGCGCCCTGATCTTCGCGCCGAGCAAACTCAAACCACGTCTGTCCCGCATATCAATCACCTCGAATGCCAAAAACAAATTTGGACGCGGCGGTCTTTTCGAATTCACCAAGAGTTTCGTCAAACTGCTTATCTACGGCACCTGCCTGACGCTTTTTCTTCGATCCAACCTTACGGACATATTGTCTGCCTCTGCCGCACCGGCAAAATCCTCGATCCTGCTGATGATGAACCTGCTGTTCCGGTTCTTATTCATTGTGATTGCAGTCGCTCTGATTATCGGTGTGGTAGATTATCTATGGCAATACTCGGAACACATGCGGAAGAACCGTATGTCCCGAAAAGAGCTTCAGGATGAATCCAAGGATGCCGAAGGTGATCCGCATATGAAGCAACAACGACGCCAACGAGCCCAGGACATCGCGACGAACCAGATGATGGCCGATGTGCCAAAGGCCGATGTGATTATCGTCAATCCAATTCACTACGCGGTCGCGCTGAAATGGTCACGAGCAACTGGGTCTGCGCCTGTTTGTGTAGCCAAGGGCGTAGACGAAGTCGCGGCATCGATACGTGCTGTGGCCGGAGAAGCGGGTGTTCCGATCCATTCCGATCCCCCTACCGCGCGGGCGATACACGCGACCGTCGAGATCGGGCAAGAGATCGCGGAGGAGCACTATCGCCCAGTCGCTGCCGCCATTCGGTTTGCCGAAGCGATGCGTAAACGGGCCAAAGGTCAAATCAGATGACACAGGTGCACATCACGAACCTTGCAGCCGTGACGGATGCTGCGTTTCAGAGAGAATATCAGAAGCTTCGACCGCTTTTCGAAGCCGAAGCTCACATACAGAAACAGCTCTCGAATCTAGACGCTCAGGTAGCAGAGGTGCGCGCAGGCAGCTCTGACACTGATGGTTACCGGGTCACAGGAACTGATGTTCTTTGGGGTAGTTGGGAGTCCGCCACACGGCGGCAGCTCAATATGGAGTTGGCCCGAATCCGTTCCCAAAAAATTACAGCAATGGAGGAACTAAAACTGGCGTTTGGTAAGAAGCAGGCGGTTGCCAGCCTTTCCCAGCGGCTTCGAAAGAAACACCAGAGCCTGCAACAGAGGGCTCTATTGGAGCAACTGGACCTCTGAAATCTGCAGTCGGCGCATTATGATAATCCGCCAACTATAGTTTCATGTGTCCTGCCGACTAACACTCATGATCAGAACACGTGACACGTCATCGCCCAAGTCCTTTTGCGCGACTTCCAGCAAGGATTTTCGCAGAACAGACAGATTGTCCGAATGGGTGAAATTGCCGTCAAACCCGCCCGTATTTGCATGATCAAACAGCACCTGCAGAAAGCTGTCCCGCAATTTTGGTTCCACGGCATAAAACGCTTCGGAAATACCCGGACGAGTTTCCAGGCTGACCGACATTGTCACAAGAGCCGATATCTCTTCGCTGTTCACCACCGGGACAACAAACTGCTTGGTAAGCTTTAGATACTCAAAATCCTCAGTCTTTGACTTTTCCATCGATTTTTTGGGGTCGGAATCCAGCTTTTTGGCGTTGGACTTATCTTCGCCCTTGGCCTCTTTGTACTCTGAATCTTGTGACCCTTTTTCAGCATCGGCTTTCTGAGCAGGCGTTAAAAACACTCCGACCCCAACACCAACGGCCAAACCAACCAGAAGGAAAGCTACGGGAACTAGTTTCTTGATCACATCAGCACCTTAGAACGGCAACACGGTATCAAGTATCTGCTGCCCATAGCGCGGTTGCTGGACATCTGTGATCTGTCCACGACCGCCATAGGACACCCGGGCAGACGCGATCTTGTCATAGGTGATTTCATTTTGACGCGAGATGTCCTCGGGCCGGACGTAACCCGAGACCAACAACTCCCTAAGCTCGAAATTCACTCGCAACTCCTGCGATCCGGCGATCGACAGGACCCCATTGGGCAGTACATCAATCACAGTGGCTGCCACTCGGAGCGTCAGCTTTTCTTTGCGTTTGACTGATCCCTTGCCCTTGCTGACCGAAGCAGAATCAATCGAAACCGCCTCGTCCAGTGATGCCCCGTTTGGTAACTGATCAGCCGCACGTTGCGGCAAACCAAACAGCTCAGGTACAGCGAGGCTTTCTGACCCGGTGCGCGACCGGTTTGTATCATTCGTGATCTCAGCCTTTTCATCCAACTCGATCACGACCGTCATGATGTCCCCTTTTTTGATTGCCCTCTGATCACCAAGGAGCGAGTGTTGCCCCCCACTCCAAAGCGATGACCGGTCGACTGTACGCTGAGGTTGCGTGTGCAATGGCAGCCCGGGCCAGAGCATTGCAACATGTTCGGGTGAATCCGTGTTCGGCGTCAGGCTGGGGGGTTTGCCAAGGTGATCCAGACGACCACAAGCAGAGACAGCTAGCACGGCGCATATCGTAAGTTTGGTAAATCTCATTTTCAGTTAACCTCAATTTGCCCGTCAGGCCGAATGCGACCTGTGATTGTAGTTCGGGATGAAAGATTCATGACCCGGATACGATCGCCCACTGCGCCGCGACCAAGGGCGCGACCTTCGGCCGTGATCGATAGCGCCGCCCGGCCAAAAACAAGAGTGACCAGATCGTTGCGATCCACGATTGCTGGCGGACCGACATCCGCTGCCCGAATGGGCCGACCGGGATACAAAGCAATCCGGGCCTCCTTCCCTACCAAGATGCCCGGATCCGCCACCGCCCCCTCTACATCTATTGATTTGATTTCCAGATCAGACGCCAAAATCACTTCCTTGGCGCGAATGGTACGGACCGAGACGACTATGTCAGCGTGAGCCATCATCGGTACAAGAAGCAGAGCTATCAGGAACAGGATTCGCATCATCTTACCTGCGTTGTGGCACCCATCATCTGGTCGACGGCTGAAATGATCTTTGAGTTCATTTCGTAACCGCGCTGCGCTTCGATCAGCTCTGTCAATTCGCGCACAGCATCAACGGAACTGCCTTCCAGGTAACCCTGTCGCAACGTACCCAACCCGTCCTCACCCGGAGTACCGACCACCGGCGCACCGGATGCCTCGGTCTCTTTGAACAGATTGCTGCCGACCGCCTCCAGACCCTTGGCGTTCGAGAAACTGGCCAGTGTCAGCTCGCCCAACAGCTGTCCTTCAGCGGCGTCGGCGAAATATGCGTAGACCTCACCCGAGGCATTGATCGAGATGGATCGGGCGTCATCCGGAATCGTGATTTCCGGTGCAACAGCATATCCATCGGACGTCACGATCAACCCCTCAGCTGATCGTTTCAGACTGCCATCGCGGGTATATCCGGGCTGCCCATTGGGCATACTGACCTCCAGATATCCACGGCCTTCGATCGCAATGTCCAGATCGCTCCCGGTCGCGGTCAGCGCACCCTGAGCCAGCTGTACCGTTACCGCAGCAGGCCGGACGCCAAGCCCCAATTGAATGCCCGTCGGCAAAACCGTCCCGTCGTTGGCGTTGACAGTTCCGGCTCGGGACATCTGCTGATAGTGCAGATCTGCAAATTCAGCGCGCCGGGCGTTGTAGCCTGTGGTGCTCATATTCGCGAGGTTGTTCGAGATGGTTTCGACCTGCATCTGCTGCGCGGTCATGCCGGTCGCGGCAATTTTCAAGGCACGCATATGGTGTACTCCTGTGTTTTCTGATCAGCGCATCAGGGCCTTGAATGCTCCCCGAACCCGGTCGTCTTCGGATTTCAGAAAGCTCTGCCCCAGTTCGTAGGCGCGCTGTATTTCGACGAGGCGGGTCACTTGCTCGATGGCGTTGACGTTCGATCCTTCGAGGAACCGGTGAAGAACGACCGGCTGCTCGACAGGCTCCACATCACCCTGCGGCCGAAACAGGGTGCTGCCTTCACGCACCAGTTCGTTGAGATTGGCCACTTGGTACACACCGATTTGGCCCAACAACTGGCCGTCCACACTCAACGTCCCATCGCTGCCGACATCGATTGATGCCGCATCAGGTGGAATGAAAACCGGGGCTCCATTGCTGTCCAGCACACGGTGACCGTCCATTGTCACCAGATCGCCCTCGGCGTTCGGGGAAAAGCTGCCGGCCCGCGACAGGCGGTTCCCAGAGGGTGTTTCGATCATGAAGAAACCATCTCCTTCGATCGCGAAATCGAATTGTCCGCCGGTCTCGGTCAAAACGCCCTGCTGAAACGAAGTATTGCGCGCCTCTGCTCGGCTCATGGACAGTGAGGGGTTATCGGGCATGTCCCGGATAAATTCCGAGAAAACCAGCCCCTGCTGCCGGTAACCGGTCGTATTTGCGTTGGCGATGTTGTTCGCCACCAGCCGCATTTCATTCATGAGACCCGATTGTCGGGACAAGGTGACATAGGCGGTGTCCATCAGCGCCCTCCTGCGATGAGTGGGATGATTGTCGATGTGAAGAAAGTGACGAGGGTCTGGGTCATGAAGCCCATCGAAATCCAGAACACGATCACGATGGCGATCAGCTTTGGCACGAAGGTCAGTGTCATTTCCTGAACTGAGGTCAGAGCCTGAAACAGACCCACGACCAATCCCGAGACCAGTGCGACCGCCAGGATCGGGACCGACGTTATAACCGCAACCCACAACGCCTGGCGCACGATGTCATAGAACAGACCCTCGCTCAGCATTGATCAGACCGGCATCCTCAGGATTTCCTGATAGGCCTCGACCACTTTGTTGCGGACTATGACGGCTGTTTCGACTGCCAGTTCCGTCTGCGCCAAGGCCTGCACCAGCGCATGCGGATCTGCCTGACCCACCATAGAAGACTGTGCGACTTGTTCGCCGTGCTTCAATGTTGCTGCAAAATCCTGAAACGTGGATCGCAGTCCCTGCGCGATGTCGCCGTGATCGGGGTCGGCCTGTGTAGCGGGGCGCGCAAATGCATAGCTTTGCGCGGCATTCAGTGATCGGATATCCATTCTGGCTTTCCTTTATTTACGTAACAGATCCATCAGACTCGCCGACATCTGACGGGTCTGGTCGAACATCTTGAGATTGGCTTCGTAGCTGCGCTGCGCCTCGCGTGCGTCCGCGATCTCGATCATCAGATCGACATTCGAACCACGATAATGGCCGGTATCATCTGCCATCGGATGGCTGGGGTCATAGATGCGGCTCAGGTCCCGGCGATCGAGTTTGACGCGCCCAGCCTGCACCAACTGCTTGCCATCCTGATCAATCGCTTCGAAGGGGACCGTCTTGCGGCGGTACCCGGGCGTATCGGCGTTAGAGATGTTTTCGGACACGTGCCGCAACCTTGCGGCTTGTGCACGCAAGGCACTGGCCGAAGCACTGAGGGAATGCGAAAAATCACTCATGATCTACCCCTCAGGCCCGGCCAAGACTGGTGCGCAGAACGCCGATGGATGAACGGTATATGGCCAGGGCGCGATCATGTTGCCGTTTGACCTCGACCGCCTTCAGCATCTCTGCCTCCAACGAAACGCCGTTGCCGTTGGGATCAGACGATGCCTTCGCCGTGTGTTCGGCCCATGTTTGTCCGACCAGGCCACCACCGTGCAGATGGCTGGGCCGGGTTGCGGCCATTGCGGTTTCGCGACCGGAGTTTTCAAAAGCTGTCTGAAAGGCCTCGATATCGCGTGGCTGGTAGCCCGGCGTATCCGCATTAGCCATGTTGCGTGAGATGACAGCCTGCCGTTGCCCTGCATGGGTTGCCATAGCGTACGCTGTTTTAAAGACGTTCAGGTCATAGAACATCGGGGCTTCTCCCTCGATCGATTTCAACCAAGGCTTAACTCCGATTCCTTTAGAAACCGTTTTCAACAAACGTTGGAGAATCCACGATGACCGATCTCGACCCGATACTTCTGAAACATGAGTTCGACAGAATGACAGCTGTCCGACATGTCGGGCTCGTTTCAGGCGTTGCGAACGGAGTGATCGAGGTCGCTGGCCTGAACAAGCAGGCCCGAACAGGAGATCGCCTGACATTGCAGCGGCGTGAGGGACCAGATCTTTCTGGCGAAGTTCTCCACGTCGCTTCCGACCAAATTCATATGCTGCCGGGCGCCGCACCCGATGGGGTCAGCCTCGGTGACCGGGTTTGTCTGGAGCAATCACCAGCCTTCGCCCCGGGACTGCACTGGCTGGGCCGGGTGATCGACCCGTTTGGTAAGCCACTGGACGGAAAACCGCTGCTGGCCGGGGTGCACAGTCGCGACATCATGCAATCACCACCACCTGCTGTCGCGCGTAAACCACTTGGAGAACGGATGGCGACCGGACTGGCAATACTCAACACGGTTCTTCCAATTGTTCAGGGTCAGCGAGTCGGATTGTTTGCGGGATCGGGCGTTGGAAAATCTTCGTTACTGGCAGCGCTGGCCCGCTCGATGCAGGCAGATGCGGTGGTTATCGCGCTGGTGGGCGAGCGTGGGCGCGAAATCAACGAATTTGTAGGTTCTGCTCTGGGGCCTGACGCGATGAAGCGGTCAGTTGTCGTCGCGGCCACATCCGATCAGTCGGCTTTGGCGCGCAGACGTTGTGCCTGGTCAGCGATGTCTGTCGCAGAGTTTCTGCGCGATCAGGGGCTGAATGTTCTGTTCCTGGCAGACTCGGTTACCCGATTCGCTGAAGCCCACCGTGAAATCGCAGTCGCAATGGGCGAATCCCCTTCTCTGCGCGGATACCCCCCATCCGTAACCCCTCTGATCGCCAACCTGTGTGAGCGCGCCGGACCCGGAACGTCGGACCAGGGTGATATCACAGCTGTCTTCAGTGTTCTGGTCGCCGGGTCGGACATGGATGAACCAGTCGCCGATATTCTGCGCGGCGTGCTGGATGGGCATGTCGTCCTCAGCCGCGAAATAGCGGAGCGTGGCCGATTCCCCGCAATCGATCTCAGTCGGTCAGTCTCGCGCAGTCTGCCAAGGGCAGCCACTGATGAGGAGAACCAACTCATCTCGGAAACGCGAAAACTTGTCGGCAGCTACGAACAGTCCGAGGTTATGATCAAGGCAGGTCTCTATGCCGAAGGCGCCGACCCGCTGTTGGACCAGGCTGTTCGGGTCCATGAAGAACTGGATGGTTTTTTCGCAAAGACCGATCCGGATGGTATAAATAACAGCTTTAATCGGCTGGCTCTGATCCTGCGGCGCGCCACAGCAGGTCTTCCCAGATAGGGATCGGCTCAAATCCAGACAGTTTTAAGTGTTAAGTCCACCTTAAGACCTGCGCTGCTACCTCGGAAGCGGGTGATAAAAAAGGTGGTGGAGATGGGTGCGCAATCCAATGCGGCGCCAATCATCATCAAGAAGAAACGTGTGTCCGGTGGCGATGGTCACCATGGTGGCGCGTGGAAAGTCGCATATGCCGACTTTGTCACGGCCATGATGGCGTTCTTCATGTTGATGTGGCTGTTGAACGCAACGACTGAAAAACAACGCAAGGGGCTGGCGGACTATTTCTCGCCGACGATCCCGGTCAATCCGGTTTCAGGCGGAGGTGACGGGGCCTTTGGCGGCAACAACATGTTCTCTGAGAAGACTATGGTCATGGATGGCTCGGGCGCGAGCAATCGCAATCCGACCGAGGCCAAACAGGCACGCGGGTCTACTGGCGTTGATGCCAAAGGGGGCGGCAAAGGCGCATTCGAAGATTTCTCTTCGCTTGAGGCGCAATTGCTGGGTCGTACGGGCGAAAGCTTGGTGTCAGATAAGGTTCTCAAGCACATAGTTACGCGCGTCACTGATGAAGGGCTGGTCGTGGAGCTGTTCGATACCGACGATCAACCGCTGTTCGAATCGGGAACGGATGATCCTACCGACATGATGCGGGCGCTGGCTCTATTGGTTGCCCGATCCTCGGATCTTGTGACCAACGCGGTCGCCGTGGATGGGCATGTTCGTTCATCCCCGATCGTTTTGGCGCGTAATCCGGTATGGGATCTGTCCACATCACGGGCACAGGTCGTGCGTCAGCTGCTGCAGGATAAAGGCGTTGATACAGAACGATTAAACCGCGTCACGGGCCATGCGGATCGAAAACTCGTGGCTGAGAATCCCATGGCAACCCGAAACAACAGGATCGAAATCATCTTCCTGCGGAACATTTAGTCGATCAGGATAGGGCGCATTTTACATGTTAGCGCGGTGTTAAGGGCTGGCACGTTACCAGTTGCTGCGACGATTGACGCAACAGAAGGGCGTGCCGATGACAATTTCCTCTTCGCTGAATGCTGGTGTGGCGGCTCTGAAAGCCAACGCCAACAGGTTGGCCACCATTTCCGATAACATCGCCAACTCATCGACATTTGGCTACAAGCGGGTCGAGACGGATTTCCACTCGATGGTCAATTCCGGTCAGGGCGGCGCCTATTCGGCCGGGGGAGTTCGGGCCACCAGCCAGCGTCTGATAGATCAACGTGGCTCGCTGATTACCACCAACAATTCAACGGATCTGGCCGTACGCGGGCGCGGGATGCTCCCGGTTATGTCCAGCTCTCAGATCGGTTCAAGTTCCAAAGAAATGTTGCTGACGACCACAGGCTCGTTCCGCGCCAATTCCGAAGGGTATCTGGTGACTGAATCCGGGCTAGTGCTGCTTGGCTGGCCTGCGGCCCCAGACGGATCGTTCCCAAGTGTCCCGCGTGACACTCCGGCAGCGTTGGAGCCCGTTCAGTTCAGCCGCAACAAACTCTCAGGCTCTCCGACGACCAAGATGGATCTGCGCTTCAACCTGCCCGCAACAGCAACTGATGCGGGTGCACCAGGTGACAACCAACCTTTGTCAGTCGAGTATTTTGACAATCTTGGTAAGTCAGAAAGTGTAAACATTGAGCTGAGCCCAACTGTCCCTGCAACCGGGTCGAGCAACGAATGGACCATGACCCTTCGCGATTCAGCATCGGGCGGGACGATCATCGGAGAATACACGTTGACCTTCACCGACAGCCGCACGGCGGGGGGAACACTGGCAAGCGTTACCACGGTGTCCGGTGGTGCATATGATCCAGCCACCGGCAGTCTCGTCGTGAATGTGGATGGCGGGCCGATGGAGATCAATATTGGTCAGATCGGTGATTCCAACGGCATCACCCAACTGTCGGACACTTTTGCCCCGGTATCCATCACCCGTGACGGCTCTGCCGTGGGAACGATGACAAGCGTGAAGGTCGACGAAAGCGGCTATGTTTATGCGCTTTATGACACAGGCGAAAGCCGACGCATGTTCCAGATCCCGCTTGCGGACGTGCCCAATCCCAACGGCCTGAACGCCCTGGACAGCCAGACATATTCCCCATCGCGGGACAGCGGCAAATTCTTCCTGTGGGACGCTGGCAAAGGCCCGACCGGAGACCTTGTTTCATTTGCACGCGAGGAATCGACGACCGACGTGGCAACTGAACTGACATCGATGATCCAGACACAGCGCGCCTATTCTTCGAGCGCCAAAGTCATACAGACAGTCGATGAAATGCTGCAGGAAACCACCAACATCAAACGCTGATCAGCTTAGCGATCAACCGAAAGGAATTGTTCCATGAGCATGTCAACGGCCCTGAACAACGCGTTAAGTGGTCTGACTGCGGCCAGCCGGGGCGCGGCAGTCGTTTCCGGAAACATCGCCAATGCACTGACACCGGGATACGCCCGCAGATCGCTGGAACTGGCAACCAGCCCGATTTCCGGAAATGGGGTAAGGGTCGTTGGCGTGACCCGACATCAGAATCCGGTTTTGATGGCCAATCTCCGAACCGCTGATGCAGAACTGGCTGCCAATTCTGCGACCTCGGATTTTTACAATCGCTTTGAGAAACTTGTTGGAACCGCTGATGATGCCGCGTCTCTCGCCTCCCGCCTCGCCAAATTCGAAAGCAGCCTGACCACAGCCGCCAGTCTTCCGGAATCGGTTGAACGGCTTGATCAGGCAGCGCGCAGCGCTCGAGATCTGGCTGCCAAGCTGAATTCTGCCTCCGAAGGGTTGCGGCAGATGCGGTCAGATGCAGACAGAACGATCGGCAAACAGGTTCAAACACTGAACACCACCTTAAAAGACATCGAGGCGCTGAATGCACGTATCCCATCGATACGCAATTCAGGAGGTGACATAGGTGCCCTGCTGGATCAAAGGCAGGAACTGATCAGTCAGGTCAACGATCTTGTACCGGTCAACGTCGTTGAACGAGAAAACGACCGCGTTTCACTTTATGCCGATGGCGGGTTGATCCTGCTCGAAGGGCAGGCGGTAGAGTTTTCCTTTTCGACCACCGGTGAAACAAAACCCCACATGACCATCGGGAACGGTCTGCTGTCCGGCCTTGAGGCCAATGGGCAACCTGTCAGAACCAGTGGGAGTTCTGCGCAGATACGCGGCGGCGCCTTGATGGCTCAGTTTGAAATCCGGGATGAGCTTGCTGTTGAAGCTCAGACGAACCTCGACATCGTCGCGCGTGACCTTATCGAGCGGTATGAAACCGTGGGCCTGGATCCGACGGCCACCGCAACAGATCCCGGTCTTTTCACGGATGAAGGCAACCGGTTCGATCCAACTGCTCCAGCCGGCCTGGCCTCTCGTATCGGTTTGAACACTGTTGTGGATCCTGACGCGGGCGGCGATAGCTGGAAACTTCGCACTGGATTGGGTGCAGCAGCACCCGGAGAACCGGGTGACGCAGCCCAAATCAAAGCCTTTCGCGCGGCTCTCACCAATGCTCGCCCGGTCTCAGGATCAGTTTTCGGGACCGGTGACATGCGCGCGGCAGAAATCACCGAGGCACTGCTGTCGAAAGCAGGTGCAAATGCGCATACCGCAGATGAGCGAAAGGTATTTGCCGCCAGTGCACAGCTAGAGATGGAGAAGCTCGTTGCCGAGCAGGGCGTGGACAGCGATGCAGAACTGCAGCGGATGATGCAGATCGAAAAAGTCTATGCCGCAAATGCCCGGATCATTTCGGTTGTTGACGAACTGATGGACACTTTGCTGAGGCTTTGATCATGACCCTGACCTCTATTGGTGACCTCGCACGCGGTCTGACCCTGCGGACGCGGAGCACCGAAATCAAATCACAGATTGAAACGCTGTCATATGAGATGTCCACCGGCAAGGTGCAGGATGTCTCTGGCCGGCTCGACGGAGATTATTCTCACCTACTGGATTTGGATCACAAGCTGTCGCAGCTAGACGCTTATTCAGTTGTCACGAGCGAGGCGCGTTTGTTTACGGACACGATGCAGTTGAGTCTCGAAACCTTCAACAGCTCGATCAGCAATTTGTCTACGTCACTGCTTTCCTTTGGGACCGCAAATCAGGCTGTCACACACGACCAAGCTTCGGTTCAGGCACGCAATGAGCTGGACACGATGATTTCCGCGCTAAACACGCGGGCAGGCGGACGTAGCCTGTATTCGGGAACGGCGACCGATGTTTCACCTCTGGCATCCGCTGAAACTTTGCTGACGGCATTGAAGGCCGAATTGACCGGTCTGACCACCCCAACAGATATCCGCAACGCAGCCAGAGATTGGTTTAATGACCCAACCGGGTTCGAGGCCGTAATCTATCAGGGATCGGACAAGACACTCGCGCCAATGGAAATTGCCGAGAATGAAAACATCTCGGTCCCGATAACCGCAAATGACCCTGCGCTTCGATCTGCCCTGCGAGATGTCGCGGTTGCCGCATTGGCAACGGATAGCGCCCTTGGCCTGACGCCTGATCAGAGGACGGTGCTATTTAAAGAACTGGGCGTCGAACTGGCCAACACCAAAGATGAGACCATCAAGCTACGTGCGCAAGTCGGAGCATCCGAGGCGCGAATAGAACAGGCTGCAACGCGCAATTCAGCCGCAAAAACCAGCATGGAATACGCGCGAAACACTTTGATCGCGGCGGACCCCTACGAAACTGCATCCAAGCTGAAAACCGTGCAGTTTCAACTGGAGAGCCTTTATTCCGTAACTGTTCGCAATGCGAACCTGTCACTGGTGAACTTCCTGAGATGAGAATCCTTGTTTTTCTTCTGGTTATGATCCCGGGCATCGCCAGCGCTGGCGCGATCCGGCTCAAGGATCTTGTGGAGTTCGATGGTGTTCGCGGCAACGATCTGGTGGGTTACGGCCTTGTCGTCGGGCTGAACGGAACCGGTGATGGCCTGCGCAATTCGCCATTTACCGAAGAGATCATGTCCAACATTCTGGAGCGTCTGGGCGTTAATGTGAACGGTGAGGATTTTCGCCCAAAGAATGTCGCCGCCGTTCTGGTGACAGCCAGCCTGCCGCCTTTTTCGCGGGTCGGCGGCCAGATTGATGTAACGGTTTCAGCCATCGGAGACTCGAAAAGTTTGCTGGGTGGCACGCTCATCATGACCCCACTCAACGCGGCGGACGGGCAGATTTATGCGGTGGCCCAGGGTACGGTTCTGGCAGGCGGAGCTGTGGCCGAGGGTGAAGCAGCCACAGTTGTGCGCGGTGTCCCGACATCCGGGGTCATACCCTCAGGTGCACGGGTTGAACGGGAAATCGACTTTGAATTGTCCGCACTGACCCAGTTGCGGCTAGCCCTTCGGGAGCCTGATTTCACAACGGCCGGGCGCATCGAAACCGCAATCAATACCGAGTTTAATCGCGCCGTGGCCATAATGCGGGATTCGGGCACAGTTGAGTTGAACATCGCCGCCACCCAGGCCCTATCGACAGCACATGCTATCGGGCGCATCGAGAATATTCTCGTCCAACCTGAATCCAAAGCGCGGGTTGTGGTTGATCAGAGATCCGGCACCATTGTTATGGGGCAGGAAGTCCGGATTTCCCGCGTTGCTGTCTCTCAGGGCAACCTGACTCTGAGAGTCGAGGAAGCGCCAATCGCAGTCCAGCCTAACCCCTTTGCCAGAGGCGAAACCGTCGTGGTCCCCAGAACATTCGCGGACATAGAAGAAGATGAAGGGACTGGCCTTGCGGAAATTCCGGAGGCGACGACCTTGTCAGAAGTTGTCGCGGGCCTGAACGCTCTGGGCGTTTCACCTCGGGACATGATCGACATACTAAAAACGATCAAGGCCGCAGGCGCACTTCATGCCGAGTTCATTGTCAGATGACGCAAACAAGGCACCGCTCTGTCGCGCGGCGCCTTGTTTGCGTCATCTTAAAAGGCCTCTGTGGTCACCTTACCTCGACTTCCAACTATCCAGCCAACGACGGAACCTGCCGCGTTTCTCTTCAATCGCGTCACCAGCGGCATAGAACCCATCCTCGACACTCTCCAGCATCGGATCGATTTTCGCTTGTCGAAACCGGCGCCAGCGCACCCAAATCGCCCAGACAACTGCAGCAAAAATGGTCAGGAAAATGATGTTGAACCAAGGTATTATCCGCACATCGGGGCCGTCGACATGTTTGATGAACACAGCGTTGGGAAAGATCGACATGAACTCATTGCGCCAGCCGTAATGCGTGACAACCACCCAGTCCGGATTGTCCTTGGTCGATTTCGCATCATTGGCTTCGGTGTAAAGGTTCGCAGTATCGAACTTGAAATAGGGCGGCCAGCCCCAGCCGGTGTCTTCATTGCGATAAACGATGGGTTTCCCGTTAGCACGGACCGCCTGGATGAATTGAACATCCCGGTTCGACAGGCTGGTCGACTGATCCTCAGGTTCGGACCAAAATATCCGGGTCCAGTCGTTGAGGTCCTGGCGCTCTTCGTAGGTATTCACGATCCGCACGATATCGTGCTGCGGCAGCGAATACTGCAGTATCACCGCTATCGTACCCCAGAAAATGATGATGAACGCCCATTTCACATAGGCCATGCCGTAACCCTCACATGTAATTCACGATATAGATCAGCGCGCCAATCGCCACCCAAGGCACGATATAGACACCCAGGATCAGTTTGCGCCGGAACGAGTTGTCATACACATGCAACCCCCGTTCAACAAAAGCGTCCTTGTCGCCTGTTTTGCCCTTTTCATCCCACCATGTTTCCAGCTTGCGCCGCCGAACTCCGCGCGAATAGAATGACAGGGCGAAATAGGCAATCGTCTGAACCACCAGCAGGATCAGAAACAGGCGCATTGCTCCGAACATCTCAACCCTTCCTTATCGCACCCCAAGGCCCGACACGGGCAATGACGGCCTCGCTTGCGCGGTCTTGGCCGCTCATATCGGGCTCATGACCAAATAGTGCGTCGCGCGCACCGGCTTTGTCCACCTGATACTCGCGTGCAAGGAAGTCAGCAACAAAGGCTTTTTTGGTTTCGGGCCACGTGGCGTAAGTACTGTAGAACAAGGGCTTGTGGCAGATGAACAACTGGCGGGGGTCCAACGGAGCCAACTCGGCCAGCAGCATGTTTACCAAATCGCGGTGTGGGGTATTGGCGGCGCGCAAGGTATAAAAATAGGCCGGGTGATCGGATGTAATGCGCGGCCATGGCCCACCATCCGTTGCCCAGCGCAGCATTTGCGCCAACCCGTGATAGGCTTCTGGCAGGCGATCCGCGTGATTGCGGGCCAGACGGCGCATATCACTGCGGTCAAGTCCGGTCAGATCCACGTCCGCGTTTGCTGCAGCATCGATCGTCAGGAAATCCATCTTCTGTTGCAGGATCGCGGCGGCATCCACGCCGCGCGCTTTGACGATGGGTTCGACCAGATCGTTGTAGTTGAGAAATTTGGCTATCTGGTTTCGCTGCGACGGGCCAAAGACATATTTGATCTGCATATCGTCAGGCTTTTCACCCATGCAAATCGCAGCCGGGTGATCCAGATCCGGGAACAGGTACAAGCCACCGAAATGCGCCGTCCAAAAGTTGCGCTGCTCGAATGCGGTGTGACGCAGGCGAACAGGGTTTCGTGTGACGTCGCCGGTTTCCTTGGCTGTCTCGATCATTTTCGCGATCAGCACATCGTCGAACCAGGCATCCTCTTTGGTCTTGAACCGCTCGACCATCCCTGCCAGTTGCTCGGCCTTGCGTAGGGTTCCGCCTGCAGTGTCGGCCTCAATCTCAATCTTGCGCAGGTTCAGAAGGTCGCGCGGCGTGGTGAGTTTGAAGACCGAGTTCACCAACTCTCCGGCCACCGCATCGGTGGCGGTCAGGGCGAACAACTGCGCCTCGTTCATCTCAATGAATTCGCGCAGGATATCACGCGAGGTCGAGAATTTGACGTTCAGCAGCGGCGCGCGTTTCTGCTCGGTCGTCAGCAGGATGAACTGCCGGTTGACCCCGTTGGGATTGAGGTAAAGCTCGTCCTCCAGCTCAATCCCAACCTCCGGCGAGTACCCCGAGATATCGACATGGAAATCCGTCAGCGCCGTGGTCTTGCCCGCCAGATGTTGCAACGCGCGGTTATAACGCTCGACCAGAGCCGGGCTGGAGATGTGGACGAGGTTGCCAAACATCAGGCCTTTTTCGATGAGGCGGATCATAGTTTTGGCCTCACGTGTTCTTCCTTGAAACGGCTATATTTGAGTGTCACATTTTGAGTGCATTTTATTAGAGTCCCTAAGTTCATATTTGTGACAAGCTGACGATCTGCCAATGAGAGACTTTGATCTAACAAAAGAATTTCTGAAGCAACTTTTGTTACGCTTTCAGCTTGCTCGTAAAAATATGTTTTTGTTTCCATCCAATCATCGATTGAAAGTAGTGAAATCCTGTCGGGCAGAAATGAGAAAAAATTGAGCAGACCTTCAGATACGTCGGCCAGTTCTTTCGCACTATCTAACTCTCTGCATAGATCATAGATGTCATTATCTTCGCTAAACTCAATTTCGAGACTGTTCCAATCTACTATGCTACGTGAAATCCTACGCAGCGCGTCGACTTTAGCTAACAAAAGCTGATGACTTCGAGCTTCATTTCTATAAAGCTTTTCGTCTTCAAAAATCTGCGACTGCACACCCATCGCCGCAGCCATATCTTGGGTAGCTTTTCGCTGCTCCTCCATTTCTTCTTTTTGCAACGCGAGTACGCGCCTTTGCTCGCCAAGCTCAACGGATTGCAGCAATACAGTCGCAATCAACCAAATGAACGCAAGTACTCCCGCTAAACCTGCAAGCGTATCTCCCACCTCATTTGGTGGGGCAGCGTAGAGGTGTCGCCATTTCGGAGGGCAATCGCCTTTCGGAAACAGGTCGCCATTGCAAGTCGGAGCCAACCCAAACCAAACGATCAATGCAACGAAACCCATCGTAGTAATGCAGGCCCACATGATGGGATTGCCAAAACGCCAGAAGTTGGGTCGCTCTACAGCGTCCATTTACCCCTTCCCCTCCAAATACCGCCGCTTGGCCTCTTCCATCCGGCCCATCTCGCGGACGGCGTTTTCGATGGCGACCTCGTCGCTCTTGTCGGCATAGCGGAACTCGCTGTCGGCGTAGCGGTTGATCTCTTGGATCACCATCTCGACCGTGATCGGCTGGCGCAGGTCCTCGATCATCGCCTTCTTGGTGTCGTAGTCGCGGAACAGGAACAGGTCGGGGTTCTCCATCCATTCGTCGGGCAGTTCGAAATCCATCGCGCGAACCTTGACCGCGTCGGTGATGTTCTTGATCGCGCGGCCGGTGAAACGCTCATCAGCCTGCTGGATCGCCTTGAGGTAGGTGCCCAGCTTGGCGATGGTGTCCATCTGGCCGATCTCGCCGGACACTCGGTCATAGACCTGCAGCAGAGCGTCCTCATGCGGGCGGGCGTGGCTTTCGAAACTGGCGGCGACGGCCTTTTTGATTTCCTGCGCGGCATAGGCTTCGTGTTCACCCAGCGGAATGTCGTGGTTGCGGCCCATCAGCAGGTGCAGGATGTCGATGTAGTCCTCGCGCGTTTGCGGCCCGTCCACCAGGAACCGCGCACCTGCGCGCTGACGCAGGGCGTCGTCCACATTCTCGGGGTAGTTCGAGAACATGCCAAAGGTGCAGTTGCCGCGCACGACGGTGTTGGCGCCCGCAAAGCTCTCCATCAGCACGGCGGTGATTTCGAGCTGCCCGGCCGAGGACTGCCGGTCACCGCGTTTGCCCGCCAGCTGGTCGATATCGTCGATGGTCCCGAAGCCGATGACCGAAGGGTCGATGATCGTGTTGATAAAAGCCTTGGCGTTCTGGCCGGATTTGCCCTGATAGCTGTCGATGTTGTCGGTGCTGAGGTTCTGATAGCGGAACGGATAACCAGCATTCTGGCAATAGTCGTTGATCAGCCCGGCCATCATCTGGATCAGGGTCGTCTTGCCCGTGCCCGGTTTGCCGTCGCCCATAAAGGTGAAGATGAACCCGCCGAGTTCCGCGAACGGATTCAGGCGGCGGTCGAAGTCATAGGCCATGACCATCTTGGCCAGCTTCATGGCCTGATACTTGGCGATATGGTTGCCCACCACCTCGTTCGGTTTCTTGAACGTCATGGTTAGCGTGGTGGATTTGGCTTTGGACGCTGGTTCGAACCCCCGGATTGTCAGGTCATCCGCTTCGATATGCCAAGCTGCGTTCTGGAACGGGGCCAGATGGCCAGACGATTGCGCGCGCAGGGCCGCTTTCTCCATCAATTGCTCGGCATAGGCGCTGGTGGCCGCAATCAGATGCACATCGTCGGGCGCGTGTTTGGCCAGCGTTTGGTCCAACTCCCACAGCGCGCCGTGCAGGGCGAGTTGGCCATTGTCGGTCAGAACTTCTTCGATCTCACCGATATCGGCGGTCGTCTCACCAAGATGCGAGGACATCAGATAGGCCAGTGCGTTGCCGAACGTGTGAGAGGTGATCAGAGCCTCAGCCGTTAGCAGTTCCGAAAACTCGGTCTTGCGCGCAGCAGGTAGATCACCTGCAAGGTTAGCACGTTTCAGATCGGCCAGTGGGGTTTGCTCCGCATATGCCTCGGCTACGGCCAGAGCAATGGCTATAGCCCGCCGAATAGCCTGCTGCGTCGTGGCCTGCGGCGGCGAGACCAATGCATCGCCATCGTCCGAGGCCTCGATCCTCTCAACCAGATGCACCCCATCCGCCCGCGCGGTACGGCGTGTCACCAACCCCGGCGTGGTGGAACGAAACCGTCGCCCGGTCGAAACCCCCGGAGACCGTTCAACGGCGACCTCAACCGCCTTGGCAATCCGCGGTGCATGTTCGAACCCATTCAGCAAGGCGGTCGCTGCGGGGTAATGCTTGCGAATGTCGTCTTCGCGCAATTCCATCTGATCTGACGTCAAACTCATTTCAAAATCGCCTTTGCTGTCTTCAATATCTCAACACCTGTCCGGTCTTGCTGACGACGAACTTGCGTACGTCGGCAAAACCCGGCGGGTTGCGTTCGGCCAGCACCTGAAACGGGCGCTGGGGCAGGATGATCGACCGCTGGGTACGGGTGGCGCCGGTTTCGGCCCCTTGCCCGCCGAACGGGTCCAACGCAAACACCTCGCGCTCAACGGTCGAGAACCACCCGGCGCGCTCTTCGATCACCTCTTCGCTTTCCAGCTCTTCGGTGGTCCAGGCCAGTGCCCAGTCCTGCCCCTCGGGCGCTTGCGCGTCTTCCAACACCTGACGCAGGGGGCCGGATTGCTCAGTGTAGGCCGAGGAATACATCGGACCCACATGGATGCGGCGCAGGTGCTTGGGGTGCAGGTCGTCAAAATCCTGATCGAAGCCTTTGGCGATTGTCACCAGTTTCAACCCGCCCAAGCTTTGTGCCATCAGATGCGCCTGCACCTCGGGCCAGCGACGTTGGTCCTTGGGCAGGGCGGTTTTACCGCTGTCCTCAAGCTGCATCAGGTAAATGACCGGCAGGTTGATCTGGCTGTCATAGACCGCCCAGTGGATCAGAAACTTGCGCCGGTCTCCCTCATTGCCGATCCAATGGCATTCAGGATCATTGCGGGCCCAAAACAACTCACCCTTTAGCAATTCCTCGTAATAGAGCCGCTGGGACAGCGCAAATTGCAGCTTGGTGGGGATTTCCCGGTCGCTAATGATGGTGCGCACCATGTCGGTTTTCAGGTCGTCTTCCGAAGGCATGTTCGCCAGATGCACTTGCGCCTGCTGTGCGTCATTGGCCATGGTCAGTAACTCAGCCGCCACCGGAAATCCGCTGTCGCGCTTGTCCATCGCAAGGCTGCCAAAGAACCGCCCCGTATCGCGCCCGACCAGCAGATATTTCATGGACAGAGCGCGGAAAGTGTAGAGCAGCCCCGAGAGGTAGCGCGACACGATCCGCACCTCTTGTTTGCTAATCGCGCCCTCTGCCTCCATCGTTGCGGCCACGCGCAGGAGGTGGACCGAGATCAGCTCGAATTTGCGGAAATAGCGGCGCGAAGCGAAAGTGTCGGTCAGGCCAACATGGTCTTGGGTGGGGTCAGTCATTAGGGGATTTTCTATCACCTGTTCCACAGCATTGGTCGAGCCGCCAAGGCAGGAGAAAAACTTCTGAGATCAGATACAACGCGAAAATGATAAGCCCGAAGATCATGCTGCCCGGCCCGACATAAAGGGTGAGGAAGCCGAGCAGTTTGTAAGCTCCGCCTTCAACACCAAATTTGTGCAAAAGGGCAGTTAGACCATAAATCGGCATCGGCCAAACTACGAGAAGGAAGCCAATCCTTAGCAGCCTTACGTCTTTTCGGCTAAAGCGCTTCATCCGCCATACAAATTCTTATCATGCTTCTCGACAATCGAAGCGAACCGGCGGGCAAAGCGTTCATCCGCCTTGGCCTTTTTCTCCAACACGTCGCGGGCAAAGACCATGTGGTCTTCATGTGCCTCAAGCATGTCAGCCATTTTCTGGTTGGTCGCGGTGCCGATAGCGGCCATTGCCGTCTGCGCCTCTTGGTCGGTCTGCACACCGATCTCGTTGATGCGGTGGGCCACGTCCTGCTGCTGCGCGGTTTTCAGCGATTTGGTCAGGGCGTCATACAGCACGACGCGCTGTTGCGTGTCTGTCTGCAGCTTATTGATCAGAACCATCTGCGTCGCTGCCTGGTTTTGCAATGAGTCGACCCAGGTCTTGCCCTTTTCGATATAGCGTTCCAGCGTCTGGGATTTGGCCAGCTTGACCTGCTCTTCCTGAACCTTGGCGTTGTATTGCTTGTTCAGCTCGGCCAGTTCGGTTTCCAGCTGAGTACGCGCGGCGGCGTCCTGTTCCACGCTGATCTTGTTCTCCAAAGCGATGATCGTCGGATCCATACCCTGAATCTCGGCCCGCAGAGCCTCAAGTTCGGCCACGGTCGCCTCACGGTCGTCCAGCGTGACGGTCAGGTTTTCCTCAACCTTCACGCGTTGCTCCTCCAGAACCGCCAACTGTCCTTCGAGCAGCTTCACGATCACATCGGATTTGGCGATCAGGTCCTGAAGCTTGTCGTCGATATTGGCCGTGCGCATACGTTCCTGCCGCATCGACTCGGATTTGCCTTTCGAGAAAATGCCGACAAACGTCTCCCAACCCGATTTCGAACGCATCTCGTCAAAATCCTTGGAAAAGGCGCTGGTGACGTCGTCCAAACCCATGATCAGCTCGGCGATATTGGCATTCATCACCTCAGTATGGGCATGCACGTCTTCCAGCGTAGCATTTTCGATGTCGATATCGGCCTCGGCGGTGCCGATCTTGGAGCGCGCGGCCTCAATCCGGGATGTCAGCCCCTCGATCTGCGACTGGCTTTCGCGCACTTTTTGCTGCGTTTCCTGAATCAACGCGTCAAACTGTTGGTTCGACATCTGTCCTATCCCTTTTTTTATTTATGTACCCAATAAGATAGGGAATGTTACGTGGATTTACATCCCCTTGGGCATCAAATACGAACAGGACTTTGGCAAACTCCGGAGAAAAAAGATAGGCGGGTTGACACTTTGGCCTCAGATCGCGTGAATGCGCGCGGTAGGCAAAACATCGTCACGTTTACCATACGAAAACTGGATTGATCTGACCGCACGGGTGGCCATAGACAATCCAAAGGGCATCTGTTTGAGTGCTAACAATTCCATACTGCCGGAGGCTGACCCATGCTGGACGCGACAACCGATCTGAAATCGATCCTAAAAAACCCCGATCTGCTGGTGACCAAGGCCTATATTGGCGGTCAGTGGGTGGATGGCGATAACGGCACTTTTGCCGTAACCAACCCGGCACGCGGGGATGTCGTGGCCGAAGTCGCAGACCTGAGCCGCGCGCAGGTTGCCGGCGCAATCGCACAGGCCGAAGCGGCGCAAAAAGAATGGGCCAAGTTGACTGGCAAGGAACGCGCCGTGATCCTGCGCCGCTGGTACGACCTGATGATGGAGAACGCCGAAGATCTAGGTAAAATCCTGACCGCCGAGCAAGGCAAACCACTGGCCGAAGCCGTTGGAGAGATCGGCTATGGTGCCTCGTTCATCGAGTTTTTCGGCGAAGAGGCCAAGCGGGTTTATGGCGAGACCATACCCGGCCACCAACGCGACAAGCGGATCATGGTGTTGAAACAGCCAATCGGCGTTGCAGCTTCGATCACGCCGTGGAACTTTCCCAATGCGATGATCACCCGCAAGGCGGCTCCGGCACTGGCTGCCGGGTGTGCATTCGTCGCCCGTCCCGCTAAAGAGACTCCATTGTCGGCACTAGTGATGGGCGTCTTGGCCGAGCAGGCCGGCATCCCGGCCGGTGTGTTTAACGTCCTTCCATCCTCCAGCGCGAGCGAAATCGGCAAGGAATTCTGCGAAAACCCCGGTGTACGCAAGCTGACATTTACCGGCTCGACCGAAGTGGGCCGCATCCTGCTGAAACAGGCCGCCGACCAGGTCATGAAATGCTCAATGGAGCTGGGCGGCAACGCGCCGTTCATCGTGTTCGACGATGCCGATCTGGATGCAGCCGTCGAAGGCGCGATGCTGTGCAAATTCCGCAATAACGGCCAGACCTGCGTCTGCGCCAACCGCATCTATGTACAGGCAGGCGTTTACGATGAATTCGCTGCCAAGCTGAAAGCCGCTGTTGAAGCGTTGAAAATCGGTGACGGTTTGGCCGAGGGCACAACCACCGGCCCGCTGATCAACGAAGAGGCGGTCGCCAAGGTCGAGGAACACATCAAGGACGTCACCGACAGGGGCGGCGCAATTCTGACTGGCGGTCTGCCACATGATCTGGGTGGTACTTTCTTCCAGCCCACCATCGTGACCGGTGTGACGCAGGACATGATGGTTGCGCAGGACGAGACCTTTGGCCCGCTTGCCCCACTGTTCAAGTTCGAAGACGAAGATGACGTGATCGCGATGGCCAATGACACCATTTTTGGTCTCGCGTCCTATTTCTACGCCAAGGACCTCAGCCGGGTCTACAAGGTGGCCGAGGCGCTGGAATACGGCATCGTGGGCGTGAACACTGGCATCATCTCAACTGAGCTTGGCCCGTTCGGTGGCGTCAAACAGTCCGGCCTAGGCCGCGAAGGCAGCCATCACGGCATGGAAGACTATCTTGAGATGAAATACGTCTGCCTGTCGGTCTGATCTGAAATGGCCCCGGTGCACAGCACCGGGGCCTTTTGGTTTGTCACAAAACTGCAAACAAACCGTCACATCCCTGCAATGACCCGCGTTCATCCCCCTCTCATCCAAGTGAGAGAGGATACCATCCGATGTCGTTGCGCTTTGTCTGCCTGACATCTGCCCTTGCCCTGACTGCTGGTCAGGCTGCGGCAGAAATGAATTTCAACCGAATTGCGTCTTTCCCTGTCGTCAAAAACATGGCTGAGGGAGCTGATACCGAACGTGAGACCTCGCCCGAGATCATCGCGGCATCCGCGGACGGTATGACGCTGGTTTATACCGACAGCCCGTTGGGTGTAATTGGCATGGTCGACATCACCGATCCTGCAAACCCGACCCCTCTGGGCGCGATGGAGGTGGGCGGTGAGCCGACCTCGGTTGGGATCGTTGGTGCGACGGCGTTTGTCGGCGTGAACACATCGGAAAGCTATACAGCCCCGTCGGGCAAGCTGATCTCGGTCGATATCGCAGGCAAGACCGAAACCGGTACCTGCGATCTGGGCGGTCAGCCTGACAGCGTCGCCATCGCCCCTGACGGCAGCTTTGTTGCTGTTGCGATCGAGAACGAGCGAGACGAAGACCTCAACGACGGCGTCATCCCGCAGCTGCCAGCCGGCTCGCTGGCGCTGGTGCCGTTGAAAGAAGGCGCGTTGGATTGCGCGGGCATGAAGATGGCCTCGCTGACTGGACTTGCGGAGGTTGCCCCGACCGACCCCGAGCCGGAATTCGTTGACATCAACAGCCTGGGTGAAACCGTCATCACCCTGCAGGAAAATAACCACATCGCGGTTGTCGACAAGGACGGCAACGTGGTCAGCCACTTCTCAGCGGGCGCGGTCGATCTGGAAGGCATCGATGCCACCGACGAACGCGGTGCGCTGATCTTTACCGAAAGCCAAAAGAGCCGTTTGCGTGAGCCGGACGCGGTGAAATGGATCGACGACAACCACTTCGCCACCGCCAACGAAGGCGACTACGAGGGCGGGTCGCGCGGCTGGACGATCTTCCACAAGGACGGCACCGTTGTTTACGAAAACGGCACCGATTTCGAGAAAGCGATAATCCAGATCGGCCACTACCCCGACAAACGCTCGGACGCCAAAGGCGTAGAGCCTGAAAGCGTGACCGCGGCGACCTTCGGCGATACACCAATGATCTTCGTGGGAGCCGAGCGCGCTTCGGTCGTGGGTGTTTATGACGCCACCGATCCGGCCAACCCGGTTCTGAAACAGCTGCTGCCCTCAGGGGTTGGGCCGGAAGGTTATGTTGCAATCCCCGAGCGCAATCTGCTGGTCTCGGCAAACGAAAAAGACCTGATCGAAGATGGAGGCCCGCGTGCGCATGTCTCGATTTTTGAGTATCAGGACGCCCCCGCCAACTATCCGCATTTGACCTCGGAACGCGCGGATGAGCTGATCGGATGGGGTGCTCTGTCAGGTCTGGTCGCGGATGAGGACGGCATGATCTATGCGGTCAATGACAGCTTCTACGGCTTCCAGCCGTCGATCTTCAAGATCGACCCCAGCCAGCAACCGGCCCGCATCGTGGACGTGATCCGCATTCACCGTCAGGACGGCAATCCCGCGCAAAAGCTGGACCTTGAGGGCATCACGCTGGATGGCAAGGGGGGCTTCTACGTCGCTTCCGAAGGCCGCACCGATCGCGTCATCCCGCACGCGATCTACCATGTCTCGGCCGATGGCCTGATCAAAGACCGCAAGGGTGAAATCGGCCTGCCGCCGGAACTAACGGCCGTCGAAAAGCGCTTTGGCTTTGAGGGCATCACCAAGGTCGGCGACACCCTGTGGATGGCCGTTCAGCGCGAATGGAAGGACGACCCCAAGAACCATGTGAAACTGGTCGCCTACAATCTGGACACCAAGGAGTGGGGTGCCGTGCACTATCCCAAGGCGGACCCAGAGAAGGGTTGGGTTGGATTGTCGGAAATCGTGGCCTTCGGTGACTATGTCTATGTCATCGAACGCGACAATCAGCACGACCACCGCGCGGTGACCAAAAAGATCTACCGCATCCCGCTGTCAGAAATGACCCCAGCCCCGCTTGGTGGTGAACTGCCAGTGGTCACCAAGGAAGAGGTCCGCGACCTGCTGCCAGACCTGACCTCGACGGGCGGCTATGTGCTGGACAAGATCGAAGGTTTGGCCATCCTGCCTTCGGGCGAGGCATTCGTTATGACCGACAATGACGGCGTCGACGATGCTTCGGGCGAGACTATGTTCTGGTCCATCGGGTCGGTGACCGCCGGAAACTGATCCACAACACATCTGAAGGGCGTCGAGTGTTCCCGCTTGACGCCTTTTTTACATGCCCATAAACAGGCGCCTTTCGCAAAATTCATCGGGAGGATTCGGGCATGGCACATCATGACCCCGTATTGGGCATTGATTTTGGAACCTCCAACTCGGCAGCGGGTTATCTGGTCGATGGAAAACCGCAACTTGTTGAAATGGAAGCTGGGCAATTCACTCTGCCCACCACATTCTTCTTTGATTTTGAAACCCGGAATACGCTGATTGGAGAGCCTGCAAACGCGGCATTGCTTGATGGCGCCGAAGGACGTTTCATGCGTGCGCTCAAACGCGTCTTGGGCACCAGCCTGATGCATGAAAAGCGTCAGATACTGAATGAGCGCGTGACATTCGTCGATATCATTTCGCGCTTTTTGAAGCAGATCAAAACCCGCGCTGAAACCCAGACCGGCCGCCCAATCGACGCAGTGCTATCGGGACGCCCGGTTGTTTTTCATGGCACCGGCGATCCCCGCGAAGATCAGGCCGAAGCAGATTTGCGGGCGTGTTATCTTGCGGCAGGCTTCAAGCATATCGACTTCATGCCCGAACCCGTTGCGGCAGCCATTTCCAGCGGCGCATTAGATCACCCGGACCAGATCGGACTAATCGCAGATATCGGAGGTGGTACATCCGACTTCTCCCTGTTTCGCTCACGCCCCGAGGGCATTGAAATTCTCGCCAATCACGGTGTTCGCATTGGTGGCACGGATTTCGACCGGTCGATCAGCGTTGATCTGGTCATGCCCCTGCTGGGCAAAGGAACGCTTCTGCGCAAGGTGATCGGCCCGGGTACAACACCTGCCCCTGCCGCGATCTTCGGGGATCTTGCCACCTGGGAGAAGATTCCATTTCTCTACACGCCGCAGAACCAGCGCATGGCGGATGAGATGGTTCGGCTGGCCGAAGAACCCGGAAAGCTGGCGCGCCTCTCCACCGTCCTCAGGGACGAATTGGGCCACGAGCTTGCCTTTGCTGTCGAGCACGGCAAGATCGCGGCCAACAACCACGACTCCCGCCCGATGATTGAACTGGACCAGATCGAGCGAAATCTGACTGTACCCGTCGCACCAGAGGCACTGGACCAAATACTCGAAACACATTCAAAGAAGCTGACCGAAGGTGTTTCAGAAACCCTGCAGCTTGCAGGTGTAAACGCTGCACAGGTCGATCGTATCGTCTATGTCGGCGGATCCAGCCTGATGTCGACTGTCGCAGGAACGCTCAGAACCGTTTTTCCCGAAGCGCAGCATACATTTTCGGAGGTGTTCACCGCCGTCACGGATGGGTTGTCCATCGCGGCCAACCGCTAGCAGCCGAAACGAATTTCGCCCCGCGCCTGGAGGAGCACGGGGCGTTGCGGTAACCTTGGGAGGAAGCGATTACCGCAGCTTCTGCGTTTGCCGCCTTAGTTGACGGCTTTGGCGTCGACGACGTCCTTTTCAATCGCCTTTTCCGAAGAAATCTCGATCCGGCGCGGCTTTAGTGCTTCGGGCACTTCACGCTTCAGATCGATGTGCAGCATGCCGTTCTCATGGCTGGCGCCGGTGACGCGCACATGATCGGCCAGTGCGAAACGACGCTCGAACGCGCGGGTGGCGATGCCACGGTGCAGATAGCTGCGCTCTTTGTCTTCGGCGGCTTTCTTACCTGAAACGACGAGGGAGTTTTCCTTCACCTCGACCGACAGATCGGATTCCGAAAAACCGGCGACCGCAACCGAGATACGGTAGGTGTCAGCATCGGTTTTTTCGATGTTATATGGGGGATAGCTGGGCTGAGCCACGTCATTGGTCAGAACACGGTCCATCATGTCGGCGATCTGGTCAAAACCGATAGTGGCGCGGTGCAGCGGTGCAAAATCAAAACTACGCATGTTTCGTATCCTCATTCTTGAGCGATTAACGATGTCTTGCCCTCCATTCGGACGGGCGGTGATGAATACCGGACCCCGTTTGTGGCGATCCGGTACAATTCACATGGGTAGCAATCTGACTGAGTTCAAGACCCGCCGGAACTGATGAATTTTGCCCCGGAACTGGACTTTCCCGATCCCACCTGCAGCCGGCGGATCGAGGCCTTGGGTTTGGGCGCATCACGTCGCATATCCGCCTTGAGGCCGGAAACGATGTCGGCCAACTCCATACCAAAACCAACCTTGCGACGCCCATCCGAATAGACTGCCGAAACAACCGACAGAATCTGCCAGCGAGGTCCGTTCTTGGCCAGAATAGCCGACCCCGAGGATCCAAAGGTGATGTCGCAATCGAAAGTGATCAGTCCCTGTCGCCTTTCAAGAATTCGGCAGGACCGCTGGCGGGTGATCGCCTCGGACCGCCCACGCCCGTATGAGGCAATGCTGATTTCGTTTCCGGCTACCCTGCCACTGTGCAACGCAAACGGGTTGGCGATTGAATATGGAATCGGTTGTTCCAACCGCATCAACGCCACATCTGCCCGAATGCTCTCGGGCGACAGCGGCGCGTTAGCTGCATAATCCGGATGAGCTGCTATTTGCACGACCTTGCGCTCTGCCAGCGCCTCTCCGTCACTGAGACCGGCCCGGAAAGTCACCTCACCGGGGACATAGGGCTTACCGGTTTTTTTGTCCAAGGCGCAATGCGCGGCGGTCAGCACCAGATCCTGTGCAATCAGTGTGCCGGTACAAAAGGATTGCTTGCCGATATCAAGTCGGCCAATCGCTTCCCAGCCATACAGATCATCCCGGTCGGTCAATCTGCGTTTGTTACCGGTTTGGGCTAGGGACGCAGTGGCCAGCAATGAAATGCAAAGAAAAAAGCTAAAAACAAAACGGATCATGGCTTGATAAATCTCGCCCCTATATTCTTGCGTGGCTCGCCTGAGCTTGAAGACGCTCCAAAACCTCGTCCTGCGGACAGTTCTGACTTGAGTATCTGCAGCGAATCCTCCAGTGCGGTACCAAGGGACACGCGCTGCCCTTCCATCCGCGCCATCGCTGCAACGACTGACACTATGCGCGGACGCTCACCAGACAGCGAAAAAACCGGAGCGCCGGAGGAGCCAAAGTTCACGTTGCACGACATCACCAGAACACCCGCCTGCCGTGTCACAACCGAACATACTTCCTGCAGAGACGGCGCTTCGGCCCGGTCTTCAGCATAAGAGACGACACCAACCTCTTCGCCCCGACGGGGCCAGTCCCCCGTTTCAAACGGAATAACCGTGGTGTTCCTGATCGGTTGCCAGAGCTCGATCAACGCAATGTCGTTGCGAACGCGCATGGTCGAGGTTTCCTGATCGTAGTGATACTCCGGGTGAATAACAGCCTGACGCGCGGCCCTGTAAGCCGAAGCACGACCAAAGCGCCAACCTGCCCGAAACTCGATCTGTTCCGGATCGATCCGCTGACGGGTAGATTTGTCGAACAAACAATGTGCTGCAGTCAGAACCAGCGTTGGCGAAATCAATGCTCCGGTACAAAATCCGATTCCATCAATCTCAAGCCGTCCGACAGCCATCCACGCCCGCCCGGAATCGGTGGTTTCAAGGCTTTTCAGCCCCGTGTCCTGCGCCATCGCTGCCATGGGCAGCATACTCAGCGCGAAGGCCCTGATCCAGTTACGCACGCGGTTCTCCGGCCATTCAATGCAAGCCATTTTTCATATGCGCTGCGTTGGGCGAAAATAGGGCGAAGGAAACATGGGCTGTTTTGGCAAACAACTGATGCGCGACTGCATCAGCTATGTCAGCGCAGGATTGGCACCTCTGATGCGCTGTCATTTCCTTGCCGTAAGGCACTTGGCGTGGGCCCGCCGAATGCCCAGTCCAGCAATTCAACAGTGTGCAGGATCGGCACATCGGTGCCCGAGCCGATCTGCATCATGCACCCAATGTTGCCTGCCGCTATGACATCCGGGTTTTTCGCCTCCAGCGTCTTTACTTTTCGCTGTTTGAGCTTCGATGAAATCTCTGGCTGCATCAGATTGTAGGTGCCTGCACTGCCACAGCAGAGATGGCTATCCGCAGGCTCTACTACCATGAAACCCGCACGTTTCAGGAGATCTTTGGGGTGGGATTTGATCTTTTGACCATGTTGCAGCGAACAGGCCGCGTGATATGCGACGGTCATGTTCTTGTCGCTACTTTGTGGCATTTCCAGCTGCATCAACAACTCGCTGACATCCATCGCAATAGCGGAAACCCGTGCCGCGTCTTGGGCGAGGGGATCGTTCCGAAACATGTGGCCGTAATCCTTGACCGTGGTTCCGCAGCCCGAGGTGTTAATAACAATCGCATCCAGTCCGGCACTATCCATTTCCCTTGCCCAGGCCTTGATATTGGCCGCGGCTGCCGCATGACTGTCGTCGGTTTTACCCATGTGGTGTGTCAGCGCCCCACAACACCCGGCTCCTTCGGCGACCACCACTTCGCACCCCAGTCGAGTCAGCAATCGGATCGTTGCATCATTGATGTCGGTATTTAATGCCTTTTGTGCACACCCCGTCATCAGAGCAACGCGTTTGATGCGCGGTCCGTCAGCTGCAAAACTCTGCGGATCGTCGTTTCGACTTACCGGAGGGATAGTCTTTGGCGCCATATCCAGCATTGCCCGCAAGCGCGCATCCGGCATCAGAAACCGGAAGGGGCGCCCCAGTTTGGCTCCGATCAGCGCCCACCGAAACCGCATCGGATAAGGCAGGATCTGCGCCAGAACCCAACGCAGTACGCGATCCGTAAACGGGCGTTTGTAGTTCGCCTCAATGTACTCGCGCGCGTGATCGACCAGATGCATATAGTGCACGCCGGATGGGCATGTCGTCATGCAAGACAGGCAAGACAGACAACGATCGATATGTTTCACCGTCTTTTCATCCGGCACACGCTCGTTTTCCAGCATATCCTTGATCAGATAGATGCGGCCACGTGGGCTGTCTAATTCGTCTCCCAGCACCTGATAGGTGGGACAGGTGGCTGTGCAAAACCCACAATGCACACAATTGCGCAATATCTCGTTGGACCGCTGAATGGCGGGATCTTGCAACTGCTCTTCGGTAAAGGTCGTCTGCATTGCCCTATCCCATCAGCCCCGGATTAAAGAGACCACGCGGATCAAAGCGCTGCCGCAATCCTTTTGACAAAGCCGCGACTCCAGCAGTCTCTGGTTGAAAGCGCCCTAGCCTTTCAATGGTTTGATCATCGGCCCGTACAATCGTTGCATGCCCGTCGAACGTCCCCAGCCGGCTACGCAGATCACTGCCTTTCGGCACCAGTACCCAAATCAGCCCGCCACCCCAATCAAACAGTGTTTTCTCAGCCTCGATCCGGGCAACAATTTCAGGGGCGTCACCGGGCTTGACTGAAATTCGCCAGACGTCTTCATCAGCACCCTGAAAAGACTCAACATTCCGAAATGCACGCCAGAGATCATCGGAAGCCTCAACTGGTGCCACTTCACCAATATCGGATAGCTCCGCCTGCAACTGTCCGACCCTATAGGCGACCGAGTCCGAGAATCCCTCGACTCGCAAGTAGGCGAACCCGGCTTTCGGATCATAGGCTGCGCCGTTCACTTCGTAAGGGGATTTCAGGGCGGTTGATAAAGCGCGCACAGCGGTCATGGCATCGGTGACCCGGATCGCAATAGTCGCTGCGGCCTCAGGTTTCGGCAAAACCTTCAGTGAAACTTCGGACAATACACCCAGCGTACCCCAAGACCCCGCCATGAGCTTGACCAGATCATAGCCGGTGACGTTTTTCATCACCCGGCCACCATTCTTGATCACCTGCCCCATTCCATCGACATACCGAACGCCGAGCAGGAAGTCCCGGCAGGCCCCCGCCTGTATTCTGCGTGGGCCAGAGATATTCGCTGCAACGACACCACCAATAGTTGGCTCGCCTGCCGCATCCAGTAACCCGCGATGATCCATCGGTTCAAAGGCTAGCTGCTGACCTTCAGCCGCAAGCGCGTCTTCAATCTCGACCACCGGAGTGCCTGCCTTTGCAACCAGCGTCAGCGCCCCGGGTTCGTAGAGAGTGATGCCGCTCAGGCCTGTGGTGTTGATTGCTGTTTCGGGACCGCCAATACCACGCGTTCCACCCCCGACGATCCGCACCGGTTCGTTCTGCCCGGCCACCAGCTCGGCCAATTCGGCCTCAGTATCAGGTCTCATATCTGTTCATCTTTTCCAAAACGCTCTGGGAGAGGGAGAGACTATTCCGCAGCGATCCGCGTAGCGCGGCGCGTCTCAGATGCATCCAGCGGAAACACCTTGGCCGGGTTCAACAACCACTTCGGATCAAACACGTCCTTGACTACCATTTGAGCCTCAAGGTCTTGCTGAGTGTACTGGTGGGACATCAGATCCCGCTTTTCGATGCCGACGCCATGCTCACCCGTAAGGCATCCGCCCTCATCAACGCAAAGCTTGAGGATTTCGGCGCCAAAGGCTTCGCATTTTTCCAGATCGCCAGGCTTGTTGGCATCAAACAGGATCAGTGGATGCATATTGCCATCACCTGCGTGGAACACGTTACCCACTGCAAGGCCATACTCTTCGCTCAATTCACCGATACGGCGCAGGACTGCTGGCAACGAGGACACCGGGATCGTGCCGTCCAGACACATGTAGTCATTGATCTGCCCCATGGCGCCAAAGGCGGATTTCCGGCCCAACCAGATACGTGCACTTTCCTCGGCCGACTGACTTTCCCGCAGCTCGACAGGATTGTGCCGCCTGGCGATCTCGACGATTTTTGCCAGTTGGCTGTCAATCTCAGCCTCTGACCCTTCGACCTCTACAATCAACAGTGCTTCGCAATCCGGATAACCGGCATGCGCAAAATTCTCGCAGGACTGGATACACAAACGATCCATGAACTCGATTGCCACAGGCAGGATACCCGATTTGATGATGTCAGAGACACATTGCCCTGCCACCTCATTGTCATCGAAACCCATAAGGACAGGTCTGGCCCCTTCGGGTTTACGCAGAATGCGCAGCGTTGCTTCGGTTACGACGCCCAACTGTCCTTCAGAACCGCAAATCACTCCCAGCAGATCCAACCCACCCGCATCCAGATGTGCGCCACCGATTTCGACCACACTGCCATCCATCATGACCATTGTGACACCCATCAGGTTGTTGGTCGTCACACCATACTTCAGGCAATGTGCGCCACCTGAGTTCATGGCGATGTTCCCCGCAATCGCACAGGCAAGCTGCGATGACGGATCAGGGGCATAAAAGAAGTCCTCTTCTTCAACCGCCCCGGTCACGCTGAGGTTGGTGCGTCCGGTTTGAATCCGGATGAAGCGATTGTCATAATCCACTTCCAGCACCTCATTCATGCGAGCGACGCCCAAAATCACGCAATCCACCGTTGGCAAAGCACCGCCGGCCAATGAAGTACCCGCACCTCGCGGTACGACTGGTACCCCCTCTTCATGGCAAATACGCAGCACATCCGAGACTTCCTGCGTGGTCGAAGGCAAAACCGCGATCATTGGCGCGCATTTGTAAGCTGTCAGCGCATCACACTCATAAGCCCGCGTCTCGGCCTCGTCATGGATCACCGCGCCAACTGGTAAAACCTTTTGAAGACGCGCGATCACCCCGCTTTTACGCGAGATCACGTCAGGATTTGGCTGCGGCATTTCCATGGCTGATCCTCCATTTGGTAAAATAATATTACCAATTTCTTCATCTGGCAAGTTCTCACATCAGGACGTACTGTCGCGCTCATGACCTGGATCGACCGCGCCCTGTTGTTTTCACCACTCGATTATCTGGCCATCCTGCTGCTTTTGCTGGCATGGCAGGGAATTGGCTGGCGTATCGAGAACCCGACCGCACAAAAACCCTCGGTTTCCATGATGATGGACGACTTCCGCAGGGGCTGGATGCAAGAGATGGTCACCCGGCAACCGCGGATGTTTGATGCTCAGGTTGTTGCGGCAATGCGTCAGGGCAGCACGTTCTTTGCATCGACAACAATGATTGCGATTGGTGGTGGCCTCGCACTGCTGGGCAATACCGAGCGCCTCGCCGGGGTTGCGCAAGACCTTGCAATTGGCAGCGCCCCGGCAATGGTCTGGGAAATAAAGATCCTGATTGTGGTGCTGTTTCTGTCCAACGCATTTCTCAAATACGTATGGGCGCATCGGCTGTTCGGTTATTGCGCAGTAATTATGGCTGCTGTTCCAAATGATCCCGAAGATCCGCAGGCCTATCCCCGTGCAGCACAGGCAGCCGAAATCTGTGTGACAGCTGCCCGCAGCTTTAATCGTGCCCTGCGTGTCACTTATTTTGCCCTAGCTGCCATCGCTTGGATTTTGGGGCCTCTTGCTTTGATACTCACGACACTCATCACGCTTGGTGTGCTTTATCGACGCGAATTTGCCTCTCATTCCCGCGGCATTCTGATGAGCATGCCTCCGAACACAGAGACGTGATCGCCATTTCGCACCTGAATCCGTAGGTTGCAGACTATGCGTTATCTGATTCTCAGCGCCTTGCTCGCGACCCCCGCCCTTGCCGATCCGTCCGTGATCGAAAACGTTTCAGCCAGCCGTAGTGGAGACACCTGGCGTTTCGATGTCACGATCCGCCATCCCGATACGGGTTGGGATCACTATGCCGACGGCTGGCGGGTACTGGACATGGATGGGAATGAACTAGGTATGCGTGTCCTGCATCATCCGCATGAGAATGAGCAGCCCTTTACGCGTTCGTTGGGTGGAGTCACCATTCCGGACGGCATAACTCAGGTACAGATTCAAGCCCGTTGCAGTGTCGACGGATGGGATACCGAAACAACGCTGGTGCAGCTTAACTGATCTTCAAAACACGCCCAGACTGAGACCCGCAGCTAAGGCTGCTCCGATCTCTGCGCATTTCTCAAGCTCGTCGTTCCGGATTTTCTTTTCCGCCAGAATCGCCTCCGGCGTTTGTGCATGTGTGCAAATGATCAGCGGTGGCTGTACTTCTTTCAACCTCCAGCCTGTCGCAATCCGCGCAATCTGACGGGCCGCATTCTCGCCGTCTGAACCTGCGCAGACCATTTGCGCGTAGGGTTTGCCTTCGATCTTGCCCAAAACGGGATAGTAGCTGCGGTCAAAGAATTCCTTCATCAAACCGGAAATGGCAGCAAGATTTTCGGGTGCACAGAAGATGTACCCATCCGCCAACAGCAAATCTTCTGGTCCGGCCTGATCCGCAGGCTTTAGAACAGTATCCGCTTCTTCTTGCGCAGCTTTGGCCGCTGCTTCAGCCATTTGCCGACTGCCGCCCGTACGTGAGTGATAAACAATCAAAAGCTGCGACATGTCAGACCCGGTGGTAGGGACCGCCGGAAAGGATGGTTGCGGCCCGGTAAAGTTGCTCGGCCAGCATCACACGGACCAACATGTGGGGCCAGACCATGGATCCGAATGAGATGGAAAAATCCGCCTCTGCCCGCAGACTAGGGTCTATTCCGTCCGCGCCACCGATGATCAGCGCCAAATCCTGACGCCCGGCATCACGCCAGCCACCCAGTTTCTTGGCAAAATCCGGCGAGGACATCACCTGCCCTCGTTCATCTAACGTACAAATCACTGCACCCTTGGGCAGCGCCTTGCGCAGCAACGCGGCCTCGGCACCCATACCTGCATTTTTCTTGTCTTCAACCTCGATCACCCGCGCAGGACCAAGGCCCAGCGCACGGCCGGTCCGGTCAAATCGGGTCAGATAATCATCAAGCAGGGTCTTCTCCGGTCCGGCACGCAATCGCCCGACCGCACAAATGCTGATACGCATATTTCTCTCGCCGCCGGCCTGTTAATGCAGGCCGGGATGACGCCTCAGTTGGCTGAGGCGCTGCCGCCCTGAGGCAGCCACATCTTTTCCAGCTGGTAGAATTCACGCACTTCGGGGCGGAAGATATGGACGATCACGTCGCCCGTATCGATCAGCACCCAGTCGCCGGCATCCTTGCCTTCGACCTTCGAGGTGAAACCGAATTCCTGCTTGATGCGATCCGTCAGCTTTTCCGCCATGGCCGAGACCTGACGGGTCGACCGACCCGAGGCAATCACCATGTGATCCGCAACAGAAGACTTACCTTGCAGGTTGATCTGCACGACGTCTTCGGCCTTGTCATCGGAAAGTGAGGAAAGGATGCGTTCAAGCAGCTTGTCGCTGATTGACTGAGAGTGGGCCATTACACCGGCCCCATCTTCGGCGGGCAAACCCGCCTGTGTATGTAGAGACAGGACATAGTCCTCCTTTGCTGCGCGCCATGAAACCCCGGCGCCGGGGTACTAATAAGGTAACAAGGGGAATGCAACATTTCAATGAACGGACGCTTCTGGGTCCGCACGCGCAGTCACTCTTTGGCGATCTGTTGCGCGACTGCGTCGTCGGACAACAGCCGAACCTCTCGCTGCGGGAAGGGGATAGAGATACCTTCTTCTTTGAAAGCGTCCCAGAGGGCGAGATAGACATTGCCGCGGATATTGGTCAGCCCTTTGGTTGGATCGCTGATCCAGAACCGCAGAACATAGTCCACGCTGCTATCGCCAAATCCGGTGATGTGGCAGACCGGCTCATGCGTTCCACCGCTCAGCACGCGCGTGACGGCTTTTACCGACCGGATCGCGGTTGCACGCACCTGATGCGGATCGTCGTCATAGCTGGTCCCGAAATCCAAATCGAGCCGCACAAAACGGTCTGAATGCGACCAGTTCACAACCTGATTTGTGATCAGATCCTCATTCGGGATCAGATACTCCCGCCCGTCCCGCGTCACCACTGAGACATAGCGCGCGCCCAGCGCATTTATCCAGCCAAACGTGTCGCCCAGCGAGATCACGTCGCCCGGCTTGATCGACCGATCCATCAGGATGATGATCCCGGAAATCAGGTTCGACACCACTTTTTGCAAGCCAAAACCGATGCCCACACCGATCGCACCGGACAACAACGCAATACCGGTCAGGTCAAACCCAAGGGTGCGAATTGCAGCCAGAAAAACCGCGCCATACAGAAGCACCTGAATGCCCTTGGCCAGCAAAACCTGCATAGATGGGGTGATGTCGTCATTGCCCTTCAATCCGCGTTCTGCAGCGCGCGTGCCCAGCCGGGCAAGCGTCAGCAGTATTCCGATCAGCAGTACTGCCTTGATGATGCCGAGTGCTGAAATGTGCAGGTCGCCAACCGAAATCGCCACTCCATCCAAAAAGTCGGCCACATCGTCCGTCAGATTCAACGCAACCAGCGTTGCATAGATCCACATCGACCACTTGAATATCCGTCTGAGTGTTCGGTTGCGCACCAGCCGAGCCACCATTGCAATGACAAGCCAGGCCACCGCCAAGGTTGCAAACACGCCGATCAGATAGCTGCGTGACGGCCAGGTGACTTGCTGCATCACCAGATACAGCCCCCAGGACAGGATCACGAAATAGACAAGTGTCAGGCGACGCATCAGTTGGACCAGTGTCCGCAACCGCCATTTCGGCCAGCCCGTGCGCGCGCGCGCCCAGGCCTCCCATCGTTTTTGCGTCAGCAGTCTCAGGATGAATGCCAGCGCCCATAAGAACAGGATGATGATCAACTGGTACTGTCGCCACCCCGGTGTCACGACCAGTTCAATCAGGTTCTCAAACTGCGAGGAAAAGGCCAAAGCCATGTTTTCATAAAGATCAGACAGCGATTCCGGCAACAGATCCTGGTTCATGCGCATCTCCTGCTGGTTAGCTTGGAGACCGATGCGCCCTGATGCAAGCCCAAGCTACCGGTCTACACGTATGCGGGATTGATCCTTGATTGACGCGAAGCTGCGATATATCTGAGGCGCATGAGACTCAATGTGGCCCAACTCCAGAATCTGGAAGACCGCGCGCGGTTGCGTGAACGGTTCTTTGGGGCTGCCCGCACGGTCCTGGCCCGCCTATCGGCGGCCTGAGCCACCTCGCCAGCTATTTCTCATTACATACGGGAGAGGACCTATGTCCCCCAAAACGCTCTATGACAAGATCTGGGATGCCCATGTCGCGCACGAAGCCGATGATGGCACCTGCCTGCTTTATATCGACCGCCACCTGGTGCACGAAGTCACCAGCCCACAGGCCTTTGAAGGCCTGCGCATGGCGGGTCGTAAAGTACGTGCACCGGAAAAGACCATCGCCGTCCCGGATCACAACGTGCCCACCACACCTGACCGGGTGAACGGGATCGAAAACCCGGAATCGCGCATTCAGGTCGAAGCGCTGGATAAGAACGCCAAGGATTTTGGCATTCACTACTACCCTGTGCATGATGTGCGTCAGGGCATCGTCCACATCGTCGGCCCCGAGCAAGGCTGGACCCTGCCCGGCATGACCGTTGTGTGTGGCGACAGCCACACCGCCACCCACGGCGCGTTTGGTGCGCTGGCCCATGGTATCGGTACGTCCGAGGTTGAACACGTTCTGGCCACGCAGACTCTGATCCAGAAGAAGTCCAAAAACATGAAGGTGGAAATCACCGGCAAACTGCAGCCGGGCGTGACCGCCAAGGACATCACTCTGGCCGTTATAGGCGAGACCGGTACTGCTGGCGGCACCGGCTACGTCATCGAATATTGCGGCGAAGCGATCCGCGATCTGTCGATGGAAGGCCGCATGACCGTCTGCAACATGGCGATCGAAGGCGGCGCACGCGCGGGCCTGATCGCCCCTGACGAGACCACCTTTGAATATGTCAAAGGCCGTCCCCATGCACCGAAAGGTGCCCAGTGGGAAGCGGCGATGGATTGGTGGAAAACGCTCTATACCGACGAAGACGCGCATTTCGACAAGGTCATCACCTTGCGCGGCGAAGACATCGCACCCGTCGTCACCTGGGGTACCAGCCCCGAGGACGTGCTGCCGATCACCGCAACCGTGCCTCATCCAGATGATTTCGAAGGCGGCAAGGTCGACGCGGCCCGCCGTTCCATCGAGTACATGGGTCTGGAAGCCGGTCAGAAGCTGAGCGATGTCGAGATCGACACCGTCTTTATCGGGTCCTGCACCAACGGTCGTATCGAAGACCTGCGCGCTGCGGCTGAAATCCTTAAGGGCAAAAAGATCAAGGACGGTCTGCGCGCCATGGTCGTGCCGGGCTCGGGTCTTGTTCGCGCTCAGGCCGAAGAAGAAGGCCTTGCCGAAATCTTCAAAGAGGCCGGATTCGAATGGCGTCTGGCGGGATGCTCGATGTGTCTGGCGATGAACCCCGATCAGTTGCAACCGGGCGAGCGCTGTGCCGCGACCTCGAACCGCAACTTCGAAGGCCGTCAGGGCCGGGGCGGACGCACCCATCTGCTGAGCCCCGCGATGGCTGCCGCTGCGGCAATCACAGGACGGCTGACAGACGTACGGACTCTGATATGACGCACGTGTTTGCAGGGACGTGCCCGATCTGCGAGCAACCGTCAAAATTTCGTTCAGAACACGATTGGCTGCGCGATTTTCTTCTGTGCTCAAATTGCGGATCCTTGCCGAGAGAACGTGCGCTGGCCTGGTGCCTTCACCACTTCATTCCGGACTGGCGTTCCATGGTGATCCATGAATGCTCACCTGCCGAACGAGGCATTTCAGTTCGGATGATGAAAGAAGCCCCCGGCTATATCGGCTCGCACTATTATTCGGATGTGCCGCGCGGTCAGAAGAATGGTCGGTATCAGTCGGAAAATCTTGAGCAACTGACCTTTGAGGACAACTCGATCGACATTCACTGCCATTTGGACGTTTTGGAGCATGTGAATGATCCCGGTGCATGTTTTACCGAAATGATGCGAACGCTGAAGCCTGGAGGGTTCATAATTTTCACCACCCCGGTTTATGAAACCAAAGCCACGACAGAGAGGCGCGCCTGGATCAGGGAAGATGGTGTGGAGCATCTGTTCGAGCCAGAGTACCACGGCAATCCGATCGACAATGAAGGCGCCGCGGTGACGTTCCACTTTGGCAACGACCTGTCCAGCCTGATCCTGAACTGGGCGCCGGGTGCATCGGTGCGTCAGGTCAGGTTGAACGACGCCAGAATCGGCGTACTGGGGGAGTTTCGGGATGTTTTTGTCGTGCAAAAACCCGACCCGAACCCTCCGGGATTTGTGACCCGAGTGCGCAATTGGCTCAGGTGAAGATGTGCTAAGTCACTCCAATCGACATTGCAGCCCGCGTGATGGCGCGAGACGATACAAGAGAGAGTTAAGGATGGTTGGCAGAAACATCGAATCTAACGTAAGCTACCCTCATATCTAGATATTTGAGGGAGAGACTGAAATGAGTGATTGGGTCAAATGGCTCCTGCTGGGGCTACTATCCATAGCGTTTGGCATCTTTGTGCTGGGCGCACCTGTTGTTGCATCCATTGCAGTAACAGTGGTGACTGGCGTGCTGCTGCTGATATCAGGCGTGCTGCAGGTTGTTGGCGGCTTCACCGTTGAAGGTACGGGAAATAAGATCCTGTCCTTCATCATGGGTGCCGTAATGCTGTTTCTCGGGTGGTCGTTCCTCGATAACCCACTGGAAGGCACACTGACGCTGGCGACGGTGGTTCTGATCCTGTTCATGGCAGGCGGTATTGCCCGGATCTTCCTCTCATTTCAGATGCGCGGAACGTCTTTTTTCTGGCCCACACTGATCTCGGGCATCTTGTCGATCATCCTCGCAGGTATCATCTGGAGTTATGCCGCAGAAGAACCTGCGGTACTGTTCCAGCTTCTTGGTATTTTGCTGGGCATCGAGATGCTGTTCAACGGGTTCGGTTTGGTCTTCATGGCGTTCTTCGTCAAAAACGCACCTAACGAAACGACAGAAGCGAAAGAAGCTTAAACGCGGGGCATGGGCGCGGCCCTCTCCCGCAGGAGTGTGAATATGGAAAAGTTTGACAAAGTCCACGGGGTGGCCGCCCCAATGCCGCTGATCAATATCGACACAGATATGATCATTCCGAAAGTACACCTGAAAACGATCAAACGGTCCGGCCTTGGCGTCGTGCTGTTTGACGAGATGCGCTATCACGATCATGGCGGCGAGAATGAGGAGTTTGTTCTGAACAAACCCGCTTATCGCAATACCGAGATTCTGGTGGCCGGCGACAATTTTGGGTGTGGTTCATCACGGGAACACGCCCCTTGGGCAATCAAGGACTTTGGCATCAAGGTCGTAATCTCGACCAGCTTTGCTGACATCTTCTTCAACAACTGCTTCAAGAACGGCATCCTGCCCATCGTGGTCGAGGAAGAGCACCATGTGATCCTGATGGACGACGCCCACAAGGGCGAGAACGCCCGCATGACCGTGCATCTGGAAGATCAGCAGATCACTACATCAGATGGCGTCGTGATCGAGTTTGAGATCGACCCGCATCGCAAACACTGCCTGCTGAATGGTCTGGATGATATCGGCCTGACGATGGAAAAAGATCACCACATCGACAAGTTTGAAGATCATGCAAGTCAGGCCCGTCCCTGGGTTTGATTCTTGGCATATACAACTTAAGAGGGTCGCTTAGGCGGCCCTTTTCTTATTCTTGGGTGTAAAATATAAGCAACCACAACATGTAGCGGTGCATTCTGAATACACGTCATCTATGCGTCATCAATGATGCAAAGCCGCACCAGTTTTGCCATCATTTTGCCCGAAATCAGGTGTTTCCTGCCGCTTGGCTTGAGGTTTGAGCGGATAACCGCCAGTGTTGGCGCTAAATTGGCAACCGTCGAAATGATGGGCACAAGTTGGAACGAAGTCGGCGAAGAATCGACTAGTCCAGTTTGAAAGGGTTCGGATAGTGATTGCACGCACCACGGGGGCGGCGATACGCGGATTATTGGTGGCACTTCTTGTGCTCACCCCTGCGTTGTATCTCCCGACATCGACGTCGAATGGGACCGAGATTGTTGTCTTTCTCGCCATCCTCGCGTTTATCCTGACTTTTGCTGAATACAATTCGGCCTTTCCCAGCTTTATTGAATTCCGTGATGCGCCCCCGGTGAATCGCCTGCGTTTTGTCGGGCTGATGTCGATGGTGTCGTTCCTGACGCTCATCTGTAAAAACGCCTACGCTCCGACAGATTTGACCAGTTCGATTTATTCCGTTGGCCTGGCCGTCGCTGCCGTGGTCGACTTTCCGTATTCACCCGTTCGATTGGTGGTATTGATGTTGCCCGCAGGTGCAAGTCAGCCGTTGATTGAATTGGTCCGGATTTCTGCCAGCGTCGCTTATGTGGCTGCTTTGGTGACGATCGCCAGCTTTGCATACGCGGTAAAAATGCGCGGTTGGCCAGTTGGAAATGGCGCGTTCAATGTCTGGACCAATCTACCGCTTTTCGACCCGACCAAAGGTGGAGACGTGGTCACGCGTCTGCGCAGGGATGGAAAACTGAACATTTCGCTTGGCGTTCTGCTGCCTTTCCTGATTCCGGCGCTGATCAAGATTACAACCGACTATGTAGACCCCCTGTCGCTAAGTAATCCACAAACACTGATCTGGACATTAAGCGCCTGGGCCTTCCTGCCCGCCAGCATGATCATGCGCGGCATGGCAACGCTCCGTATTGCGGGTTTGATCGTCGAAAAGCGCCGCGCCTATTCTACTGCCGAGACAACTCAGACTGCATGATCCGGTACCTGATCCTGTTGCTGCTGCCCCTGGCGGCACAGGCGGACCCCCTGCGCGTAGCAAGCTTTAACACTGAACTCAGCCGCGATGGGCCTGGTGTGCTACTGCGCGATATTGAACGTGATGATCCGCAGGTCATAGCTGTTGTCGGTGTCCTTGCAGCAATGCAGCCCGATGTAGTCGCGTTGCAGGGTATAGACTGGGACTACAACAATCTCGCCCTCACAGCGCTAACTGCAAAACTCAAAGCTGCGGGACTGGATTATGCCTACAGCTTTTCAGCGCAGCCAAATTCGGGATCAGCCACAGGCGTTGATCTGGATGGTGATAGCAAATCCGAGGGACCGGGTGACGCGCAGGGTTGGGGGCGGTTTACCGGCCAAGGTGGTTTGGCTGTACTCTCGCGCTTCCCAATCCTGACAGACGATATCGCTGATTATTCAACGACCCTTTGGAGGGATGTGCCTGGCGCCCGGCTTCCGGTCTCAGACGGATTGCCGTTTCCATCTGAACAGGCGCAATCGATCCAGCGGCTCTCATCAACAGCGCATTGGGTAATACCAATTGATGCGCCCGGGGGCAGGTTTGACTTGATGACCTTTCACGCCAGCCCACCGGTCTTTGACGGACCTGAGGATAGAAACGGCTTGCGCAACCGGGATGAGATCCGGTTTTGGTCGCTTTTGCTTGATGGCGATATTGGTACAGCCCCAGCCGGCCGGTTTGTGATCGCCGGGGATGCGAATCTCGACCCCAACCAAGGTGATGGTCACAAAGGCGCAATCCGGAATCTCTTGGCCGATCCGCGATTGCAGGATCCTGAACCCCGAGATTCAAAGGGGTCTGCAACAACGGTGATCTGGAAAGGCGTTGGCGAAATGCGCGTTGATTATGTACTGCCTTCAGCCGATTGGCAGGTGGAGCGTTCGGGGATCTACTGGACTGATGAGACAGGGAAACAGGTCGAGACTGCCGCCACTGCAAGCAGACATCGCCTGATCTGGGTCGACCTATCAATCCGACAAAACTAGTGCGCCTGCTTCACCACCTCTGCTTTCAGGGGCCTGTTCGGTGACAAACCATCTGCTGGTTGCAGAATGGGGGGGATTGAGGTCGACAAGGCGACCTCCAGATCCGTCGATTGAAAATCGCCAACCAGCTCGTCAAAAAAACTCCCGTCCAGTCGATGCGGAACATCCCAAAGATAGCGCATCTCAAGCAGATGCGGAGCTAACCGCCAGAATGGGCGGGCAAGCCGAAGAGGCCACCATTGCATGCGCTTCAATGTTAGCTCTTTACCGGTGGCCCGTGAAAGCCCACGCATCAAGTCGTTCCCTGTCAGTGTGTAACCCGCAAATGGAACGTCACTGAACCGTGGCAGTTCCGCCCTCATCTCAGCCAGTGCAGCAGCCGCACGCGCAAGATCGGGCAGGTAGGCCCAGGCATGAGGAATTTCGGGGTTACCGGGATACACAAACCGGCCACGTGCAAGCTGCTTGATCATGACCTGATCGAACCAGTTTCCCGATGCTGTAGTGTCGATGAAGTCTCCGGCCCTCAAAACAATGGTGCGAACCGACGAGGCGCGGTAGGCTTCCTCCATATCGATCCTGATCCGCCCAAGGGGGTTGGTGGCCATATGGGGTGTAGATGCCGACCATGGTCCGGGCGTCTCGGCCCCGAAGACATAGACATTCCCCGGAACGATCACTGTGGAGCCACTGGCTGAGGCAGCCTCGATCACCTGCCGGTGCAGGTCCGGCACCATTTTGGCCCAATCGGGGTAAAGCGGGTTCCAGCCATTCACGATCACATCCACACCTTGCGCGGACATCATCAGATTGTCGGTCTTGCGATCAAAACGGCGTACGTCCCAACCGGCGCTGCGAAATGCGTCTTCGGCATTCCGGCCAAACCGGCCAGAGGCCCCCAGAATAAGAACTGATTGAGTCATGACGCCCTCCTTTTGCCTCGAACTTAGGCATTCATCAGGTTTGGGGAATTGTCGAATTTCGCAGATCATGTATTCATCTGTGTATGGACAGAACACTTACTCTCTCAGACTGGTCATTGATCCAAAGTTTTCTTGCGGTTGCAGATTCCGGATCGCTGTCAGCAGCTGCCCGAGAGCTTGGGCGCAGCCAGCCCACGCTGGGTCGCCAGATTCAAATCCTTGAAAGCGAGTTGGGTGTTTCTCTCTTTGACCGCCATGCCCGGGGCTTGAAACTCAGTCAGGTGGGTACGCAGCTATTGCCAATGGCGCAGCAAATGCACGAAGCAATGAGCGCTTTCAGCCTGACCGCCGCCGGGCAATCCCAACAACTCGAAGGGTCTGTCAGGATCACAGCTTCGGTTTTCGCCTCGCATCATTTGCTTCCCCCGATTCTGGCCGAGATCCGTAAACAAGAACCCGCGATACAGTTAGAACTTGTCGCGACAGATGTGACAGAGAACCTGCTTTATCGCGAAGCGGACATCGCCGTGCGTATGTATCGTCCGGAACAGATGGATATCATCTCTCGCTATCTTGGGGATGTTCCTTTGTGTTTTTGTGCTGCTATATCCTATCTGGACCGCGCCGGGCGCCCGACGACACCTCAGGAACTGTTTGACCATGATCTCGTCGGATTCGACGCCAACGAAGAGATCATTTCAAAGATGCGCGAAAAGGGATGGCCTGTTGGCAAGGACAGCTTTGCCACGCGATGCGATCTGCAAAGCGCATATTGGGAACTGGTCCGGGCAGGCTGCGGTATTGGCTTCAGTCAGGTAAAGGTCGCCCAGGCTGATCCGGACGTAGAAATCCTGCAACTGGATGTCGATATCCCTATTCTGCCCGTTTGGCTTGCTGCGCCTCAGGCGATGCGCCAGACCCCACGCATACGCAGGGTCTGGGATCTACTGGCTGAAGGGTTGAAGGCCAGCCTCTGAGCGTATTCAGAGCGCGCCTGTGTACGTGCCACGCGGGGGATACTTGTTGTCCAGCGCGTATTTAATTCCACCCTTGATGTCGGCGATGGATGGGCGGCCAAACGGGGTCGATTGCTGCCACGCAAAATAAAGCGACCGGTCAGGTGCGATATAGAAATGTCCCGGCTCCGCAAAGAATGGCGCCTCAGCCGTACCTTCACGACCCTTGGACAAGTACAGGCCCCAGTCATCTCGCGCCGCCGCTAATGGCAGGCTGTGCCCGACACGCAAACGCGAAGTGCCCGCCTTCTCGACTGTTTCGGCCGCGCGCTCGGCAGTGTCGGTGCTCAGCACGATCACTTCGATGCCCAGATCCGCGAAGTCATCCAACGCCGCTTCGACCTCACCCATCTGGCGGATACAGATCGGGCAATGCAGGCCGCGATACTGAATCACCAGCGTCCCGTTTTCACCTTTGTCCGCATCCAGATCAAAGCTGCCATGTGCCACGGTTTCGATTTTCAGTTCAGGAACGGGATTTCCCGGTATCAACATGTGTTTTCCTCGTGTTTTGGCCGGATCGTCTCATTGACCCGATGCGGCGCAGACGCTAGGGCCTTTGCTGTAAAACGCAAGGAGACCCTTCATGTCCAACCCCTCGCTCCTCATCCTGCCCGGAGACGGAATTGGCCCGGAAGTTATGGCCGAAGTGCGCAAAATCATCGATTGGTTCGGCGCCAATCGCGGACTTCAATTTGACGTGAGCGAGGACCTCGTAGGCGGTGCAGCCTATGATGCCCATGGTAAGCCACTATCGGACGAGACCATGGCCAAGGCGCAAGAGGCAGATGCTGTTCTGCTGGGTGCCGTAGGTGGACCGAAGTATGACGATCTGGACTTCAGCCTCAAGCCCGAGCGCGGACTGCTGCGCCTGCGCAAGGAAATGGACCTGTATTCGAACCTGCGTCCGGCTCAGTGCTTTGACGCGCTTGCCGATTTCTCGTCGCTGAAAAAGGATGTGGTGGCCGGTCTGGACATCATGATCGTGCGCGAACTGACTTCGGGTGTTTATTTCGGCGAGCCGCGTGGCATCTTCGAAGAAGGCAACGAGCGTGTGGGCATCAATACCCAGCGTTACACCGAATCCGAGATCGAGCGCGCAGCACGTTCGGCTTTCGAACTAGCCATGCGCCGGGGCAAAAAGCTCTGCTCGATGGAAAAAGCCAATGTGATGGAATCAGGTATCCTGTGGCGCGAAGTCGTGAATCGTGTCGCGGCTGATTATCCTGAGGTCGAGCTGTCTCACATGTATGCCGACAACGGCGCGATGCAACTGGTTCGCGCACCCAAGCAGTTCGACGTGATCCTGACCGACAACTTGTTCGGTGACATCCTGTCTGACTGCGCCGCGATGCTGACCGGATCGCTGGGCATGCTGCCATCCGCCTCGCTGGGCGCACCGATGGCCAATGGTCGACCAAAGGCGCTGTATGAGCCCGTACACGGTTCCGCTCCGGACATTGCTGGTCAAGGCAAGGCGAACCCAATCGCCTGTATCCTCAGCTTTGCGATGGCGCTGCGCTATAGCTTTGATCAGGGTGAAGAGGCAGATCGCCTAGAAGCCGCCGTCGAGAAAGTTCTGGCTGATGGCGTTCGCACCGGTGACCTGCTGGCGGATGAGGGTGTCGAGCCTGTTTCAACCACAGAGATGGGCGATGCGATCGTTGATGCGCTGAACGAAAGTCTCTGACCCAATAGGCAGGCAGCGCAACACGCGCTGCCTGCCTTTCAGGCGTGAACATCAGTTCCCGCCGAAAATATCCTTCAACAGATTATCGACCGCCTTGGCAAATCCGCCGCCACCTTGCCGGCGCCGTTGCTGTGTTGGTTGTGCCACTTGAACCGGCGGCTCTGGAGCCAGCATGGGCAGTGGTGTCGGGGTCATCCCTTCAGTCACGCGCAGCATGGTCTCTCTCCAGATTTCAGCTGGCAATCCGCCACCGGTCACGCCCGACAAGGGTGTGTTATCGTCATAGCCCATCCAGACACCGGCCACGTAATCCGCCGTAAAGCCGATGAACCAAGCATCCCGTGCAGCCTGTGTTGTCCCAGTTTTACCTGCCACCTGCCATCCAGGCAGCTTCGCCCGTTGTCCGGTGCCCTGAGACACGACGCGCTCCATCATCCATGTCAGCTGTTTGGCGGCATCATCCCGGATCACACGCTCTCCGATCCCGGTTGTCGTCACCATGACCGGTGTCTCATCTCCCAGCAATTTCAGCTCGGTCAGACCGTAGGGTTCCACCGATGAGCCACCATTCAGGATACCGGCATACGCCCCCGTCATCTCGATCAGAGTGCTTTCTGACGCGCCCAGCGCCAACGCCGGCCCCTCGGCCAGATCGCTGGCAATTCCGAACTGACTGGCGACAGTCCGGACATTGTCCAGACCCGAGATATCGGCCACCTTCACCGCTGGAATATTCAGCGAGTTCTTCAACGCATCGGCCAGTGTCACACGCCCATAATATTTGTTGGTGTAGTTCTTTGGGCACCACTGACCCGATCCGGGGATGTTCCAACAAGTGGGCTCATCCATCACTGTATCCAATGGCGAATACCCCAGTTCCAGCGCTGTCGCGTAAACAAATGGTTTGAAGGAAGAACCGGTCTGGCGCAAAGCTTGCGTGGCCCGGTTGAATGCGCCTGAGACGCGGGTCTTTCGACCGCCAACCATGGCGCGCACGGCACCGTCGGCCGACATTACAACAATTGCAGCCTGCGCCTTGGACCCTTCGCGAACCTTCTCCTGAAATATGAACTGCAGGGCCTCTTCAGCAGATTTCTGCAGGCGCTGGTCCAGAGTGGTCCGGATCACCACATCTTCGGTTGTATTGCGGGTAAAGAACTCGGGCCCGCTGGCCATGACCCAGTCGGCAAAATAGCCGCCAGCCCTTGCAGCTGCGGCCTCTGACAACTGCGCCGGGTTACTACGCGCTGTGCTGGCCTGAGAGGCGGTCAGATATCCCTGATCCTCCATCAGTCCAATCACAAGGCGTGCGCGATCCTGTGACCGCTGCAAGTTATTGGTGGGGGCATAGCGCGTCGGTGCTACAAGAAGCCCGGCCAGCATCGCAGCCTCAGACGGATTAACCTCGGCCGCCGATTTACCAAAGTAACGCTGGCTTGCAGCTTCGAAGCCACGGGCGCCCGCACCAAGGAATGCGCGGTTCAGATAAACAGTCAGAACCTCATCCTTAGAGTATTTGACCTCCATCGCCATCGCATAGATGGCTTCTTTGGCTTTACGCCACAGCGATCCCTGACGGCAGTCTGCCTCATAGGCTGCCTCGGATTCCCATTGATCCGGCTCATATGGCACACCCAAGCACAGCAACTTGGCTGTCTGTTGCGTGATGGTCGAGCCGCCATGCCCTGACAGAGGTCCACGCCCTTCGCTCAGGTTGATGCGAACGGCGCTGGCAACACCACGCGGACTGACGCCAAAGTGCCGATAGAAACGCTTATCTTCGGTCGCAATCACCGCGTTCTTTAAGTGGGGCGAAACCGTATCCGCAGTAATTACACCGCCGAACTGGTCCCCGCGCCATGCAAAGACCTTGCCATCGCGATCCAGCAACGTAACCGATCCGCGCGCACGTCCATCCAACAGGGCATCCACATCCGGCAGAGATGAGTAAACGATCCCCACCGCGAGCGCGATGAGCAGTGCTGCAATCGCCCCGACACGCCAGGTCAGGCCCCAGATCAGTCGCCAGATCCAGCGGAACAGACGGCGGAAGATCCCTCCGCCATTCCCACCAGAGCCCTTACTGGTTTTCTTGCGTGCGGTCTTGCGCGTTGTTGTTTTGCGCGCAGTCGCTTTCTTGCCCGCCGGTTTGGCAGCACGTTTGGACGCCGTGGGCTTGCGCCCTTTCGACGGGTATCTTTTGTCCGCGACCAGTGTCGCTTTGCGGCGCTTGGACTCAGTCATGCTCAACTCTGCCCGATTATGCTTTTGCGTCACCATACCGTGGCTGCGCGGGCATGTAGAGGTGTGATTTTCCGGTATTTCCCCTCTCACATGCGCCTAATTTTTGAACATATCACACGTTTTGTGCAAAAATTGTGCAACTTCACGCTGTTTTACCCGGCGTCGAATGGCTGAGTCCGTTCCTTACGACGTCAGGTCGCGCTCTTTTTCTGCAGGTGCAAACAAACCGGCCTGCCCGGAAAGCAGAGGGGAAAGACGTGAAACTGATCATTGCGACAATCAAGCCGTTCAAGCTGGAGGAGGTGCGCGAGGCACTGACCGATGCAGGGGTGCGCGGCATGATGGTGACCGAGATCAAGGGCTTTGGCTCGCAATCGGGACACACGGAAATCTATCGCGGGGCTGAATACGCCGTGAACTTCGTACCCAAGATCAAACTCGAGATCGTGGTGCCCGCCACCATGGCTGACCAGATCGTCGAGACCATCACCAAAACCGCCAAAACCGGCAAGATCGGTGACGGCAAGATTTTCGTCCTTGATGTCGAGCAGGCCCTGCGCGTGCGGACCGGGGAAACGAACGAAGAGGCGCTGTAAGCGCCGCCACTCAAATCATTCGAGGAAGTCACATGAACCTGATGAAATCTCTCATCCCTGCCGCCGCGATCGTCGCGTTGCCGCAGATGGGCCTTGCGCAAGAGGCTGCCGCTGGCGAGACCGCACAGCATACGCAATACATCCTGACCTCGCTGCTGTTTCTGGTCGGCGGCTTTCTGGTGTTCTGGATGGCCGCAGGCTTCGCCATGCTCGAAGCCGGTCTGGTACGCTCCAAGAACGTGGCCATGCAGCTGATCAAGAACATGGGCCTGTTTTCGTTTGCGGCCATCATGTACTGGCTGGTTGGCTTCAACCTGATGTATCCGGGCGATGGCTGGACCATCACAGGCGTTCTTGGCGCGTTTTCGCCAACATCTCTGGAACCCGTTGGTCTCGACGGTGTCGAGACCGATCTGTCCTACGCTTCAGTAGGCTCGGATTTCTTCTTTCAGCTGATGTTCTGCGCCACCACCGCATCGATCGTTTCGGGCACCGTGGCCGAGCGGATTAAACTGTGGCCCTTCTTCATCTTCGTGATCGTCCTGACCGGCATCATCTATCCGATCGAAGCGTCCTGGCAGTGGGGTGGCGGCTGGCTGTCCGAGATGGGCTTTAGCGATTTCGCAGGCTCAACCCTGGTGCATGCCGCAGGTGGTTTCGCAGCGCTGGCGGGTGCCATTGTGCTTGGCCCTCGTATCGGCAAGTACAACAAGGATGGCAAAGTGGTTCCGATCCCCGGCTCGAACCTCGCGCTGGCAACCCTGGGTACGTTCATCCTGTGGCTGGGCTGGTTCGGCTTTAATGGCGGCTCGCAGCTTGCGATGGGCACCATTGGTGACATGGCCGACATCAGCCGCATCTTCGCGAACACCAACATGGCCGCCGCAGCGGGTGCCGTTGCAGCGCTGATCCTGACACAGCTGATGTATGGCAAGGTCGACCTCACCATGGTTCTGAACGGCGCACTGGCCGGTCTGGTCTCGATCACCGCCGAACCTCTGGCTCCGTCGCTGTTCCAGGCGCTGATCATCGGTGCCGTCGGTGGCGTAATCGTTGTCCTGACCGTTCCAATGCTGGACCGCATGAAGATCGACGACGTCGTTGGCGCAATTCCGGTTCACCTGATCGCGGGCTTCTGGGGCACTTTCATCGTGGCGTGGACCAATGGTGATGCATCCTTTGTGACCCAGATCATCGGCTTCGCTGCCATCGGTGTCTTCGTCTTCGTTGTCAGCTTCATCCTGTTCTCGATCCTCAAGGCAACCGTTGGCCTGCGGGTTGGCGAGGAAGAAGAGATCAACGGTCTGGATATGGGCGAGTTGGGTATGGAAGCGTACCCTGAGTTCTCGAGAAGCTAAAGCCATCTCAACTTGAGCAAATGAGTACGCCGGGCCTCAAGGTCCGGCGTTTTCAGTAAAGCGAACTCACGTCATACAGCCAGGCGTCTTTTTTCTGTCCGGCGAACCGGCCCAGAGCAAACAGTTTCGTCATATAGTCCTTATCGAAGGCTTCTTCGGGCTGAACATCAAACTCGACCGGTATCCACGTCAGGTTTGTCACCAAACCGTCCCTCGCGCCCTGTTCAACGATCCGCTCGATATCTCCAATGCTCTGCGCCCTGATCAGCAATTCGAACGCGCGCTGAGCAACGGCAGTGGCATTTTCAGCCTGCGGCGTGTAGTGCGCCTCAAGCTTCTTGTTGTGAATTACCCAAATGCGATTCTGACGCCCGCTCAGGCCTGAACGCCTGAGCAGTTTGCGCATTTCTATCCCATGTGGATAGGCAAACACCTCGCGCGTGAGACCGCCATCGACATGCAGTTCTTCGCGCAGGATGTCACCATCGGTGACCGGGATGGAAACGGGCTCAAACACAACAGGGATAGAGGCAGAAGCCAGCACGACCTGACGAATTAGCTGGCGCGATTCTTCGGTACCGATCATCGCGATAGCGCCGATGTCCCAGGTTACCGGACGTTCGGCGTCGATGTTTGTCGTTCCGACAAAAAGACGGCGACCTTTGGCATGTTCCTGCGCAATCTTGTTGATCACGTCATCTGAAAGCTCACGCTCGATTGCCGCCCGCAGAGGGGTCGTTTTCGCAAGAAACCCCTTGCCGAACAAGGCACCACCAAGGTCAAGGCGCACAACATCCCGCGTCGTGGATTGCGTATAGAACCGTTCGATCCGATCGTCGTACTCAGGTCCGAGAAAGGCAAATGGTGCAATCAACGCACCCGTAGAAATTCCCGTGACAATGTCAAATTTTGGTCTGTTTCCCGAGGTGGTCCAACCGTTCAGCACACCGGCCCCATACGCCCCGTGCTGCCCCCCACCCGAGAGGGCAAGGATGTTCACGCCGCGGGTTCGGGGAACCTGTGTCAGAGCAGCGCGATAGCTGGCGATGCGGGCCGGGTTGGATTGCGAGAATTCATCTTCGTATTCTCGGACGTCCTGATCTGCGCTGGCGGGATAGAATTGCTCGTACCGGTCGGCAGGCGGAGCAATCTCATCCCTTGGATATGAAGCTTCACAGGCCGCAACAGCAAGTATTGAGGCGACCAGACATATAGAACGGAGCGACTGCAAGACAGAGATCCTATCCGGAGTTTGTGACAACGGCTTCCGGACAGGACCGTCTGCCTTTACGTGCGCTTTTGTTCCACCGTGACGGAGTTGTTATGCTCCAACATCAACAATCGCCTGAGCCAGAATTGGGACCGTCGTCGCGTTCAGCCCGGCAATGTTCATGCGGCTGTCACCGACCATGTAAATACCGTGCTCAACGCGCAGCTTCTCGACCAGTTCAGGCGACGCACCAAGACGCGAGAACATGCCGCGATGCTGTGCAAGAAATCCGAAACGGTCCGAGCCGCTCAGCCGCTGCAGCTCATCGGCCAGTTGCTGGCGCAGACCCAGCATTGACAACCGCACCTCTTCCAGCTCGGTCGCCCAGTCTTCGCGCAGTGCCTCGTCCATCAGGATCGTGGTGACAACACGCGCGCCGTGGTCCGGTGGGAACGAATAGTTCTGCCGGTTCAGGAAAGCCAGCGTTCCCTGATTCAGAGCTGTTTGCCCTGCATCCGCACTGACAGCCATCAGCAGACCGGTCCGTTCACGATAGACACCAAAGTTCTTGGAACATGAGGCGGCGATCAGGCATTCCTTGACCGACGAGGCCACCAGACGCGTGGCTTGAGCGTCTTCAGTCAGACCATCACCGAAGCCTTGATAGGCAATGTCGATCATTGCAACGAGGCCGCGCTCGTTGATCAGGTTAACCACTTCCTGCCATTGCACCATGTTCAGGTTTGCACCTGTCGGGTTGTGGCAGCATCCATGCAGCAGGACCACGTCACCTGCATTGGCAGTTTTGAGGTCTTCGATCATGCCATCGAAATCAACACCGCGGGTTTCACCATCGAAATAGCGGTACTGCACTGTTTCGATGCCCAGATAGTTCAGGATCGACAGGTGGTTTGGCCATGTTGGGTTCGAAACGAAAACACGTGCCGAAGGATTGGCCATACGGATCAGTTCGAACGCCTGACGACATGCACCTGTCCCGCCCGGTGTTGCCACAGCAGCGATATTGCCGCGCGGAACTGATGTACCCAAAATCAGGCCAATCATCACGTCGGCAAAAGCCGGATCGCCCGCAAGCCCGGTATAGGCCTTGGTTTCCTGTTCTTCCCAAATGCGTTTCTCGGCTGCCTTCACCGCACGCTTGATCGGTGTCAGGCCATCAGCGTTCTTGTAAACACCGACACCCAGGTCGATCTTCTGGTCGCGCGGATCCTCGCGATACATTTGCATCAGCGCCAGAATCTTGTCAGCTGGCTGCGGCTTGAGAAATTCGAACATCAGTTCTCTCCGGTTGCGACGGGCAGGGTCGGGAAGGCACCCCATTCGGCCCAGGAGCCGTCATAAAGCGAATGGTCTTTTTTGCCGATGCGCTCAAACGCAAGGCTGAGGATGGCAGCAGTCACGCCTGATCCGCAGGACGTGATGGCCGGTTTGGTCAGGTCTACGCCCGCGGCTTCGAACACTGCACGGCAATCCTCGGGCGATTTCATCGTACCGTTCTTGTTCAGCAAATTGCCAAAGGGTACATTGCGCGACCCCGGGATGTGGCCCGAACGCAGACCTTCGCGCGGCTCAACCCCGGTTCCGGCAAAGCGGTCGGCAGAACGCGCGTCAATAATTTCATGATCCGCCAGCTTGGCTGCAGCCGATACCTGAGTCACATCGCGCACCAGATGGTTTTGAACCCGAACGGTCATGTGGCGATCCCGGATCACCGGGGGCAAATCCTCGATCTCACGTCCTTCGGCCTGCCACTTGGGAATGCCCCCATCCAAGACAGCAATGTTCTCTTGCCCCATTAGGCGAAACAGCCACCAGACCCGTGCAGCAGACATCAGCCCGGCGCCATCATAGACCACCACCTGATGTCCGTCGCCCACACCCATGGCCCGCAGGCGTGACATGAATTTCTCGACCGGAGGCGCCATGTGCGGCAGGTCCGAACGGTGATCGGAAATGTCATCGATATCGAAAAACCGTGCACCGGGGATGTGACCGGCCTCATACTCGGCCTTTGCGTCTCGCCCCTGCTGCGGCAAATACCAAGACCCGTCCAGAATCCGCAGATCCGGGTCCTTGAGATGAGCGGCAAGCCATTCGGTAGAAACGAGGGTTTTCGGATCGTCCTGCATCAAAGCCTCCCCTAAGCGAGCTTGAGTTGTCCCTATACGCGCGTTGATGCGGGTTCAAGACTGGATGGCGCTACCAATCCAGATCATGTCGCATTCAATTGGCGCGGCGCAATCTGATGAACTGAACTATCCCGATGATGCTGATCACGATCCAAAAGCATTCGATGAGCATCGAAGCCAGATTGAAGTTCTGCAACAGCGAGTAAACGATCAGAACGGACCCGGCCAGATTGAGGATCGGAAAGGCCAGATCATCGGAATTCATCATCCGCATCTGTGTCGCAAAGTAAGCGGCCACAACGACCATGGCGCCAAATGAGCCGACAGCGTCGGCCAAAGTCAGACTGTCAAGAAAAGCGGCCATCGCCTGCCTCCGGATGGAATTGATGTTTTATGGGATCAGGCGACCGGCGCTGCTGTAGCCGGTTGCCCATAGTGGTGCATGTTCAGAAAGGCTGCACCGGTGGCCCCGGCCCGGTAGCCGTGTGGCAAATCAGCGGCAAACCGCAGACCCTGCCCAGCCTGTAGCGGAACCCAATCACCGTCGCGCAGAACGTCCAGCGTTCCGTTCAGAACAAACACTTCTTCGGTTACCCCCGTCGCATGGGCAGCCGATTCATGGCTCTGGTTTGGGGAAAGCTCGACATGAAAGGTTTCGGCCCCGAGCGCGGGATCATAGGGAAAGACGATCTTGACTTCGATACTGCCCGGGAAGGTTACCGTGCGGAAAACATCGGCATCAGCCGGATCGCGCATCGCAGCAGGCCCGATCAGGGCGCTCAGCGGCATCTGGAACCCTTTTGCGATCTTCCAAAGTGTCGCAATCGTCGGGCTCGATTCGCCGCGTTCGATCTGGCCAAGCATGGCCTTGCTGACCCCGGTCATGTCAGCGACCTTGGACAGGCTCAGCCCCGAGGCCGCCCGCACGTCCCTTAGTTTCAGCGTAATTTCATCCGGTGCCATCTTGTCGTCTCTCGAATCCTCTTGTGCGTTATAGCGCACATGTGGTACGTGCGCTATAACGTACGCACCCCGAGTATCGCAACCGGGGCAAAAGGGAAACAGCATCATGCCAATGTACCGATCCAGAACCTCAACCCATGGCCGCAACATGGCCGGTGCCCGTGGCCTGTGGCGCGCCACCGGTATGCAGGATGACGATTTCGGCAAACCGATCATCGCCATCGTCAACTCGTTCACCCAGTTTGTGCCCGGCCACGTGCACCTGAAGGATCTGGGCCAGATGGTCGCGCGCGAGGTTGAGGCCGCAGGCGGTGTTGCGAAAGAATTCAACACCATCGCGGTGGATGACGGTATCGCCATGGGCCATGACGGGATGCTGTATTCGCTGCCCTCGCGAGAGGTCATCGCGGATTCGGTTGAATACATGGTCAACGCACACTGCGCCGATGCGATGGTGTGTATCTCGAACTGTGACAAGATCACCCCCGGCATGCTGATGGCCGCCATGCGCCTGAACATCCCGGCGATCTTCGTTTCAGGCGGCCCGATGGAAGCCGGCAAGATCGACATCGCCGATTTGGACGTCAAAAAAATCGACCTCGTAGATGCGATGGTTGCGGCGGCCAACGAAAACTACACCGATGAGCAGGTCCAGCACATCGAAGAAAACGCCTGCCCGACCTGTGGTTCGTGCTCGGGCATGTTCACCGCCAACTCGATGAACTGTCTGGCCGAAGCTCTGGGTCTGGCGTTGCCGGGCAACGGCTCGACCCTGGCCACGCATGCTGACCGCAAGAACCTGTTCCTTGAAGCCGGGCGCCGGATCGTCGAAATCACCAAACGGCACTACGATCTGGATGAAAAAGGCTTCCTTCCCCGCGAAATCGCCACGTTCGACGCGTTTGAAAACGCAATGAGCCTTGATATCGCCATGGGCGGATCGACCAATACGGTTCTGCACCTGCTGGCGATCGCGCATGAGGGCGAAGTGCACTTCACCATGTCCGACATGGATCGCCTCAGCCGCAAGGTGCCATGCCTGTGTAAGGTCGCACCCAATACCGAGAACGTTCACATGGAGGACGTGCACCGCGCCGGTGGTATCTTCTCGATCCTCGGCGAGCTTAGCCGGGCCGGACTGCTGCATGAACATTGCAGCACCGTGCATTCGGCCACGATGGGTGAGGCAATTGCCAATTGGGACATCAAGATTGCCAACAACCCGGCGGCGCAGGACTTGTTCAAGGCCGCGCCGGGTGGCGTGCGCACGACACAGGCCTTCAGCCAGTCGAACCGGTACAAAGAACTGGACACCGACCGCGAAGGCGGCGTGATCCGGTCCAAGGAGCACGCGTTCAGCCAAGACGGCGGTCTGGCGGTTCTGTTCGGCAACATCGCGCGCGACGGCTGCATTGTGAAAACCGCGGGTGTGGATGCGAATATCCTGCAGTTCACCGGCTCGGCCTATGTCTGCGAAAGCCAAGATCAGGCGGTTAACGACATCCTGACGGGCAAGGTCAAAGAAGGTGACGTGGTGGTGATCCGCTATGAAGGCCCGCGTGGCGGACCGGGTATGCAGGAAATGCTATATCCGACGTCCTACCTGAAATCCAAAGGTCTGGGCAAAGCCTGTGCGCTGCTGACAGACGGTCGCTTCTCAGGCGGTACATCGGGCCTTTCGATTGGTCACGTTTCGCCCGAAGCGGCAGAAGGTGGTGAGATCGGACTGGTCAAGAACGGCGACAAGATCGAGATCGACATTCCAAACCGCACAATCCATCTGGCCGTGTCAGACGAAGAACTGGCCGCGCGACGCGAAGAGCAGGATGAAAAAGGCTGGGTGCCCGCCGAACCGCGCAAGCGCAAAGTGTCCACCGCGCTCAAAGCTTACGCCAAGCTGACGACAAGCGCTGCAAAAGGTGCTGTGCGTCAAGTGTAACGAAGCGGTTTCCAACCCACCAAAACTGCAATAGCTTGAAAGGCCTCGCTAACACAAATAGCGAGGCCTTTCTCTTTTGCATTCAATGATATCCATAGAAAGCTCGGTGAAAACCATGACATTCTGGCGCCCGCATAACGGTATCCGCGTCAAAGCCATAGGCTTGCATTGGCGGGAGGACAGGCTCCTCGCTGCCGAAGTTCCGGATGACGCCGGCCGTATCAAGGGCGTGCGTCCCTTAGGTGGATCGGTCGAATTCGGCGAAACATGGCACGACGCGCTGAAACGTGAGTTCAGGGAAGAGCTTAATGTGGCGATAGAGATCAGTGGACAACCGCTGGTGATCGAGAATCTCTACCAGCACGAAGGCCATCAGGGGCATGAGATTATCTTTGTGGCCGAGATCCAGTGCCCGGAACTTTTGAATTTGCCCGACGCGCCGATTTCATTCGCGGAAGACGATGGTCAGAGCTGGACGGCAGGCTGGTTCAGTCTGGATACCTTGGATATCGGCGGTCCAGAGCTTTACCCCACAGGCCTGAAAGATCACCTGCTCCGTTAACTCAGTCGCCAAGTTTGGCGTGAACCTCATCCAGATCAATCTCACCAATCGGCATCTTGTTGGCAGGGTTTTCGAAATCGTATTTGAACAGCTCGAAATCATGTTTGTAGATTTCGTAGACCAAGTGCATCGACAGATCGTCAAAATAGTCTTCGACCGGATGTGCGCGTTTTGGCCCGTGACCTTCGGATTCGTTAAAGCGCGGAATTTCCGACAAGGTCACGGTGTTGGGTGTTTCGACTTGGCTGAGCACGTCCTGCATCCCATCGTTGAATTTCTCGGTCCAGAAAATTCGATCGTAGCGCCCGCCATTCACAATGAAGGTCGATACGTGCCCGGACATGGCTGACCAGTGAATGTCCGGGTCCATCGGACGACGCCAGCGGATGGTATCACGTGCAAACAGCAAAAAACGGCGAAAGCTGGCGATCTGATCGAATTCACCTTTACCGTCGTCCCCGCCGACTTCGATCCCGTAGTTGTAGATCAACGTTGGAACCAGATTCCCGCGATACCGCTTACCGTTACGCTGAATGCCGCAGATCTTGTCAAAAAACGAACTCAGAATGCGGGTATAGGGATTGCGGACACAGGTGAAGGCATATGAGGTATGAGATCGCACGTTGCTGGAAATCGAATCCTGACTGGAGTCGAACGCCCATTTGTGCATCCCGTCCTTAGCGTCGTGGATATCACCGTCAAAAAACTGACCATGATCAGAGTAATACATGATCTGGCCGATGGTTGAGCAGGCGCATTTAGGCACAACACGGTAGACCATGCTCTCACTCTCGGTCATCCATGTACCGGGAAAACCCATCTGCAATGCCTCCTGAGCTGTCCGGGTCTCAAGTTGACGCGTCAGCGTTTGGCCCCAAACAAGCAAAATTATTCTGTTTATTCAATCGCTCATCCTCAGTATCACGGTTGGAAACGGGCAGAAACAGGAATTACGTTCGACTTATGGCAAAGATTGCCTACATTTTGCTGTGTCACAAAGACCCTGATGCGATCATCTCGCAGGCCGAGCAGCTGACCGCAGCTGGCGATTGCATGGCCATCCATTTCGATGCGCGCTCAAGTGATGCTGATTACGACCGCATCCGCACTGCCCTGAAGGACAATCCAAACGTGACCTTCGCGACCCGGCGCATCAAATGCGGTTGGGGGGAATGGTCACTGGTCCAAGCGACCTTGTATGCATTGCAGGCCGCGGTCGATGCTTTCCCTCGCGCGACGCATTTCTACATGCTGTCGGGCGACTGCATGGCGATCAAGACAGCCGAGTATGCTCACCGTTTTCTTGATAAAAACGACAGGGATTTCATCGAAAGTCACGATTTCTTCGAAAGCGACTGGATTAAGACCGGTATGAAAGAAGACCGGCTGATCTACAGGCACTACTTCAATGAACGCACGCAAAGCGGGCGGTTCTATGCCTCGTTCGAATTGCAAAAGCGCTTTGGCCTGACGCGGGATATTCCGCATGACATTCAGGTCATGATCGGCAGCCAATGGTGGTGTCTGCGCAGGCGCACCGTTGAAATGATCCTTGATTTCCTGCGTCAACGCCGTGATGTCATCAAGTTCTTCTCGACCACCTGGATACCGGATGAGACCTTTTTTCAAACCCTTGTCCGCCACTTGATCCCAAAGCATGAGATCGACAATCGCACACTGACATTCCTGATGTTCTCGGACTACGGAATGCCCGTGACGTTCTACAACGATCACTACGATATGCTGCTGGGACAGGATTACCTGTTCGCGCGCAAGATCAGCCCCGAGGCTCATGATCTGAAAGAAAAGCTGGGCCAGCTGTACTCAAGTGAAGGGGTCGATTTTCAGATCTCGGACGAAGGGCGTAACCTTTACAGCTTTCTTGCCGGACGTGGGCGTGTTGGCCGAAGGTTTGGGCAACGATTCTGGGAAACCGGGAACACATTGGGGGCCGAGCGTGAACTGTTTTTGATTGTCTGCAAGAAATGGCACGTGGCCAAGCGTCTGGTTGATCAGATTGCATCCGAGACGGATATTCCATGTGTCGAGTATCTGTTCAATGAGCAGGATACACCGCTGCCCGATCTGGGGGGTATCGAAACCACGTTGCTCAAGCGATCACGGCACAGGCGCGCTGTAATTCAGATGCTGTTTGATCACTTTGAAACGGATCAGTTGGTGGTGTGTGTTGATCCCTCGAACGCAGACATCGTTCAGGACTTCTGCGCGGACCAGTCCAAAACCCACGTGCTGGAGATCGAGTGCGAATATTCCGACGAGTATCTGGTTGGACATGCGCGCCGCGTCGGGCTGGCTGGAGAGAGCACACCAGCCGAAACGGTTGAGCGGCTATTGCCGACTATACGCAACGATATGGCCTACGAATCCGAACAAATCCGTAATGCCGGTACCGAACAGTACCTGCGCATTCGCGAAACAGCGGATCGTACTGAGAACGAAGCCACAATCGCTGAATTTCTGGATGTATCAGAAGAAAAAGCTCAGGCCGTCATGCGGCTTGATTACCTGTTTGTGGATTGAATTCCCATAAAACCCGGCGGCGCACATAAGCGCCGCCGGATAATTGTTCAGATGTCAAACTTGACGCCCTGGGCCAGCGGCAATTCGGCCGAATAGTTCACCGTATTGGTTTGACGGCGCATATAGGCCTTCCACGCATCCGAGCCGCTTTCACGACCGCCGCCGGTTTCCTTTTCACCGCCGAACGCACCGCCAATTTCGGCTCCTGAAGGACCGATATTGACGTTTGCGATGCCACAGTCCGAACCAGCAGCCGTCAGGAATTGCTCGGCCTCACGCATGTTCAGCGTGAATACGCACGACGATAGACCCTGAGGAACATCGTTCTGGATCTCCAGAGCATCTTCAAAGCCCTCATAACCCATGACATAAAGGATCGGCGCAAAGGTCTCGGTCTTAACCGTCGCTGTCTGACCGGGCATCTCAACAATGGCCGGCTCCATGTAGACACCTGCGGGCACGCCTTCGGTTACACGATTGCCGCCAAAGACCGTGCCGCCCTCGGATTTTGCAGACTCCAGCGCTGCGGTCATCGCCTTGCCGGATGCCTCGTCCACCAGTGGACCAATCAGTGTGCCGTCCGTCAGCGGATTACCGATAGGCAGCCCGGCATAGGCTTTCTTCAACCGCGCAACCAGTTCGTTCTTGATCGAGTTGTGTACGATCAGACGACGGAGCGTGGTGCAGCGCTGTCCGGCGGTGCCAACCGCAGAAAACACGATCGCACGAACCGCCATTTCCAGATCGGCAGACGGGCCAACGATCATGGCGTTGTTGCCACCAAGCTCCAGAATGCACTTCCCGAAACGCTGCGCCACGATCGGAGCAACCGCCCGACCCATGCGGGTTGAACCCGTGGCAGAGATGACAGGCACGTCTTCACTGGCCACCAAAGCCTCTCCAAGATCCGCACCACCGATCAGTGTTTGCAACAGGCCATCAGGTGCATCACCAAACCGCGCAAGTGCGCGTCCAAAGATTTTCTGACAGGCCATCGCGGTCAGAGGGGTCTTTTCGGATGGCTTCCAGATCACTGGATCGCCACACACCAAGGCCAGCGCTGCGTTCCATGACCATACTGCGACCGGGAAATTGAAGGCTGAGATCACGCCAACAGGACCGGCTGGATGCCAGGTTTCCATCATCCGATGCCCGGGGCGTTCGGATGCGATGGTCAGACCATAGAGCTGGCGCGACAGTCCAACGGCAAAGTCGCAGATGTCGATCATCTCCTGCACTTCACCCAGACCTTCAGAGGTGATCTTGCCCGCCTCCCAGCTGACCAATGCACCCAGATCATCCTTGGCTGCACGCAGTTCTTCGCCCAGCAGTCGGATCAACTCACCCCGTCGCGGAGCTGGCACAACACGCCATTCCCGGAACGCTGTTTTTGCCCGGGCAAAGATCGCGTTCATTTCAGAGGCCGGTGTTTCATGGACCTCAGCCAGAACTCTGCCGTCAATCGGAGATGTTACGGTAAGCGTGCCTCCGGTCAGGTCCGCCGAAGTCAGATCCAGATTTGCGAGTGTGGTTTCTGCTGTCATGACAACGTCTTTCATGTCTCAAGCCGCCTTGTGTTGTTCGGTTACGTCGCCAGCGCGATACAGCCGGCCGAATTCTGTGTTCAGGAAATCCTGCAGATTTACTTGCTCTTGTCGGATGAAGCCTTTGGAAGGCAGTGCCCCGGTTCGCATCAGATCGACGACGCCAAGCACACCTGCAGCCGTGGTGATCTGAATTGCGCTCCAGACTTGTCCATCGATGACACGCGCAAAAGACTTGTTTATCAGGGATTTCTCCCGCAACTGACCATCGATCATGCCCTTGGCCGTGCAATAGACAAGAACCACATCCTGATCGGTGCGTGGCAGAGCCGCCTCAAATATTTCCTTCAGCAAATCACGACGGCACTCCAGACCAAGGTCTGACAGCAAAAGCTTGAGGATATCGCGATGACCCGGGTAGCGGATGGAACGATAGGACACCGCTCGCGCCTTGCCTTCCAGCGTCTCAGGCAGGGTACCAAGGCCGCCGGACGTGTTGAAGCACTCATACTCGACGCCGTCATGACCAAGGATTTCATAGTCCTCAAGGGGTGCGGTCTTGACCAGCTTACCGTTCACGATGGCATCGCAGGGATTGCAGTATTCATTGATCAGGCCGTCAGTTGACCATGTCAGATTGTACTTCAGCGCATTGGTCGGATAGAGCGGCAACGCACCGACCCGCATATGAAGACTGTCGATTTCATCAAACTCTGATGCAAGCGCGGTACCGGCGATACCTACAAACCCCGGGGCCAGACCGCATTGCGGCATGAATGCGGTTTCGCTGTCCTTTGCCAGTTCACGCACTGCATTGGTTGCCGCAACATCTTCGGTCAGATCAAAGTAATGTGCGCCTGCTGCCTTGGCAGCCTTGGCAATCGCGGGTGTCAGAAAGAAGGGCGCTGCAGAGATAACCGCATCAAACTCCACAAGACCTTTGGCCAGTGCCTGTTCATCACCCGCATCTATTTGCCTTGTGGCAATACCAAGCTTGTTCAATGCCGAGAGTGCGTTCAGATCGTGATCCGCAACCGTCACTGAATAATGTGGTGAGCCTTTCAGCAAGGTAGCGATCATCTGACCGATCTTCCCTGCCCCGACAATGCAAACATTCCAGCCCAAGATTTGCCTCCTCCATTCATTGATTAATAAGAATTATGGAGCGGAGGTTGTCCGGCACACAGCATGCGTGTTGACGAAATAGCGGGTAATTTCGTCATTATGTCGGAAATTCCTGCGTTTTGTCGACGCCGGTAAGTCGCCGAAATGTTTAGCTAAACCAGCAAAGAAAAGCCTGATCTCGTGCACACAAAGAATAACGGCGCGCCTTTTGGGCACGCCGTCAAAACTTTGGATCAGATGGATTGTCGTTGTCTTAGTAAACAACCACCGACCGGATGCTCTCGCCTTTGTGCATCAGGTCAAACCCTTTGTTGGTGTCATCCAGACCCATGGTGTGGGTGATCATCGGATCGATCTCGATCTTACCTTCCATGTACCAGTCAACGATCTTCGGCACATCGGTCCGGCCACGCGCGCCACCAAAGGCGGTGCCGCGCCACGAACGGCCGGTGACCAGCTGGAACGGACGGGTCGAAATCTCGGCACCTGCGGGCGCGACGCCGATGATGATCGATTCACCCCAGCCCTTATGCGCCGATTCCAATGCCGCGCGCATCACGCCGACATTGCCGGTGGCGTCAAAGGTGTAGTCACCGCCGCCTTTGGTCAGATCAACCAGATAGGGTACCAGATCGCCTTCGACTTCGTTCGGGTTCACGAAATCGGTCATGCCGAACTTGGTCGCCATCTCAACTTTCGACGGGTTCAGGTCAACGCCGACGATCTGATCGGCCCCGGCCAGACGCAGGCCCTGAATCACGTTCAGACCGATACCGCCCAGACCGAAGACGATGGCACGGCTGCCGATTTCTACCTTGGCGGTGTTGATTACCGCGCCAATACCGGTGGTTACGCCGCAACCGATGTAGCAGATCTTGTCGAAAGGCGCGTCTTCACGCACTTTGGCCAGCGCAATCTCGGGCAGAACCGTGTGGTTCGAGAAGGTCGAGCAGCCCATGTAGTGCAGGATCGGGTCACCATCCAACGTCGAGAAGCGCGATGTGCCATCGGGCATCAGACCCTGGCCCTGAGTCGAACGGATTGCCTGACACAGGTTGGTTTTGGGATGCAGACAATACTCACATTCCCGGCATTCCGGGGTGTAAAGCGGGATAACGTGATCGCCCGGCTTCAGGCTGGTCACACCCGGGCCGACTTCGACCACCACGCCAGCACCTTCGTGGCCCAGAATGGCAGGGAACAGGCCTTCGGGATCAGCACCCGACAGGGTAAATTCATCAGTGTGGCAGATGCCGGTGGCCTTGATTTCGACCAGAACCTCGCCCGCTTTGGGCCCTTCAAGGTTCACGTCCATCACTTCCAAAGGTTTGCCCGCCTGAAGGGCAACCGCTGCACGGGTACGCATGTTGCTATTCTCCCTGTCAAATTTGACCCGACCCTGCGTCAAATACAGGGTGTTTTCAACTGCGCTTTCGTGACAGGTTAGCTAAATAATTGATATTACAGAAACGACATTGCCAGAAAAAGGAGCGCCAATGCACCGTTTTATCCCGATCCTGTTCGTTCTGGCCGCCTGTGCGGAAACAACTGTGACTGAGGAAAGCGCTTCTACATCCGAGGCTGCAGCCGTTGATCTGGCATTCTGCAAGGGTGAGCCCTTTGCCGATTCTGTGGGCCAGCCGGTATCAACGATTCAGGCCAGTTTGCCCGAAAGATCACGTGTATTGGGGCCTGATGACATCGCAACGCAGGATTATCGCATTGATCGGCTGAACGTTTATGTAAACGGCGCAGGGGTAATTCAGCGGCTGACCTGTGGGTAGACTTGGCTAAGTTTCCCGACTTTCACCCGCAACACTGGTCTATTTTCCACGGTAAACCAGAAAGTCCGGCACATAGTCCAAAAACCTGATGGCCCAGGAAAACGGAGCAGGGAAATCGGTACGAAAACGACGCCGGGACATGGCGCGCAGAACCCGATTGGCCGCGTCTTCGGGCGTCATCAGCATCGGCATCTTGAAGTTGTTCTTTTCGGTCAGCCGCGTCTTGATAAAGCCGGGATTGACGATCCGAACCGTAACGCCGGTGCCTGCCAAATCGTGCCGCATCGTTTCTGCCAGAGAAATCAGCGCAGCCTTGCTGGAACCATATCCGATCGCGGCCGGTAACCCGTGATACCCCGCAAGCGATCCGATCAGCGTAATATCTCCGCGTGTAGCGCGGACAAAACCGGGCACGGTCTCGCCCAACACCCTGAGTGCCCCGGTGAAGTTGACGTCGCTCATTGCCAGCGCGGCTTCGGTATCCCAGTCCGCCGCCTTCATAGGCTCATAAGCTCCGGCGTTATAGACCAGACCATCGATTTCCCCGGCCTCAGAAACCGCATCCCGAACTGCATTCAGGTCGGTTACATCAACTGGCACGGCACGCGCTTGGGGCAGGGTTTCGCAAATCTCAGACAGACGATCGGCATTGCGCGCCGACAGTATCAGGCGTGCACCCTGACGGCTCAGCGCCTTGGCCAGAGCAAGACCCAATCCTTCGCTCGCGCCGATGATCCAATAGGTTTTACCTTCGAACTTACTCATGATCGGGTCTTTCTATTCGCACGAAAACGCGTGGCCTTTGAGGGAGGTGGACGCCATTCCGGTCATTTTAGAGAGAATACGAACCCGCGATACCGTCGGATCACACCAAATCGGCCGCTCATAGCCCAGAGACATGACTTAGCGCGTCTAAAATATTTTTCTAACATGAATGATCCGCAAACGATCACCCAGCGTATCCCCTTGTAAAATGTCACACAAAGAGGATGACATGTTCGACGAAACTCGGGGCGTACGCAAAAAGATCGCGATTGTTGGTGCAGGCATTTCAGGTCTATCCGCAGCCTATTATCTATCCAAATCTCATGATGTAACACTGTACGAGGCTGAGCCCCGACTGGGCGGTCACGCCCGCACGGTGCTTGCCGGACGAAACGGAGACCAGCCTGTCGACACCGGATTCATCGTGTTCAACTACGCGACCTACCCTTATCTGACCCGTCTGTTCGAAGAACTGAATGTCCCGGTCACCAAAAGCGAAATGAGCTTTGGTGCCACGATCGATAACGGTCGCATCGAGTACGGGCTGAACAATCTCCGTACCCTGACGGCCCAAAAACGTAATCTTGCCCGGCCGGCCTACTATAAAATGATCGCCGACATCCTGCGTTTCAGCAAAGAGGCCCCCGCTGCCGCGCAGGATGATGACACCACAATCGGTGAGCTTGTTGATCAACTGCGGTTGGGCCACTGGTTCAGGCACAACTACCTGATGCCCATGTGCGGAGCGATCTGGTCTACGCCTGTCGAATTCGTTGACCGCTTCCCCGCACGCTCATTGGTTCAGTTTTTCCGCAACCACGCGTTGCTCGCCAGTGGCCGTGCCAAACAGCACCAATGGTGGACCGTTAAAGGCGGCAGTGTCGAATATGTTCGCCGAATTGAAACCGCCTTGCGCACCCGTGGCTGCGATATCCGCGTGGCCACCCCGGTTGAGGGCATCCAAAGGGATTCTCTGGGTGTGAGTGTGCACAACCATGGGCAGGCAGATCTGTTTGATGAGATCATCCTGGCTACACATTCCGATCAGTCGCTGTCCATACTTGGAGACAACGCGACCCGGGATGAAGCAGACGCACTGGGTGCCATTCGCTATCAACCCAACAAGGCAGTTCTGCACTGTGATCCAAGCCAGATGCCGCGCCGACGTGCTTGCTGGTCCAGTTGGACCTATCGCTCGCAGGCAGGAAATGTGGGTGTCACCTATTGGATGAACCGCCTTCAGGACATCCCCGACAGCGATCCGCTGTTTGTGACCCTGAACGCTTCGTCAGAAATCCATGAAGACAAGATTTATGACGAGGTCGAATTCGCCCACCCTGTATTCGACAAAGCTGCCCTTAGGGCACAAGGCAAAATCCGCGAAATGCAGGGACAAAACAGGACCTGGTTTGCCGGGGCGTATAACCGGCACGGTTTTCACGAAGACGGGATCGCCAGCGCCATGCATGTTGTTGAGCGCATCGAAGGTATCCCGCAGACCATCGGAGCTGAAAATGGCATTCTTGAAAGAGACCCGGCCATACCCGTTGCGGCTGATCTTTGATAACATTCGCGCAGCGCTTCTGGTGATTGCACTGCTGGTCCCGTCGGGTCTGGCAGCTTCGGTCGTATCAAAGGAACTGAACAATGCGCAGCTGCTTGGCAGCGGCACGTTCCGATTTCTCGGGCTGCCCCTTTATGATGCAAAACTATACACACCCGGCGGTGCGCCCTTCAGTTGGAATGAAGACTTCGGGCTGGAATTGACCTACCGGAAAAACCTAACCCAGAAGGCACTGGTTAATTCCACACTGGAAGAGATTGCGCGCCAGGGTAACAACGCACCCACGCGCGCTCAGTTGGAACAATGTTTTCAAGCGGTCAGTAAAGGCGATACCTATCTGGCGATCTCGCAAGGACCCAATGCCATTGGGTTCTGGCGGAACGGGCGCAAGACCTGCACATTGTCGTATTCGGGTGCCAAACGTGGATTTATGTCGATCTTTCTGGGCTCAAACACCCGATCTGCATCGTTTACCAGCCAACTCAAGGGGCAGTGATGCTGTATCCCAGGGTCAGCTTGTATGCTCTGATGCTCGCCGCTGCTGGCATCCCGCTTTACATCCACCTCCCACGATTTGCAGCGGTAAACTTGGGTATCGGCCTGGGTGTTATCGGAACAGTCCTTTTGATTATCCGGCTGGTTGATCTGGTACAGGATCCTTTGATCGGCTGGGCAATTGACCGATGGCCGGATGCACAAATTCTGTTTGCTGCAGCTGCCGCGATCGGGTTAGCCGTCGGCTTTCCACTGCTTTTCATGCTCTCTGACGGCGCCGCTCTCGGCACGCTGATTGCCATTCTCGTTCTACTCTTTTCGGCCTACAGCCTTGGCACAATCCTGCTTTATGGACGCAGCGCCACTCTGGCGAAACGTCCAGATCCCGAAGAGCTGATGACACTCGCCGCCTACCGCGAAGGTGGGCAGTTGACCGGAGTTATTCTTGCAGCCAGTGCGCCTGCCCTGTTCGTGACTTTGGGCGCCAGTGCACAGGGTTACCCTGCGTTTGGTCTGTTCTTGGGCGTGCTGTCAGTCATCACAATCGTGCTGACATTTCCAATCTGGCGGCGTCCACCGATCACCGGAGAGGGGCTGTCTTTCGCGGGCCTTGGCAAATCTGGCGGGCTCAGGCTCCTTGCCCTTGCGCTGGTCAACAGCTTACCGGTTGCGATCACCTCAACCTTGTTTCTGTTTTTTGTAGAAGATCGGCTGCAACTGCCGGGCAAGGCTGGTCCTTTGCTGATTCTTTTCTTTCTGAGCGCAGGAGCAAGTGTTCCTCTGTGGGCCCGCCTGAGCAACCGGATTGGCCCTAAACAGACACTGATTATTGCAATGCCGCTGTCGATCGCTGGGTTCATTGGCGCAGCGACTCTGTCGGCAGGCAACCTGTCCGGTTTCGCCGTCATCTGCATCGCATCCGGTGCGGCACTTGGGGCCGATATGGTCGTTTTGCCCGCCATGTTCTCGGTCGTACTGACCCGCGCGGGACTAAACGCATCAGCCGCATTCGGCATCTGGTCATTCGCAGGCAAACTAGGCCTCGCATTGGCCGCCTTTTTCACACTGCCACTGCTTGAACGCAGCGGTTTTTTCCCGGGGCAACCTAACTCGGCTCAGGCATTGGAAACGCTCAACTTTGCCTATGCTGTCCTTCCCTGCATTCTCAAACTCGGCGCGTTCGGGATGGTTTTGACGCTGCCGTCAGAGGTATCAGCCAAATGAAACTCATCGCAGTCATCCTGTTTGCCACCCTCGCCCTGATCGTAGCAAAGGGCAGATTTTTGAGTTTTCGTGCTCAGGCACCTGCCGACTACGAAAACACAGGCCCCCAGTTTTCACTTAAAAAGCATCTAAACGGAGAAATCCTGTCAGAGGGTCTGATCTATGGTCCCAATGGCAAGATGTCGAACAGCTTCGTCGCGCGTATGGTTGGCGAATGGGAGGGTAATACCGGGACATTGTCCGAGTATTTCACCTATTCCAACGGTAAACAGATGACCCGAAAATGGTACCTGACGCTGGGCACCGGTAATACGTTCACCGCAACGGCCGATGACATCGTGGGCGAGGGCAAGGGTGTGATTTCCGGCGCAACCGTCAAGCTGACCTATCGGATCGTCCTGCCCAAAGACGCCGGTGGGCATACGCTGGATGTGACCGACTGGATGTACCTGACCGAGAACGGTGCGATCATGAATCGCTCTGAGATGCGGAAATTCGGCATCAAGGTGGCCGAGTTGGTTGCCACGATGCGCCCGTCGCCCGAGATAAAATCGACCCATCTGCATGGCGCTAATGGTCATGATACAGACTCTGAACTGAGGCCGTTGCAATGATCGCCCGCCGCACCCTTGTAGCAATCGTCGCCCTTGCAGGGTTGGCAATACTCGCCGCCTGTTCAGCCAAACCACGCGTTCCAAAGACATTTCTATCGGACCGTCAGCTGAACCTTGAGGAGTTCTTTGAGGGTAAAACTGTGGCCTATGGCCAGTTCCAGGACGTTCTGGGCAATGTCCCGCGCCGGTTCACGGTCGACATCGACGGTACCTGGGATGGTGAGACGCTGACTCTGGTAGAGGATTTCATCTATGATGACGGCGCAACCGAGCAGCGGGTCTGGACACTGAAAAAAACTGGCGAGGACACGTGGACCGGGACCGCGCCGGGTGTTCTTGGAACCGCCAGCGGGGTCGAACGGGGTGATACCTTTAACTGGAAGTACAAGATAGATTTGCCTGTAAAAGATGGCACGATGCGCGTGAACTTTGACGATTGGATGTGGCTATTGGAAGACGACAGACTGCTCAACCGCGCCTACGTCTCACGCTTCGGTATTCGTCTTGGTGAGGTGATTTTGTTTTTCGAGAAGAAATAGAACCTCGTGTTGGTAGCGGTATGTTGGCCAGATATTGGGCGCTGCCAAAGCTGGAAACGTTTCGCATTCTGAGGGTACCCTCACAAGCTGCTGAAAGAACGAAAGATGGAAGTGGGAGCAACGGCAGCCCTGAGCATTTACCACCAATTCAAGCTAACCGCAGAGAACGGTGGCAAGAAGCCCAGAAAGACCGATGCTGAACCCTGTACGAGCGTCAGCTTTGGTTCTGGCTCTGGTCTTGTTGCGATGAGGTTTCTTCGAGACGCGTCTTGAGACGGCCGACAATGTTTTGCGCTGTCGCAATATCATCTGGCGACAGGCCTTCCGAGAGTTCATTCACCCAAGGGATTTGCCTCGCAATCGCGGCTTCGTACAACTCCAGCCCCTTTCGAGTCATAACGACCAAGTGCGCCCGCTTGTGGTGTGGGTTTGGCTGAAACTTGACGACACCTTCTTTATTCAACTCGTTGACGATCCGTTGAACGCCTTGCCGGTGAACACCCATCGTCCGTGCATGCCATGCGACGGATTCCGGCTGTTCAGCATAGGCAATGGCGCCAAGGACCTGCCACCGAGCACTTGTCAGACCGAGTTCTGATACGAGGCGGTCACCGGCAAGCTGCAATCGACCGTTCAACCGAAACACATCCAGTATCAGCGCTGTCACGGCTTCTCCTTCTTCGGTCCTTCGGTCATCCGACATGTCGATTCCTCATTTATTTGACAACATATTGTCATTTTGCTTGATGCTTCCTAAATATGACAACATGGCACCAAACTGAAATGACTTTCAAGGAGTACCGAAATGGTGAGTTTCAAACCCCTCGACCCTGAGTTTCCCATTGAACAACAATTGAGCATCGACGCTGGACCCGTCGTTCTCGTCAACCTCTTCAAAGTCGATCCCGTTGACCAAGACGCCTTGGTTGAAGCCTGGAAAAGCGATGCTCAATGGATGAAAAAGCAACCGGGTTACATCAGCACGCAGCTGCATAAAGCTATTGGTGATGGCAGCATGTACCTGAACTACGCGGTCTGGGATTCCGTTGCGGACTTCCGCGCCGCGTTTTCAAACCCCGAGTTTCAGCAGCAGCTCAGCAACTATCCTTCAAGCGCTGTGACAGCACCCCACCTGTTCGAGAAGGTTGCGGTGCCAAATTGCTGCACGGCATGACGAAACCCTTTGAAAAAGCCAATTTGAGGGAACCGCAATGAAAACAAAGATTCACGCCATCGCGGGCGGCATCGGCTTTGTGATGATCCTCCTCTTCTGGACATCAACGGTCACCAGCGAACTCTTTGCGAGCCATGAAACAATCGCAGCTGTCAAAGCGTTGATCCTAAAGGGCATGTTCATTCTCATTCCGGCAATGGCCATTGCTGGCGGATCGGGTATGGCAATAGGCCGGAAACGCAAAGATGCGCTGACAAGAGCAAAGAAGACTCGTATGCCGATCATTGCGCTGAATGGATTGCTGGTCCTCGTACCCGCCGCTTGGTTTCTGGCTGGAAAAGCTGCCGCTGGCGAATTCGACAGCACATTCTATACGGTTCAGGCGATTGAACTAATCGCTGGCGCAGCCAACCTCACGATGATGGGACTGAACATTCGGGATGGTTTACGAATGACAGGCAAAATTCGGAGGCCTCGCTGAAGATGCAGTACCAACCAAAGCATGGCCAAATTGACGACATCCGAGCAAACGCAGCGAATTGGCGCTATGTCCGCAACTTCTCTACGTCTCATGATCTAGGATTCTTCAAAACCAGGCCGATCATCGTCGTTTTGTCTGATGAAGAGGTCATTAGCACAGGCTCGCCGCAAGGCTCGAAATTAAAAACTGTATTTGTCGCATCTGACCTGCGCCGCAAAAGGATTGGAAGTAACTTGGTGGGAAAGCTTGAAAAGGTTGCTTTCGAACGAGGTTTGCGAGAATTCACAGTATCGTCTTCCTCATCGCGATAAAACTCCACTCATCACTAGGCTACATTGAGCAAGGCCGTAAGTTCTTTGGGGATGAAGAGACAGCAGTAATGGTCAAGACAACTATCTCGCCATAAGTCGTAAGCCAGCATTGTCCTGTACCGCCGAACAATGTGCGATTAGGAAAGCAAGGGCATAGATCTGCCCTTGCTGGATCGCCTGCTCAAAACGGGAACCGATGGTGCGAAGGAGGTGGGTGTTCAACCTCGGGCGGGAGGCCCACGTCTTTCCTCAGATATTCCGGCAGATCGGCTCTCCTGAGCAGAACGGGCTGATCTCCGCTGGGCCGCCGGGTGAAAACGGCCACTAACTGTAGCAATAGGCTGCGCGACCGGCTGAGGGGGATGTAAAGTGATAAACTTGGCATTGTACTCTCCATAAATTGATGGAAAGCCGCCACGTGAGGAAAACATAAAAAAGGCCGCTCACGAGGCGGCCTTCAGATTGGAAACCTGTCAGACCGCTTTAACGGGCTACTGCGCCTGGCGCGCAAAGCATTGAGGTCTGACGATTCAGCATATCTATTCTCTCCTAAATCAGGGTTTCCAGTGCCACTAACTATCAGAGTGATATCTCTGACTCAACAACCTAAACGGTTTTTGGTCGATTTTTACTCGACTACGGTCTCTCGCGCACTCGCGGACCTTGCCTGCAGTGCCGCCCTCGTTGCCTCGATCTCAGCTCATCATGCGTGTGCAAGCTAGCCCTGAATACAATTGAACCGATGCTACAATGGACACAAATGCCCGCTTACGGCCGTAAGTTGTGAACCGACCCGTTTCTTGCGCATCCACTTCAAGTTTCTCAAGACCCGCAAGATGCGGGTCGCACGTTGCTCACGACATTCCCTAGTTGATTGGCATGCAACTAAGGAAAGGCATAGCCATGGAACTGAGAAACAAAACCATAATCGTTACGGGGGCAAGCAGTGGAATAGGTGCTGCTGCCGCACTTCTGTTTGCCTCAGAAGGAGCAAATGTTGTGTTGGGTGCACGCCGTGAACTCCGCTTGAACACAATTGCAGAGCAGATCGCACAGAGCAATGGGCGTGCCATTTGTCTAGCGGGTGACGTGATTGACGAAGCCTACTCCAAAGAGCTTGTCGATCTTGCCGAACGTCAATTTGGCGGCCTTGATGGCGCATTTAACAACGCGGGCTTGATGGGTGAGATGGGGCCGGTTCCGGAGATGGCATCAGACAACTGGCAATCAGTTCTTGCGACAAACCTGACCAGCGCTTTTTTTGCAGCAAAAGCTCAGCTGCCGGCGATAGAGCAGCGTGGCGGTGGGTCCATCGTATTCACCGGAACTTTTGTTGGCTTCAGCAACGGGGGAATGCCTGGCATGGGGGCCTATGCCGCATCCAAAGCCGGGTTAATTGGGCTCACACAGTCTTTGGCATCTGATCACGCAGCGAACGGTGTTCGTGTTAACACTATTTTGCCGGGTGGTACAAAAACCGACATGGCCGGAGATGACCCCGCCACACATGACTTTATTGCTGATCTGCACCCTGTGAAACGCATGGCAGAGCCAGAGGAGATTGCGCAGGCTGCGTTGTTCTTGTTGTCAGACAGGTCAAAATTTGTGACCGGTTCACCACTAGCCGTGGATGGCGGCATGGCGACCCGATTGCTTTGAATAGTCGCAACAAAGTTTGCAGCGCATGGTCGTTAGGCGAGCTAACACATACGAAACCTGCCTCACCGAGAAGCTATTAATTAGGATGTTGAATTTGCAGACGCCAAGTGGACACGGAGCGACCGAACTTCAACGCCACTACTGGCGTCTACGCAAATACTTGTTTTTATTTAAAAAGTGGTGAGCCGTGCAGGATTCGAACCTGCGACCCACTGATTAAAAGTCAGTTGCTCTACCAACTGAGCTAACGGCCCACTCTTTTGTTGGATCTTGTCGATCCGTGGCGCTCTCTAAGGCATTTTACCGATCAGGTTCAAGCCCTTATTTTGCGCCTCGTTTCGCCGGTGTTTAACTTGTTTCCGGCGTCCCGATAGGCGGCCTAATTAGGCAGGTGGCGCAGGGGGGTCAACCCCTTTTTTCAGGAATCTGCGTGACAGGGTGGATTCATTTTGTGACCATCGCTATATGCCCGCCATGCAACACTCACACGATACCGGTTTGTCCTTTATGAAGATGCACGGGCTGGGCAATGACTTTGTCATTGTCGATGCGCGCGCTCATTCTGCGGCCATTACTCCGGCTCTGGCCAAAGGAATCGGACATCGACAGTTTGGTGTTGGTTTCGATCAGCTAGCCGTCATCGAAAGCGGCGAATCAGACGCGCATCTGGTGTTCTATAATGCGGACGGCTCTACATCGGCGGCCTGCGGGAACGCCACCCGCTGTATTGCACGGTTTCTGATGGAGGAAACCGGGAAATCCGAACTTACGCTGACGACTGAACGCGGGACACTCTTCGCCCGCGATGCGGGAAACGGTCTGACATCCGTTAACATGGGGCAGCCTCAGCTAAACTGGCAGGAAATTCCGTTGTCCGAGGAGATGGATACATTGGAGCTGCCGATCGAAGGCGCACCGACCGCGACCGGTATGGGCAATCCGCATTGCACGTTTTTCGTTGAGAATGCCGAGGCAATACCGCTTGAGGAATTTGGCGCGCGATATGAGTACCACCCACTTTATCCCGAACGCACCAATGTACAGGTCGCCCAGATCATCGGGACCGACCATATCCGGATGCGCGTCTGGGAACGGGGTGTCGGAATCACGCTCGCCTCAGGCTCTTCTTCCTGCGCGACTGCGGTTGCGGCGGCTCGGCGTGGCCTGACAGGGCGTAAGGTACAGATAGAACTGGACGGTGGCACCATCTGGATTGACTGGCGCGACGACGGTGTCTGGATGACCGGGCCAACTCGCCATGTCTTCTCTGGCACTTTGACGCCAGAGTTTCTGGAGTCGCTGGGATGAGCGCACCAAAATTCACAACACTGGGCTGTCGGCTCAACGCCTATGAAACCGAGGCGATGAAAGAGCTGTCGCAGCAAGCCGGGTTGCAGGATGCGGTGATCATAAACACCTGTGCCGTGACCGCCGAAGCCGTGCGCAAAGCCCGGCAGGAGATTCGCAAGCTGCGGCGTGAAAACCCAGATGCGCGCCTGATCGTGACGGGCTGCGCTGCGCAGACCGAGCCTGAGACATTTGTACAGATGGATGAGGTCGATGCGGTCATCGGCAACACCGAGAAAATGCAGCCCGAAACCTGGAAAGGTATGGCCGCTGATTTCATAGGTGAGACCGAAGCGGTGCAGGTCGATGACATCATGTCGGTGACTGAAACAGCTGGCCATCTGATTGACGGTTTTGGGACCCGATCCCGCGCTTATGTACAGGTCCAGAATGGCTGTGACCATCGCTGTACCTTTTGCATCATTCCCTATGGCCGCGGCAACTCACGCAGCGTCCCAGCGGGCGTTGTAGTGGATCAGATCAAGCGATTGGTGGACAAAGGCTATAACGAGGTTGTTCTGACCGGCGTCGACCTGACTTCATGGGGGGCAGATCTGCCCGCGCAACCCAAGCTGGGCGATCTGGTCATGCGCATCCTGAAGCTGGTGCCCGACCTCCCGCGCCTGCGGATCAGCTCGATCGATTCGATTGAGGTTGATGAGAACCTGATGCAGGCAATCGCAACTGAACCGCGACTGATGCCGCATCTGCATCTGTCCCTGCAGCATGGCGATGACCTGATCCTGAAACGGATGAAACGCCGTCACCTGCGTGATGATGCAATCCGCTTTACGGAAGAGGCGCGTAGGTTGCGCCCTGAAATGACCTTTGGCGCAGACATTATCGCCGGTTTCCCGACCGAGACAGATACCCATTTCGAAAACTCATTAAAATTGGTGACGGAATGCGATTTGACCTGGTTGCATGTCTTCCCATATTCCAAACGTGAAGGCACACCAGCCGCACGCATTCCGCAACAAGTGAACGGAAACACGATCAAGGAACGCGCAGCCAGGCTTCGTCAGGCCGGCGAGAATCAGGTTGTCCGCCACCTTGAGGCTCAGATTGGCAAGACCCATCAGGTCCTCATGGAAAACGCGCATATGGGCCGCACAGAACAGTTTACCGAGGTGACGTTCGACCAAGCGCAAATCGAAGGTACGATTGTGAGCGGTGTGATTACCGGCAAATCTGCTTCGCAATTGCGGGCATAGCTCCGCAGCCGCATCAGCAGAATCGGCCTCTGAACGCTTGATGGATCAGGCTGTGGTCCCATTCGCATTCGCCATCCGGATAACCATCGTGCGAATTTGGGTATCACCAAAGAAAACCCCCGCGACCATCCGGTGCGGGGGTTTTGAATTTACGATCAGTTAAGACCTTAGTCCTTACGGATCTTACCTTTGTGAGGTGCCCAAAGGCGCTTGTTCACAAGATAAAGCAATACCGACATAATCGTCAGGAAGATTACGCCAACGAAGCCTGCATTCTTGCGGTCCATCATCTTGGGCTCAGCCGCCCACATCAGGAACGCAGAAACATCTTCGGACATCGCTTCAACACTGGCCGGGTGACCATCGGCGAACTCGACCTGATCTTCAGCCAGAGGCGGAGCCATCGAGATCCAGCCACCGGGGAATGCGGTGTTTTCGTACAGGATCGTACCCGCTTCTTCCTTTTCCTTACCGGTATAGCCATCCAGCAAAGAGGCGATGTATTCCGCGCCACCCATGCCTTTGACCAGCTGGTTGATACCCAGACCATAAGGACCATGGAAACCGGCACGCGCCTTTGCCATCAGGCTCAGGTCAGGTGCGCCAACGGCGTCGTTGGCCGGGAAGTGGTCGGTCGGGATGGCCGGGCGGAAATCGTCCAGCTCGGGATCGAACACTTCGAAGTTGTCAGCCGAATAAGTGATGACCTGCTCTTCGGTGTACCCAAGATCCTCAAGGGTACGAAGAGGCACGTATCTCAGGCCGTGGCAGGCCGCGCAGACTTCGGTGTAAACCTGAAGGCCGCGCTGAAGCTGATGTTCATCATAGGTGCCGAACGGACCTTCGAATGAAAAGTCAAAGTCCTCGATGTGCTGCTCACCGCCACCTGCCGCAAAGGTCGAGGCGGGTGCAAGGGCCAGAGCAAACGCGGCACCGATTGCAAGTTTCTTGAACATGATTCCGGTCCCTCTTCTTACTCGGCCGGCGTGGCGTCGGCGTTAGCCTTGCCATAATGCGCGTTGAAGTCTTCTTCGATGGTTTCCGGCGGTACATCGGGTTTTTCGATGACACCCAGGATCGGAAGGATCACGAAGAAATAGGCGAACCAGTAGGCAGACGCGATCAGCGAGAAGGTCGCATAAGGCTCTTCTGCGGGCATCGCACCCAGCCACATCAGGGCAAAGAAGTCGACGATCAGCAGGTAGAACCACCATTTGAACATCGGACGATACTTGCCCGAACGCACGGTCGAAGTGTCCAGCCAGGGCGCCAGAGCCATGGCCAGGATCGCACCGAACATCGCAATCACACCAAAGAACTTGGCGTCGATGATGCCGCCGGTGATGAAGCTGGCGAACTGAACGACCCAGACCTCACCGGTGAAGGCCCGCAGGATCGCGTAGAACGGCAGGAAATACCATTCAGGGACGATGTGTGCAGGTGTGACCAGCGGGTTGGCTTCGATGTAGTTGTCCGGGTGACCCAGATAGTTCGGCATGTAGCCAACAATGGCCCAGAACACGACCAGAATGACGGCCAGTGCGAACAGATCCTTGATCACGAAGTAGGGCCAGAACGGCAGGGTGTCTTTCTCGGCCTCGGCCTTTGAACCGCGACGCACTTCAACACCTGTGGGGTTGTTGTTGCCTGTGGTGTGGAAAGCCCAGATGTGCACGATAACCAGCGCCGCAATGATGAACGGCAGCAGGTAGTGCAGCGAGAAGAAGCGGTTCAGCGTAGCGTTGTCCACTGCGGGTCCGCCCAGCAGCCAGGTCTGGATTGCGTCGCCAACAAATGGGATCGCGCCAAACAGGCCGGTGATCACGGTTGCACCCCAGAAGGACATCTGACCCCAAGGCAGAACGTAGCCCATGAACGCAGTACCCATCATCATCAGGTAGATGAGCATACCGATGATCCACGTGATCTCACGCGGGGCTTTGTACGAGCCGTAGAACAGGCCGCGGAACATGTGAATGTAGACTGCAACAAAGAACAGCGACGCGCCGTTCATGTGCAGATAGCGAATCATGTAGCCGCCATTCACGTTACGCATGATGTGCTCGACGCTGGCGAAGGCCAGGTCGACATGCGGGGTGTAGTGCATCACCAGAACAATGCCGGTAACGATTTGCAACGCCAGGCAGAATGCCAGAACGATGCCCCAGATCCACCACCAGTTCAGGTTCTTGGGGGTTGGGATCATGAGGGTGTCATAAAGCAGGCCGACGATCGGCAGACGGCTGTTCAGCCACTTCTCGCCTTTGGTCTTTGGCTCATAGTGGTCGTGGGGAATTCCTGACATTCTGGGTCTCCCTTAGCCGAGTTTGATTGTGCTGTTGTCCACCCATTCTGCGGGCGGGACAGGAAGGTTCTCGGGCGCGGGGCCCTTACGGATACGACCGGCAAGGTCATAGTGCGACCCGTGGCAGGGGCAGAACCAGCCACCAAAGTCGCCAGCGTCGCCCAGCGGCACACAGCCGAGGTGCGTACAAACGCCCATCTGAACAATCCATGCACCCGGCGCTTCGCCTTCGGGCGACGGCATCACGCGGTTGGCGTCCGTCGCAGGAGCATCAGGGTTCAGGTTGAAGTTACGGGCCAGCGGATCAGGCAGCGCGTCAACGCCTTCTGCATCCTGTTCCTGGGCTTCGGTGATCTCGGCACCCGTGCGGTGACGGATAAAGACCGGTTTACCCAGCCATTTCACGGTCAGCTGCGTTCCAGGCTCGACCCCGCTTACGTCAACGCGGATCGAGGACAGAGCCTGTACATCTGCCGAAGGATTCATCTGGTTGACCAGGGGCCAAACAACAGCCCCCGTTGCTACGACACCTGCGCCGCCAGCGACGTAGTAGAGGAAGTCTCTGCGGGTGCCTTCGTGGTCTTCTGCGTGGGACACGAGGTTTTCTCCGATTATCTGGCGCCCGCGTACGGGCATATAGCTCGCGCACCGCACGAATGCGGTGTCTTAAACGGGGTATCTATCGGGGAGAAATCGGTTCGTCCAGCGGTCATAGGCGCGCATTACGCCGCATCCGGGCTTTCATGTCACAACGAAGGCCAATTATTTCAAGATATGAAGCAGATTAAATCTGATTCATCACTTGGAGCACTCGGCAACAAACTTGCTGATTCGGCGGAATCCACTTGCTCTGCGAGCGGTGGCTGAAGATCCGACCAACATTCAGACGCCGTTTCGAACGGGTGGATTGGATAGCAATCAGAAACGAAATTGCGCAACCATAGCGGTATTGTGTTTAGTTTAAATTATTAATTTAAAATAGACATTTCCAGATCCGCTCCGAGAGGCAAATTTCTATTGCACCCCAAACGAGAATGTCCGAAAGGCCAAATCGCGCGAACTCCTTACAGGAGATAACTCATGTCAAAGGTCACTGTGACCACGGTGTTGTTAACGATTGCGATTTCAACTCAGGCCTCGGCTGCCGGTGATCCGGAAAAAGGTGAAAAACTCTACAATAGGTGCTCATCCTGCCACGCGATCATCAAGGATGGCGAAGTTCTGGTCAAAGGTGGCATCACCGGACCGAATCTCTATGGGGTGGTCGGGCGCGTTGCCGGATCCGAAAACGATTATCGCTATGGTAGCGAGCGTTTGCCCATCGGTATGTTCACCGATGATATGATCCGTGCGGGTGATGAAGGTCTGGTCTGGACTGAAGAAAACATCGCGGCTTACTCCGAAAACCCAATCGTTTTCATTCAGGAGTATCTGGATGACGAATCAGCCCGCCCCAACATGAGCGTTAAGCTGAAGAAAGGGGCCGACGATGTCGCGGCCTATCTTGCCACCTTCAACGATCAGTAAAAAGTTCCCGTTTCCCGGCGCTGGTCACGTCGTCCGCATCAACGCGGCCAGCCGTCCGGTTTCAACACCAAAGCCCGCAGCCTCAACCTGATCAGCAGCGCCCAGTCGAGCATCTTCTGTCTTGTTTTGGTTTAGTTTCCAAGTGCCCTGAACATCTTCGACCTGCATGCGGCACGGCACGATCATCCGCATCATTCGCTCCAATGCGCCCTCGGACATTTTACTTGTGACCCAAGGCGGTTTTGGCAACAGGCGTGTTTCATAAAACTCTGATTGGCGGTCCAGAAGATCAGGCAATGCGTCCTGCGGCATCAGCTCAAGTTGGCCGGTCAAATGCACCGCGACATAATTCCAGGTCGGCACCTGATCTTCGACTACATACCAATCCGGAGAAATGTAGCCATCTGGCCCGGAAACTGCGATCCGCACAGTCTGAGGCTGCTTCAACAACCGGACAATGGGATTTGAACGCACAAGATGAAGCTCTGCCACCTGTCCATCTTCATCCAGAAGGAATGGGACATGGCTTAGCAACGGCGCATCCTGCGTCGACAGGGCAAGAATACCAAACGCGCGATCCCGGGCGAAGGTAACATGGCGCGCGCGATCTTCGGCGCGAAAGGCTGGGTTGGGGTGCATACCTGTCCTCCTGTCAACAGCACTTGCAGAACCGGGCTGTCCTTGGCAAGCTCAGCGATGTTCTCAGGGCGGGGTGAAATTCCCCACCGGCGGTATGCGGGCTGCGACCCGTAAGCCCGCGAGCGGCCCCGGTTAACGGGGTGTCAGCAGATCTGGTGAAAAGCCAGAGCCGACGGTTACAGTCCGGATGAAAGAGAACGTGCAGCACGCCGGCCTTGCCGCGTGTCTGCCCGTGATCGCCTTGGGTGACGTGTCTGTTGCGAAAGGAGATCATGATGACACACACCCGCTATGCTTTTGTGAAAGCCAACTGGCATTCCGATATTGTTGATCAGGCCCTAGAAGGGTTTCTGGAACTTATCCCCGCCGATCAGGTTGACGTATTCGACGTCCCCGGCGCGTTTGAGATGCCGCTGCTGGCCCGCGATCTGGCCCAGACCGGCCGCTACGCAGCCGTCGCCTGCGCAGCGTTTGTTGTGGATGGCGGTATTTACCGGCACGATTTTGTCGCACAGGCCGTTGTTGATGGGTTGATGCGCGCTGGCATGGATACAGGCGTACCGGTCCTGTCCGTTTCCCTGACGCCGCATCAGTATCAGGAGACCGATCACCACAACGCCATCTACCGCGCACATTTTGTCGAAAAAGGCCGCGAAGCCGCACAAGCTGCGCTGAGAATCAACGCGACGCGCGCAAAACTGGCCACCGCTGCGTAAGCTCATTGGGTTGGGGCAAGAACGCCCCAACCGCAAATCCGCTTGAGGCCAAGGGCCTTGCCCGCTAATCACGACGCTCAAAGGAGCATGCCCCATGTCGATGAACAGTTTTGGCCACCTCTTCCGCGTTACCACCTGGGGTGAAAGCCACGGGCCCGCTCTGGGTGCAACCGTCGATGGCTGTCCTCCGGGCGTTGCGATCGATGAGGGCATGATCCAGCATTGGCTGGACAAGCGCAAACCAGGTCAGAACAAGTTCACCACCCAGCGGCGCGAACCCGATCAGGTGAAAATCCTGTCCGGCGTGTTTGAAGGCCAGACAACGGGTACGCCGGTGCAGCTGATGATTGAGAACACCGATCAGCGCTCAAAAGACTACGGCGATATCATGGACAAGTTCCGTCCGGGTCACGCCGACATCACCTATTGGCAGAAGTACGGCATCCGCGACTATCGCGGCGGCGGGCGCAGTTCGGCGCGTGAAACCGCATCTCGCGTTGCGGCAGGCGGTCTGGCGCGCGAGGCGATCAAACAGATCGCTCCCAACGTTCAGATCACCGGCTATATGACTCAGATTGGGCCGCACAAGATCGACCGGGACAACTTCGACTGGTCCCAGATCGAACAGAACCCGTTCTGGACCCCCGATGCTCAAGCGGCCGAGGATTGGGCAGCTTACCTGGACGATCTGCGCAAGTCTGGAAACTCAGTTGGCGCGATTGTTGAGGTTGTGGCACGCGGCGTACCTGCTGGGATCGGTGCGCCGGTTTATGCCAAGTTAGACACTGATCTGGCCGCTGCGATGATGTCTATCAACGCGGTGAAAGGCGTTGAGATCGGTGAAGGTATGGCCGCCGCCGAACTGACGGGTGAGGCCAACGCAGATGAGATATTCATGGGCCAGAACGGCCCCCAATACAGCTCGAACCACTCGGGCGGTATTCTCGGCGGGATTTCGACTGGTCAGGACCTCGTCGTACGGTTCGCAGTCAAGCCGACTTCGTCGATCCTGACGACTCGTAAAACCATCACCAAATCCGGTGAAGAGACCGAGATCATCACCAAGGGCCGACACGACCCCTGCGTTGGTATTCGCGCCGTGCCTGTGGGTGAGGCAATGATGGCCTGCGTGATCCTAGACCACCTGCTGTTGCATCGCGGCCAAATCGGCGAGAACCGTGGCCGGATTGGCTGAACTTCGCGACAGCCTGCGCGGTATCGTACAGGCCCGCATGGCAACAGATCCAGCCCATGATCTGGCCCATCTGGACCGGGTCTGGGTAAATGTGCAGGCCATTGCGAATGACCAAAACGATATGCGCGTGCTACTTGCTGCGAGTTACCTTCACGATCTGGTCAATCTGGCAAAAGACGATCCGATCCGCCATCTGGCCTCACGGCAATCCGCCGAGGAATCAGAGTCTATTCTTAGGAATCTGGGCTTTTGCGTAAGCGAAATTCAAAACATTCAACATGCAATTGTTGCCCACAGCTACTCTGCAGGGGTTCCTCCGGAAACGGACGAAGCATGCATTCTGCGTGACGCCGACCGTTTGGATGCTCTGGGTGCCATCGGTATAGCCCGTACTTTTTCAGTTGCTGGTGCGTTGGACCGCCCACTTTACGATCCTTTTGATCCTTTCGCAGAAAAGCGACCCCTGGACGATCTGCAATTCTCGATTGATCACTGGAAGGTCAAACTCCTGAAGTTGCCGGACGATATGCTGACGGAAGCAGGCAAAGAAATTGCACTTACCAGAACCGCGCGCATGATCCGGTTTCTCGAAGACTTTGCGGATGAGATTGACAGCACGCTGCCACGAAACTGGGTGAATCGATAATCCCGACCAGCAGACATTGATCTTTGCCAAACAAAGGCGCAGGGTCGCGCCGATGGCAAAATCCTTAACATCGCATCGACCTGTTCTTGCCGTGACGCTGAAGCTCAGCGCCCTGTTTTTGTTCACGGCTATGTCGGCGCTGGTCAAAGCTCTGTCAGAAGACTTTCCGCCCGGCGAACTGGTGTTCTTTCGCTCACTTTTTGCCATCCCGGTCATCATTATCTGGCTGATATCACGCGGAGAATTGGCACAGGGTTTTGTCGTGAAGAAACCAATGGGCCACTTCTGGCGCGGAGTGCTAGGCACGATGGCGATGGGCCTGACCTTTACGGGGCTTAGCCTGCTGCCGCTGCCCGAAGTCACGGCAATTGGCTACGCCACTCCGATCTTCACTCTGATTCTTGCCGCAGTCATGCTGGGTGAGCGCATCCGAATGATACGCATCGGCGCGGTCGCCATCGGGCTGCTGGGTGTCTTGATCATGATCTGGCCTCGCCTCGGCAGTAGCGAACTGGAAGTGGCGGCCACCATCGGAGCTCTGTGCGTTCTTGGTGCAACCATCGCCCGTGCCTTTGTTCAGATTCACATTCGGCAGCTGGTTCAGGTCGATCATCCAGCGGCGATCGTATTCTATTTCTCGATGACAGCGACCCTGCTGTCCGGGCTGACCGTTTTCTGGGGATGGACCATGCCCACGTGGGAACAGGCCGCTATCCTGATCGCGATGGGTCTGACAGGTGGCGTTGCCCAGATACTTGTCACCTCGTCTTACAGGTTCGGGCAGGCCTCGATGCTGGCGCCATATGACTATACCAGCATGCTGTTTGCCATAATCATCGGATATCTCTGGTTTGACGAACTCCCGACACTTGCAATCCTGATCGGTGCAGCGCTCGTCATTGCTGGCAATGTGGTGGTGATCTGGCGCGAACATCAGCTTGGGTTGGAGCGTGGCAAAGCCCGATCGGTGACAGACCCGAAAGCGTGACTTTACCTTTTCCGTACTTCCCCTAGTTTGGGCCCGACAATTGACGAGGTATCCCCATGAGCGACGCACAGGATCACAAAGAAAAGATGCAGGAGGTGCAGGCCAAGCACCGTAAGAAAGTATCCGAGGCGGTCGACCCCGGGCGCGGTCTGGTTCTGATCAATACCGGCAAGGGCAAAGGCAAATCCTCTGCCGCTTTTGGTGTCGTAATCCGCGCACTGGGGTGGGGCCAAAAAGTTGCCGTGGTGCAATTCATCAAAGGCAAGTGGAAAACAGGCGAACGCCGTTTCTTTGAAGAGCGGGATCTGGTGACCTGGCACACGATGGGTGAGGGCTTTACCTGGGACACCCAAGATCGCGAACGCGACATAGCCGCAGCAACCGCTGCCTTCGACAAAGCATGTGCGCTGATGGCAAGTGGAGACTATGATCTGGTCGTGCTGGACGAAATCAACATTGCGTTGCGCTATGAGTATCTTTCGGTCGAGACCGTTATCGAAGGTCTCAAAGCCCGGTCAGACAAAACCAGCGTTTTCCTGACAGGCCGTGATGCACCCCAGGAACTGCGGGAATATGCGGATCTGGTGACTGAAATGACCGAAGAGAAGCACCCGTTTCAGGCTGGCATCAAAGCTCAGCGCGGCGTGGACTTTTGATATTCTAAGCCCCGTTCGAGCTTATGTTTTCGGGCGGGGATCGCTGTTTTCGTACAGCCTGCGAACGGATTGGCGTGGTTTTTCGCGATCTTCGGGATGCGGATCACAGCAACCTTTAGGATTTTCACAACACTTTTGATCCAGATAGGCGGCAATATCGTCGTCCAGAGAACATCCGCCAATCGCGGATGAGCCCTGCAATGAGACCAACTTGTCGATCGGATCGCGCATATTGCCACCCCTTGGTTCGTTTCCGAGACGGTGGCGCGCCCTCACAATGGAATTCGCTAAGCGCGCAAACCGCCTCGAAACTTAAGGCTTGATCATCTCGTATCTGGCGTTGCGCTATATCTGATTAATTTAGTCAGATTTATCAAGCCCTGAATCGAAAATTTTTGACTCAACACCTGCCCGCTCTTTCTCGCTGTTTCGAAAATTCAAACAGAGGTGATCACCATTTCCACGGTCTGAGCCGCCGGTACTTAATACCTGCGGCTCAGATTTGCGAGCGTAGCGCTCAGATGTGGTGACACAGGCGCATGCTCTGTCAGGCGGTTACGCCCTGTTCGGGAGCGCTGAGTGAGATCACAGCAACGACGGCAGCGCCGTTCAGCCAGTAGTAGATCGCATCCAATCCCGAGAAACCAAACAGGCTGGGCGCAAACAAAAAGGTGATACCCGCAATCAGATCAACCGCGAGATGGAATTTGTACGGCAGTACCCGCCAGATCCCCAGATGATGATCGGTCAACACGGTCAGAACAAAAGCCGCGGCACCGGTAACAACAGACAACCAAATCGCCATTGGATTCGACTGCCCCAGTCCCAGGACAAAAGGCAGGACCATCAACGCAATGGCCACCGGATAGTCCAGATATGCGTGGACCGAACGGGTTACGAAACGAAGAGACATCTGAATTTCCTTTCCTTGATGAGATATGACCAAAGAATAGGAAGCGCAGGGCGGACGGTGCAGCCCAGATCGTCTCATAAACATTGCCGATCGTTCAGAATTTTCGGATTATCAGTGCATCGCCCTGTAAGCTGCCGGGGACAGGCCAACCTGCTTCTTGAACACCCGCGAGAACGCGGCCTCCGAGGCATATCCGACCTCGGCCGCAGCATCCGCCACGTTCCAGCGGCTTTCCGTCAATCCATGACAGGCGATCTGCATGCGCCAATCCGTCAGGTACTGCATTGGCGTCGTGTGCATCTTTTCCGCAAACAGTTGCGCAAAAGCGGTGCGTGACATGCCTGCCTCTTTCGCCAAGGTGGCGACGCTCCATTCCTGAGCAGGGGATTGGTGAAAAGCTGTCAGAGCGCGGGAAATGCGCTGATCGGCGAAACCTGCCAAAGCTGCATCACTTGTGCTTTGACGCTCCAGATATGCGCGGATGGCCTGCGCGAACAGAACCTCTGACAATTTCAGCGCGATCAGATCGCCCCCGATCCGCGCTCCGGCCACTTCGGAACCGATCATGCGCAAAGTAGCCTCGACCCAGGCACCCGCGTCCTCACCATAGTTTTCGATCAGAATATATGGCGGCAACCGGTCTATCAGCATATGGCCGGTTCCACGGCGACCGGCGGGTCCGGTGAATGAGAAATGCCCGCAGATCAGCTGCGTATCCCTGTCCTCATCCGCACCACCATACACAAGAACACCGTCGCCCTTGTAACCCGAAGCCTCCAGAACCTGTTCCAACGGCAGCGCGTCCATCGGCTTGACCTCGTTACACAGCAGTGCGTGTGCCGCACCATGAGGGATCAGGATCAGATCACCTTGCCGCAGACGAATGGTTTCGCCGGTGGAAGAAACGTAGACCTTCAGCTCACCCCGCTGAACAAAATGGAATCGTGCCACGTTTTCAAAGCTCGGCACCTGAATCCCGAAAGGCGGAGTGAAAGACGTGCGAAAGTAGAATGTTCCCCGCAAAGACAAACGGGTGAGAATATCGCTGAGCAAATCCAACATGGCCCGAACCTATCTCAATTAGAGCGTTCGTCCACCTGTCTGAACGATTGGCATGGAATTCCGCACGCACCGCAACAAAAAACCCCCGCATAAGCGAGGGTTTCAAGGATTCCTATCGTGAGATCAGGAGCGAACCAGCTTTTCGTAGTCTTCCGCAATCTCACGCGTCAGATCGCCTACTTCAAATGTGTAGTCACCGATCTGACCAACAGGCGTGACTTCGGCCGCAGTTCCGGTCAGCCAGCACTGTTCGAAATCAGACATCTCTTCGGGCATGATGTGACGCTCATGTACGGTGATGCCTTTGTCTTTCAGCATCTGGATGACCGTCTGCCGGGTAATCCCGTTCAGGAAGCAATCTGCCAGCGGCGTGTGAACCTCACCATCCTTGACGAAGAATACATTTGCGCCGGTCGCCTCGGCCACATAGCCGCGATAGTCCATGAACAGCGCATCCGAGCAACCCTTGGCCTCAGCCTTGTGCTTTGAAATGGTGCAGATCATGTAAAGCCCCGCCGCCTTGGCGTGAACCGGGATGGTTTCCGGGCTGGGGCGTTTCCATTCTGCGATATCCAGCTTGGCACCCTGCATCTTGGCATCACCGTAATACGCACCCCATGGCCAGACAGCGATGGCCATGCGCACAGGGTTCTTGGCCGATGCAACGCCCATGTCTTCTCCGGAACCACGCCAGACCAAAGCCCGTACATAGGCATCCTGTAGACCGCTTGCCTTCAGCGCCTCTTCCTTTGCCGCTTCGATTTCATCAACCGAATAGGGCATCGGCATATCCAGTGCCTCGGCCGAGGCAATCAGGCGCTCGGAATGTTCCCGGCTTTTGAAAATCTTGCCGTTATAGGCCCGCTCACCTTCAAAAACCGAAGAGGCATAGTGCATCGCGTGGGACAGAATATGCACATTGGCCTCGCGCCAGGGCACCAGTTCGCCATCCAACCAGATGACACCATCACGATCGTCATACCCCGCCATACGAAACCTCCTGAACCGGGCTGAATTTTCGATTGTTGCGCTATTTAAGACCGAAGTGGACATAATGTTGCGCAAAAACTGCGATTCGATACCTGTACGCACTTGGAATGTCAATAACGCTGACATAAAGTCAGCCTGAGTAACGAATGAGGCATGATATGTCCGAAATCCGCCCCGCGCCTGTCTTTGGCGGAGAAAGCCTGTTGTTTCTGACCGATGAGCAATTGCGGCAGGGAATCGAGGCGATGTTCTTTGCTTATCGAGGGTTTACCGCAGATCCGGATCGAATTCTGACCCAGATGGCCTATGGGCGCGCCCATCACCGGGCCATCCATTTTATCAACCGCGCCCCCGGAACAACGGTAAACAACCTGTTAGCTATCCTTGGCGTGACGAAACAATCTCTAAATAGGGTACTGAGAACCCTGATTGACGATGGTCTGGTCGAAAGCCGCGTCGGGACCGTAGACAAGCGGGAACGCCATTTGTTTCTGACGGAGAAAGGCAAGGCATTGGAAGCCAAGCTATCGGATGCACAGCGCGCCCGGATGCGCGCCGCCTACAAGGATGCAGGCCCCGAGGCCGTGGCAGGATTTCGCAAAGTGCTTGAAGCGATGATGGATGCTGATATGCGTCGTGCATATACGAAACTGCGGGATACAACCTCATGAGCGATATGGACGCCCATCTGCTGATCGTCGACGATGACGAGCGTATTCGCGATCTGCTCAAGAAGTTTTTGATGCGTAATGGCTTTCTTGTCACCGCAGCCCGCGATGCCGCCCATGCGCGCCGGGTTCTGTCCGGTTTGGATTTCGACCTGATCGTTCTGGATGTGATGATGCCCGGCGAGGATGGGGTCAGTTTAACCCGCGCCCTGCGGGAAACACATACAACACCGATCCTGTTGCTGACCGCGCGTGGTGAAACCGAACATCGGATTGCAGGTCTTGAGGCTGGCGCGGATGACTATTTGGCCAAGCCGTTCGAACCCAAGGAACTGTTGCTGCGCATAAATGCGATCCTGCGCCGGATGCCGGAAACGCCCGCTCAGGATGCAGTGTCGAAAATTCTGCATCTGGGACCGATACGCTATGACATCGAACGTGGTGAGATGTGGCAGGGTGAGGATCCGGTGCGTCTGACCGCCACTGAAAGCCAGTTGATGAAGATCTTTTCGGGCCAGCCCGGCGAGCCGATCAGCCGTGCCAAACTGGTTGAGGATCTGGGCCGCGACAAAGGTCAGGCTCAGGAACGCGCCGTGGACGTTCAGATCACACGCCTGCGCCGCAAGATCGAGCAGGATCCAAAACAGCCGCGTTATCTGCAGACCGTGCGCGGTGCCGGCTACATGCTGGCGCCCGATTAATTCGCAGCCTCGGCCATAACAAGAAAACAGGAAAACAGTATGAAAACCGCCCTGATCACTCATGCTGATTGCCTCGGCCACGTCACGCCGCAGGGACATCCCGAACGCGTGGAGCGGCTGGAACACATCCTTCATGCGCTCGAGCCGCTGGATCTGCAACGGGTTACTGCGCCGCTCGCGGCAGATGATGATCTGTTGCGCATTCACCCGGAAAGCCACATTCGGGATATCCGCAGCAACCGGCCCAATGAAGGCTTTAGGCAGATTGACGGAGACACGTTCATGTCGCCAGGGTCAGTCGATGCTGCCTATCGCGCGGCCGGGGCGGTTGTTCGGGCGGTCGATCTGGTTCTGAGAGGTGAAGCCCCAAACGCATTCTGCGCCATCCGCCCACCCGGACATCACGCAGAACGCGAAACCGCCATGGGGTTCTGCCTGTTCGGGAATGCCGCACTGGCTGCAAAGCACGCACTGGATCATCACGGACTAAAACGCGTGGCTGTGGTCGATTTCGATGTACACCACGGTAATGGGACACAGGATCTGCTGTGGGATGAACCGCGCGCACTGGTGATCACCAGCCAACAGATGCCACTTTGGCCCGGATCGGGGCGGCCCGACGAGACCGGTGCCTATGACACCGTATTGAACATTCCACTTGCACCCGGATCTGGCGGGGCCGAGATGCGCGCAGCCTACGAAACGCAGGCATTCCCGCGTTTGCGCGCCTTCAAACCTGAACTGATCATCATTTCAGCGGGTTTCGATGCACATCAGGACGATCCGCTGGCCAATTTGAATTGGTCGACCGGAGATTTCGCGTGGGTCACGGCCGAGTTGTGCAAGATCGCCAAAGAAATCTGCGATGGTCGTATCGTCTCGACTCTTGAAGGTGGTTATGATCTGAACGCACTGGCCGAGGCGACACGCGCCCATGTGCAGGAACTGATGAAGGCAGCCCCATGACAGATACTCCCGTAGATCAAATGACGTTCGAACAGGCGATGAAAGAGCTTGAAGCCGTTGTTGGCCAGCTGGAGCGTGGTGATGTGGCTTTGGATCAGTCCATCGCGCTTTATGAACGTGGCGCCGCGCTGAAAAAGCGCTGCGAGGACGAGCTGAAGCGGGCCGAAGAAAAGGTGGCTGCCATCACGCTGGACGCCAATGGTCAGCCGACCGGGACGACACCTGTCGAAGGGCTCTGAATGTTTCGCGAAATTCTTGCGCAGGATGCAGACCGCATTCAGACGCAGTTCGATCTGGTTCTCGGCGTACTGGACGATCTCGATGTAACCCGCGCGATGGCCTATGCCACGCAGGGCGGCAAACGCCTGCGCGGTTTTCTGGTTCTGGAAAGCGCCCGTCTGCATGGGATTGATGAATCACACGCGATCTGGCCTGCGACGGGTATTGAGGCGCTACACGCATATTCTCTGGTACATGACGACTTGCCGTGCATGGACGACGATGACTTGCGGCGCGGACGTCCGACGGTTCACGTTAAATGGAACGATGGCATTGCCGTTCTGGCTGGCGATGCGCTGCAGACCCTTGCATTTGAACTCTGTGCACGAGCGGAAACAGGAAGTGCTGAAGTGCGCGCCGAATTGGCTCTGACACTGGCCAAGGCGAGCGGGGCAAAAGGTATGGTGCTGGGGCAAGCGCTGGACATTGCCGCTGAAACAGCCCCTGATCCTCTGACGCTGGAGGAAATCACGCGACTGCAGGCAGGAAAGACCGGGGCCCTGATCGAGTGGTCCGCCTGCGCCGGAGCCCGGTTGGCACAGGCCGATCCTGCGCCATTGCGCCGATATGCCCAAGCATTGGGGCTTGCCTTTCAGATCGCCGATGACATCCTTGATGTAGAGGGCGATGCCAAGAAAGCCGGAAAACGCCTGCAAAAGGATGCCGATGCAGGCAAGGCAACCTTTGTTTCGCTGTTGGGACTGGACGCAGCCAAGACCCGTGCAACCGATCTGATTGATCAGGCCTGCGCGGCATTGGATGGTTACGGTCCTAAAGCCGAAACCTTGAAGGAAGCCGCACGCTTCGTTATTGCCCGGGACAGCTAAGCCAGGAACGCGCCAAATGTCTGACCGCCCGAATACGCCCCTGCTGGACCTTGTGAACCGCCCGGCGGATCTCAAGCAGTTCTCGGATGCGCAGCTGCACCAACTGGCCAGCGAATTGCGGGCCGAGACGATTTCTGCCGTATCTGTTACAGGTGGGCATCTAGGCGCAGGTCTGGGTGTTGTGGAGCTGACAACTGCGCTGCACGCTGTTTTTGACACACCCCGGGACAAGATCATTTGGGACGTAGGCCACCAGTGCTACCCGCATAAAATCCTGACCGAACGGCGCGACCGGATTCGCACGCTGCGCCAAAAGGACGGGTTAAGCGGTTTCACCAAGCGCAGCGAAAGCCCCTATGACCCGTTTGGCGCGGCGCATAGTTCTACTTCGATCAGCGCAGCGCTTGGATTTGCCGTCGCGCGGGATCTGGGTGGTGTCACGCCCGAAGGGCTGGGTGATGCAATTGCGGTGATTGGCGACGGATCGCTGTCTGCGGGCATGGCATTCGAGGCCATGAACAATGCCGGCCATTTGAAAAAGCGCCTGATCGTCATTCTGAACGACAATGAGATGAGCATCGCTCCACCGGTTGGTGCACTATCGAACTATTTGTCCCGCATCTACGCCGAAGAGCCGTTCCACGACCTGAAGGCTGCGGCCAAAGGTGCCGTGTCCTTGCTGCCTGAACCATTCCGCGAGGGCGCAAAACGCGCCAAGGAAATGCTCAAGGGTATGGCGGTCGGCGGAACCCTGTTTGAAGAACTGGGCTTTTCATACCTCGGTCCGATCGACGGTCACGACCTGGATCAGCTTCTGCCCGTGCTGCGTACGGTCAAGGCTCGGGCAACCGGCCCAATCCTGATCCATGTGCTGACGAAAAAGGGCAAAGGCTACGCTCCGGCAGAGCAGGCACGCGATAAAGGCCATGCAACAGCAAAATTCGATGTTGTTACCGGCAAGCAGAAAAAGACCCCTTCGAACGCGCCCTCTTACACGTCGGTTTTTGGAAAAACGCTGGTTGAAGAAGCCGCACGGGACGACAAAATCGTCGCTGTCACCGCCGCCATGCCGGATGGCACCGGGCTGAACCTGTTTGCGGAACGCTACCCGTCACGTTGCTTTGATGTGGCCATCGCCGAACAGCATGGGGTTACCTTCTCAGCTGCATTGGCTGCCGGAGGAATGAAGCCGTTCTGTGCGATGTATTCCACATTCCTGCAGCGCGGGTACGACCAGGTCGTGCATGACGTGGCCATTCAGCGCTTGCCCGTTCGATTTGCCATCGATCGTGCGGGATTGGTCGGTGCCGACGGTGCTACCCACGCCGGATCGTTTGACATCGCATACCTTGCGAATTTGCCGGGTATGGTTGTCATGGCCGCAGCAGATGAAGCCGAGCTGATGCATATGGTGGCCACGGCGGCCGCACACAACGATGGCCCCATCGCATTCCGTTATCCGCGTGGTGAGGGTGTTGGAGTGGATCTGCCTGAGCGAGGTGAGGTTCTTGAAATCGGCAAGGGTCGGTTGATTCAATCCGGTTCTCGCGTTGCCCTGCTGTCCTTCGGCACGCGTCTGGCTGAGGTCCAGTCAGCGGCTGAAATGCTATCGGCCAAGGGCATAACGCCAACAATCGCAGATGCCCGGTTCGCCAAACCATTGGATCGCGAATTGATCCTTGAACTGGCTGAGAACCACGAAGCCCTGATCACCATTGAAGAAGGTGCCGTGGGAGGCTTTGGCAGTCATGTCGCACAGTTGTTGGCGGAAGAGGGCGTCTTTGATCACGGCCTGAAATACCGCTCAATGGTATTGCCGGATATCTTCATCGACCAATCCAGCCCGGCAGATATGTACGCTGTTGCAGGCATGAACGCTGAGCAGATCGAGGCCAAAGTGCTATCGACTCTTGGCGTTGCATCCATTGGCGAAAAGCGGGCGTAAAACGGGATTGCAGTAGACCAGACCAGCGATACTGGCTGCTTGTCCGTCAAATATGGTGCCTCAAGAGGGACTCGAACCCCCGACCTTGTCCTTACGAAGGACCTGCTCTACCAGCTGAGCTATTGAGGCAATAACAGCAGCAGTGTTTAGACACTCGCCAATTGTCCCGCAAGTCAGAAATCTCGTGGATTGATGGATGGCTGTTACGTCCAAATAGACTCAGCTCACATGCGGCAAGCAAGGTGCATAACACCAATCTCGCCATCGGGGATAGAGTGCCGGAAATTTAGACAGCGACTTTTGGATACTCTTGGTGTTCTTTGCCCAAAACAAAATTGCCACCCGGTCCCATCGGACCTGGGTGGCAACCTATCAGAAACTGTGCGAGTTCTGTGTGGGGTGGTCAGTCAGGCTGCATCTGGATGCTAACAGCGCGGACCTCATACTGACCATCTAAGTGTGTTCGGCTGTGTTTCCTCCTTTTTCTGTAGTGCCCCCGGGCACATCTCAGTCTTCATTCCAGTGCTTGTGGCCTTCTTTGAAATCGTCGCGACGTTCTTGTGCTTCGTCCTGCGCGTCTTCGAAATTGTCCTTCTGGATCGCACCGCCCACGGCACCGACCGCGGCGCCAGCGGCAGCGCCGCCCACGATGCTTTCGCCGGCAATACCGGCGACCGTTGCGCCGACAACTGCGCCTTTGATGGCTTTATCGGTGACGTAATCAGCGTGAGCTGTGGCCGCCATGGTGATCAGAAGCGCGCCTGAGATCGGGGCGATAAAGAATTTCTTCGAGGTCTTCATAGGGTTCATCCTTGTTCTGGGTCAGCAACCACCTCGGCTGCTGTGTGCCATTGAACTAGGTGACCCGATGGCAGGCTTTCTTTTGGAGACGGGACAAGGTTTTGTGGATCTTGGACATCCTTCGGCCCCGCGCGCTGCAGGGTTCAGGCCTAGCGGCCAGTTCTACGGAACCTGGCAGGCGTTTCACCTGTCCATCGCTTGAACGCCACCGAAAAGGCGGCCTGATCCGCGAATCCAAGCATGAAGGCAACACGAGCCACACCCTCACCACTACGAAGCATCCGTTTGGACAGGTCACACAGCACACCTTCCAAGAGTGCTTTGTAGCTAGTTCCTTCGGCCGACAGGTGCCGGGTCATGGTGCGTCGCGTCAGGCCCAGCTCTGCGGCTATATCGTCGCCGTTAGGTATCGGTCCGGGAAGACGCTCTCCAAGCATATCCACAATTCGGTCGGACAGGCTTCGGACCGCATCGGGCTGAGCCTTCAGTTGCTCTTCGCCATGCCGACGCAAGTGCCCCAACAAAGTCGGGTCTGCGGTCGGGATCCGAAAGCTCATGCCATTTGTGGGTAAGCCCAACGCGTATCCGGCTTTGAACCCTACGACTTCGCATCCCGCCAATTCAGAGAGCTTTTTGCAATGCTCGCTGTCGTCCGTTTCCAACTCGATTGAGATCGGAGCAAGCCCGCCCGAGGTGATCTGTTGAACGCGCTTATAAAGACCAAATATCAGCATCTCGCGATGGCGAGGATATTGATGTGCCGGGATCACATTGCTTTCCAGCGTAATCTTGGGCTCATCGGGCGCTCCTACAACGTCCAGACGCAGGTCGGGGTCTTGCATCGCATAAAAGCGCTGTGTCAATGCCAGCGCATCCTCGACCGTTTCAGCTGCCCTTACAATGTACGCCAAAAGCGTTCCCGGGCCTTGCGCAGAAAGCCCTACCCGCGCAGCAAAGGTTTTGTCTTCGAGAACACGGCACACAGTTTCAACGGTGCCCGCTTCATGCAGCAGTTCGACAGTGGCATCCGGGCCGTCGACGACATCTGAAGGTGCACCTGCCATTTCCAGAATTTCTGTAAACGGAATGCGTGCGCCGGGTTCTTGCGCATAGCGCAGCCCAACACTTTGCAATCTGTAAGCGCTGATGCGTGGCACTTTTGCATCCTCCCCTGACTGGCACGCAACCCCTTGCAGTCACTGCAATTGTCCAGAAGACAACAACAAATGTCCAGAACCCTAAGGATCGGGGGCGTGACGACGGTTAGGTCCGGGTCATCAGAAAGGACAAGGCAATGATCTACTTCGCAAGGTACTACCGCGTTTTCAAAACAATCCACGACTGCGCCAGACAGGAATGGTCCGGCGGCAAAGGTCAAGGCCTGCAGGCTTCGTCACTGGGCGAGAAAACACCGAACGGGCGTCGCTGGGATCCCCCCTACGCTCCAGCGGAACAGCCTTCAGAACCATCACAACAACCTACCGGGAACTGAAGTTTACCAAACCTAAAACTTGCTTCCGCAGCGTGACTGCGAACAAAAGGACCTGAATCATGAAACCACCCGCGTTCCTGATGGCGCCCATACTCGGCGTCATCTCAACTCCTGCCCTCGCCGCTGGCGGCGACCCCAGATGGTGGGTCTCACCCAATCAAACCGACACCTATGCCTGGGTCGGCCTGATCGTTCTCTTCCTGGCGATCCTATTGGTCGTACACCTTTATGCGCGCTTTGAGCGCTACACCGAGCGCAAATCAATCGGCACTCCGCTGCGCACAACTGTTCCGGTAATGCTTACCATAGCCTTGGCGTACGAATTGATGCCCGCACTCAGCCACTTCAGCATTCTGTTACCAGGCGCGTTGATCCTGACCGCGATCGCCCGCGACTTCATGTTGTGGTGGCGTCCTTCGAAAGAGGAATTGGTAAAATGATTGAGCTGCTCGTCACATCTTTTCCGTTTGTCCTGCGCGTGATCTACCTGAAATGGCGTGGGCTGCCGGTCACCCTCTACAATGTTCACCGGGCGCTCTTCATGTGGTTCGTCCTGGCCCTGATCGTGTTCTTTGCCGTGTTCTACTATTACCCCAAATCCTACACCGGCCTTGTGCCCTTCAGAACCGTTCCGGTCGTCGCCGAAAATGGCGGAACGGTCACAGATATCTATGTAAAGGGCGGTGATCACGTCGCACCCGGCGATCCGCTGTTTGCCGTCGAGAACGCGTCTGAACAGGCCGCTGTAGATTTTGCGACACGCAAAGTTGAGGAGATCGAAAGCGCAAAACTCGCAGCTGAGTTGCAAGTTCAGACTGCGCAAGCCGTGCTGGATGCCGCAACTACTGCCAGAGAGCAGGCCGAGCTGGTGCTTATGGATCACAAGTCGCTTCAAGCAAAGGGCTCTGCAGCATTTCAGGTGAGTCAGCTGGAGCGCGCGCAGGCAACCTTGAGCACACGGGAAGCAGAGGTTGAGGCTGCCGAAACGCAACTTGGTGTAGCGCAAGTCCATGCGACTGCTGTTCTTCCTGCTCAACTTGCATCGGCGCGCGCGTCGTTGAAGCAAGCTCAAGTGGAGCTGTCAAAAACTCTGACGCTCAGCTCGGTCGATGGTGTAGTTGAACAAGTCACCCTGAATGTCGGATCGCGCGCAGCACAAGCCGCAATGAGCCCCGCTATGCTGATCGTACCCGACCGGAAAGATGCCGAGCGGGGACGTATCGTTGCTGGCTTCTCGCAGGTTTCGCGTACGGAATTGTACGAAGGAATGGCGGCAGAAGTGGCGTGTGAAAGCAACTTCAACATCTCAATGCGCAACACCGTTCTTCCGGCTAGGATCGTACGCATTCAAGACTCGATTTCCTCCGGTCAGCTTGCGCCCAGTGGTCGCCTGATCGAGCCCAGTGAAAAGGCAAAGCGGGGTCAGATCGTTGTACATCTTGACCTTGTACACCCAGAGCATCGGGATCTTTTGGTGCCAGGTAGTGGTTGCATCGTCCAATCCTACACCACCAATTTCGAGGGTGACATGGAAGGAACAATTGTCGCTCACGGGATCCAGGCTATGGGCATCATCAAGGCGGTCGGTCTTCGGGTTAAAGCCTGGTTCGGTCTGACCTCGGGTATCGGCCTGATCGGTGGTGGGCACGCTTAGTCTTATAAGCAGCCTCTCTCCCAAAGATGCGCGGCTTCCAACGAAAGTTGGGAGCCGTTTCAGCACCAGGACGGCAGAAAACTCTGCCAAATATCGTATGCTGTTGGAACTCCGGCACAATTTTCAGCTTTAATCTCAAGGGTCGTTACGCTGCAATAGCAGTCGTTCTCGGGAGCATGCAGAATATACACAGATATCCTGAGTGACGGCTTTGACTTCTCACCTGCCATTTTCTGCCTGGTTCTGATCGTCATGAATGTACGATAAGAGCACTACAGGTAACCAAGTATTGGGTAGCTATGACAAGGCGTCGATTATTGCTTTTGTTCCTCAAATGACAGTTCTCTCAAAACGCGAAAACCAGCTACAGACGACCTGCTAATTGGATCAGGGCCTGCTCGGGCGCCCAATCTCGAATAGTCCATACCTGCCGGATACGCGCCGCCCTTCGCCACACGCCGTTCACAAAAAGGGTTGAGCGCGTGTTTGAGATGCTCACTGGACGTTCGCCAACCTTCATGCCGCTCGGTCCAACATGACATTGTCTGTTCGACAACATTCCCCGACATGTGTCTCAAACCCCACCCATTTGCTGCATCCATTTCGTCTACGGGCACTGGCTTGCCTCGTGATATGAGGTCCGGGCGTTTTTCATTCAGCATGATCTCTGTCGCACTGCCCAGAAAATTCACCTGGTCTGTCGTGACTTCCTCACCTTGCGCAAAGGGTGTTTGGGTCCCAGACCGTGCCGCATATTCCCACTCTGCCTCAGTTGGTAAGCGATATACATCTGCGCCAATTTTTTTGTTCAGCCATTCGATGTAGGTCAGTGCATCCGCATACGAAACAGTTATCACGGGGTGTTTTCCCCTGATTATTGCTCGCGGTGCATTTTCTTGAAGTACATAGTCTCGAGGGATGTAACCACCACATCCAGCATCTTGAACACAAGCCATCCACTGATCGTAGGTGACTTCATTCTGCCCCATAGCTACTGGGATATCGATCTCTACCCGATGTGAGGGGCCCTCATGATATGCAATATATGGATCTTCGGGAGTGACGTAGCGAATCTCCCTCTCCCCCCAATGCACATTCTCCCGCGACTCACCCGGCGGACCTCCCATGGTGAACTCACCCAGCGGGAGAACAATCATCTCAGGACAAACATCGCACTCCTGAAACATCTCGAGATCGGTAACTTCGGAGCCATCCTCAAGTAAGTACTGCGCCTTCACGGTTACGGCTAAAGCACACAGAACGCCTGACAAGACTAAACACTTTGATACCAATAGTCCTGAACCCATCGCCTACATATGAGGTACTAAAATCAATTCCGCGCTGAACTTCGTCCAAGCGCCGTGGTGTCGCAACTAAAATATGAGACTTGGTCGTATTTATGACAACATCTGCCTCCCTTATTGCTTCCACAGTGCTTGCATCGGCGATGGTGTGAACGCAAAAAACCTCGCGTTGTGCGAGGTTAAGTGTTTGATATCCGGCTTTAAAGTTTGGTTTCGGGAGTAGGGTTTGAAGCTACGACCTTCAGGTTATGAGCCTGACGATGTGAAGCCGTCAAGCAATTGATCCAGTGGATCAATTG
>NZ_JBQFQS010000008.1:0-170919 GCF_056537005.1 Ruegeria sp. CH6 | reverse complement strand
GCCCCGCCGGCACCACCCGCGGCTTTGGCGAGATCGAATTCCGCCAGATCGCGGACTGGATCATCGAGGTTGTCGACGGTCTGGCCGCCAATGGCGAAGACGGCAACGGCGCGGTCGAGGCCAAGGTCAAGGCCGAGGTCGCAGAACTCTGCAAACGTTTCCCTATATATCCAAACCTTTAAGGGCTACGATCAATCAAAGAAAACGGCGCCACTCCGGCGCCGTTTTTTTGTTCTTGGGGTATTGATCAGAGCTCCGGATCAAACGTCGGAGGTCGGGTCCTTCAGAACGTCTTCCAGCAGCTTCTCATTACGTGCTTCTTCAATCCGATTTATGCGGTCCTCTGCCGAACGTGCGTCAAAGCGATACTTAACCACGTTGATCAGGCTCAGCGTCAGCAGAACGATGCCCATGCCCCAATAGCCTTTGGTTGCCAAAGGAACTTCCGTGGACAGGTACAGCGAAATTCCCAACAACGCGTAGGCGACAACAACGCCAGCACCGTTCAGCATCAGGATCAGGCCGTTTTCATTTTGATGAGTCATTTGAATTCTCCGTTTTCAGTATGAGTTGGTTGAAAGGCTTAGTCGTTCGATTTTGATTTGAGGCGAGCCAGTACATCGGCGGCGGTGGACCGGGTCTTTGGCCCGTACCCTGCCTCTTCCATGCGCTCGGCAACGTTGGTGTGATCCAGCCCGGTGTCGATTTCCCGCAGGATTTCCGACTGTTCGAACGGATCGTCCTGTTGCATTACGCGATTGATCAGGCCTTCCGCTTCATCGATAGGGCTGTCACCACCCAGATGACGGTTCAATCGCTTCTGCAAACCCTGCTCTCGCTTGACCGCACGCGCCGAGATTGCCCCCTGCTTGAGATCCAGAATGCGGCGGTTCGCAGCCTCGACTGTCTGGCGCAACTGCAGAACCCGGGTTTCCAGCCGATCGACGGTTTGTGTGCGGATGGTTTTTTCGTTTTCCAGATCCGCCACAGCCTGAGTCGCACTTTGCACCATGTCCTGACGACCATCGGCCAAAGCCTGCTCAGCACGCGCCATTAAATCGTCGATGCGGCTTTGCAGCACATCCACTTGCCGCGCTTCGTTACGCTTTCTTTGGATCAGACTGGCGAGCGTCAGTTTCGCCGCCTTCAGATTTTGGTCCGCTTCGCGGATCTTCTGGTCGATCAATTCAATCGAGTAAGTGTCGCGCAGGCGGTCTTCGGCCCGGGCATTTGCACCGTTTATCAAGGTCTTCAATGTACCGAACATGCGTTCCTCCAATTCATGAACATCGTTCACAATTTGGATGTAGCAAACACGTGAACATCGTTCAAGTATTTTATTGAACGATGTTCAGGAAACTATTTGTTTCCAATTCGGGAAAGGACCTGTGTGATCATCCGTTCGATCTGTTCCGGAGGTACTCCGGATATCCGGTTTTCCAAACCAAGGGTCACGATCCCATGCACCGACGAAAACAACGCGCGTGTCATCAGCTCACGCTCAACATTGTCATATTCGGGAAACAACTGCCCCACTGGTTCTGCGATAAATGCAAACAGGCCTTTGAGCGCGTTGCGATACCAATCAGGCACTGGACCATCCTCTGACATCTGCAGATCAAAAAGCGCGCGCCAGAGCAATGTGTTTTGATCCGCAAAATGAAGATAGGCCGTACTCATGACAATCAGCCGCTGAACGGGTTCTTCACTGCCATCAAAGGAACCGCTTACAGCCTCACCCAGGCGTTTAAACGTACGGCCGTTCACGGCCATCACGATGGCGTTCAGATCATCGAAGACGTTATAGATCGCACCCAAGGCACACCCGGCATCTTTGGCAAGATCCCGTGCCCTCAGATCCGAGATTCCATCACGTGCGATACGAATCTCAGCCGCTTCGGTCAGCTTTTCGCGCAACTGCTCGCGTCTGATCTGGGATTTGGATGACATGCCGCCCTCAACCTTGAACTTTGTTCACAAGGATGCGGATAGGCCGAAAGATATGCTCAGATCAACCCGCGCCACCACAGAAAAACAAGCAGCAGTGTCGTCAGCGCCAGCATGTTGAAAGCCAGACTGCCGAGCAATCCAAGGAACCAACCCCATCTACGATCAGCCAGATTGATGGCTCGCAAATGCGTCTGAACGTCATGAGAAGCCTGTTCCAACCTTGGGGTATCCAGTGTCAGGCGCAATTTGGGGTGTTCCGACATCTGTTCGGCCCCGGCCAGTAGCATGGCCTGCTTGTAGATTTTGCGCGGAAGACGCCGTTTGGCACGCCTCACCGAAGCCGCCAATGTCTTGTCACGCACCCCAAGCTTTTTGCGCAGCAAAACGATCGTCTCAGCGATCTGGGTCTGAATATCGGTTTCCTGCGACATGAGGTGCCTCCTGTCAGGTCTTTTAACCTCGCCCACAAGTGCCGACAATGGGGCTGGTTGTTCCGCTCGGCGGCAGGTATCACGAAACCATGCTGAACACGATCATTCATGGCGAACCAACAGATCGCCCGCCCTTGATTATCGCTCATGGTCTTTATGGATCAGCCCGCAACTGGGGCGTCATTGCCCGCCGTCTTTCTGATGAACGTCAGGTCGTAGCGGTTGATATGCGCAACCATGCCTACAGCATGTGGAACAGCCACCATGACTATCCTCATCTGGCACAGGATTTGGCCGAAGTGATTGAGAGCATTGGCGGCAAGGCGGACGTAATCGGCCATTCGATGGGCGGCAAAGCGGCAATGACGCTGGCTCTGCAGCATGGGGCATTGGTGAATAAACTGGTGGTCGCCGACATTGCCCCGGTCAGCTACGGTCATAGCCAAATACAATACATCGAAGCGATGCGTGCAGTGGACATGTCTCGCGTAGAGCGTCGATCAGACGTCGAAGCACAACTGGCAGAGCTTGGTGTTGAAAAGGCACTGCAGAGTTTCTTCACGCAATCTCTGGATGTCTCTGGTAAGCGATGGAGATTGAATCTGGATGTTCTGGCGGACCAGATGCCGAACATCATGGGATTCCCGGAAATCGATACCTCATGGACCGGACCTGTGCTGTTTCTGTCAGGTGCCGATTCAGACTATGTGATGCCCGAACATCGCGAGATTATCCGGGCACTATTCCCAAATGCGCGGTTTGCCAAAATTCCCGGCGCAGGCCATTGGCTTCACGCCGAGAAACCAAGAGAATTCGAAGCAGCTGTCAGGACATTCCTGAACGCCTGATCAGGATGCATTACCCTGATACAGGCGCCGCGCAACAAGCCATGAGACCGGTGCAGCCACCACAAAGCCGACGGCCGCTGCTGAAACGATAGCCATGGTCGAAACCAATCCGGCTGACAGAACTGCGATAACGGCAGACCCGGCAAGTGCGGTTGAAATCAGTGAGTATAGTATGGCTGCGAGGCGTATCATGGTCAGTCGTCCCATTGCTTGACTTCTGACCATCACATTAGAACCCGCGAATACATCTGGCTTTGATTTGTATCAGATCGAAATGCTACATCCCTGCATCGACAGGTCCAATGATCTCGCCGCCAGCATTGGCCCAGTCCGAGAAGCCACCAAGGTTGTAGACCTTTTCATACCCCATGTCTTTTAAGAGCTTGCCGGCCAGCGCAGCCCGTCCACCCGAAGCACAATGCAGAATGATCGGACGATCTTTACGCAATTCCGGATCATGGGACTGCACATTTGGATCGGCCCGAAACTCCAACATTCCCCGTGGAATATGATGAGAACCGACAGCCCTGCCCGTCCGTTCGAGTTCGGGCGCATCGCGAATATCCAGCAACAGCCCACCTTGCGCCAACAAATCCCTTGCCTTGGAAATATCGATGCGTTCGACGACCGCATTGGCGGCTTCCATCATGTCTTTGACTGTCAGTGGCATGTCCTGCTCTCCCAATTGGATTCGCGAGATGCTAACATGCCGTTTTTTGAAGGTGTAGCTGTTGTAAGCCTACAGGTCGGACTAATGTTCACGGAATGCACGTGACATACTGTCGACCACTGGTTTGGCGATATAGGCGGCAAAGGTCCGTTCTTCGGTCTGGATCATGATCTCGGCCGGCATCCCTGGCGTCGGGACAAAGCCACGAACCCGCTCCATCTCATCCGGAGTTAGCGAAATGCGTGCCAGATACACTTCCTGCGGAACCCCTGCGGCCTCCTCCAGCAATGCGTCTGCTGAAACATAGAAGACCTCGCCACTCAGCACTGGGGTTGTGCGCTGGTTCAACGCGACAAGACGGACGGTGGCATTTTGCCCTGTGACAACACTGTCGATTTCTGTACGCGGAATTTGTGCTTCGATGATCAGTGGCGCATCGGCTGGCAGGATCTCTGCGATCTGCTCACCCGTTTCGATGACACCACCGGGCGTGTGGTAATGAAGCCGCACAACAGTTCCGGTAACCGGTGCCCGAACCACGGCACGATCCAGAACACTACGCGCCTGTCGAGCCTTTTCCCGTACACTCTCGAGATCGGCTTCGATCACGCCCAACTCATCCAGTGCCGCCTCTCTGTAAGCTGATCGAGTACGCGAGATCTGTTCTTCGTACTTCAGCAGCATCTGATTCACCTCGGCTGTTTCGGCCTTTAGCCGCGCGAGTTGTCCATCGGCCTCGGCCTGAACGCGACGGATCGTGTTCAGATCACCTTTGCGGACCAAACCCTTTTCGAACAGCGAGTTCTTTGTGTCGTATTCCTCCTGAAGGATATCCTGGCGCCGCTGCATGCTGCTAAGCTGTGCCTCGAACCCGCTTGCGCGAATTTTAAGGGCTTCCATGTTTCGCTCTAGTAAAGCGATGTCGTTCAAAAGTGTCTTGCGTGAGACTTCAAAGCTCAGGCGCTGGCTGTCCAGAATGGTCATGACCTCCACATCATCAGAGGCTTCAACAAGATCATTTGAGAAGGTCAATTTCTCTTGCTCGCCATACTCAGCCAACAGGCGTTCCACCATCGCTTGCAGACGTATTTTACGAATGAACAGTTCGCGTTCATTGGCCTCAGCCGAAGTCTGATCAAGTGTCATCAATACCTGACCAGCTTGTACTGCCTCTCCTTCGGTAACCAGAATATCCTCGATAATCCCACCTTCCAGATGCTGAACGATCTTGTTGCGACCCGTGGCGACAAAGCTTCCCTGGGCAATTACGGCCGCCGCGAGCGGTGCACGAAATGACCAGACACCAAACCCGCCAAAACAAACGATCAACATTATGATCCCGATGAAGACCAATCTGTTTATTGATCTCGGCACCTCAGAATACCAGACAGCGGAGTCTTCAACTCGAACCAGTTCGTTCATCTTCTCCCCCTGTCTATCCTTGAATTTCCGGCTGCTTACGCGGACCGTTCAGTTGCTGCAGAACCTGTTCACGATGGCCAAACAAAGCCACTCGCCCGTCTGTCAGCAGCATGATCTTGTCCACCACATTTAGAAGCGTCGGTTTTTGCGTGATTACCACGACGGTGATCTGGCTTTCTTTGGCCTGTTCGATAGCCTTGGCCAGCGCCTTGTCACCGGCGACGTCGAGGTTCGAATTCGGCTCGTCCAGCACGACCATACGCGGGTTCCCGAAAAACGCTCGGGCTAGTGCGATGCGCTGTTTTTGACCACCCGACAGCGGCGTCCCGTCGGCAGCTACAACGGTCTCATATCCCTGCGGTAAGGTGGCGATCATGTTGTGAACATCGGCAAGCACAGCTGCGTCGTGGATCTGCTCATCCGTCGCATCATTGCGCATTCGGCCGATGTTATCCTTGATCGTCCCCGGGAACAGCTGCACATCCTGCGGAAGATATCCGATGCTTTCACCAAACTGCCGCGGATCCCAGTTTCGGATATCCATCAGATCCAACCGGACACTGCCAGACGTGGGCAGGATCGACCCAACCAGAGTTTTACCCAGTGTCGTCTTTCCTGCGCCGGAATTGCCAATAATCGCAAGTGTTTCACCCGGATTCAGCGAAAACGAAATTCCATTCAGAACGACCCGCTTGGTACCACCCGGTACGTAGAGCAGGCGTTCGACATCCAGCCGACCTTCAGGACGCGGCAGACGCAGTTTTTCGAATTGCAGCGCCGAGTTTTTCAGCAGCGCATTGATCCGATCGAACGCACCACGCGTGAGCAGGAAATTGTTCCATCCCTCAATCGATCCTTCGATCGGGGCAAACGCTCGTCCCGCAATGATTGAGGCAGCGATGACCATACCGCCCGTTATCTCGCCCTGAAGTGCAAGAAATGCGCCCCAGCCCAGAATTCCGATCTGGGTCAGCAGACGCACTGCACGCGAAATCGCTGCAAAGATAACGTTACGATCCTGCGCTTTCACCTGCCACGTCAGAGACTGGGCTGTGTCCCGTCCCCAGATACGAACAGCTTCGGGTATCATGGCCAGCGCATTGATGATCTGGCTGTTGCGTGACATCGAATCCAAATGCTGGTTTGCCAGCGATTGCGCCATGTTGGCCTTGGCAAACGGTTTGGCTGTCATTTTCTGGTTGATCAGCGCAATGATCATCAACAGCAATGCTGTAAAAATGACGATCATTCCAAGTTGAGGGTGAACAAGAAAGATCATCAGGATGAACAGCGGCGCAAAGGGGACATCCAGAAATGAAATCAGAGTGCCCGACACGAGAAATCCGCGTACCTGCTGCAAATCACCCAGAGTCTGATATTCACGGCCCGTTCCGTGCAAAGACGCGTGGGCCGCTGCGCTCAGGATCGGAGCGCCAAGTCGGGCCGCGACCTCAACAGCGGTGCGCATCAGCATGAAGCGGCGTACGGCATCAAAGGCCGATTGGAATATCACCGCCCCTGCCACAATCGCGGTCAGCATGATCAGAGTATCCAGCGATCGGCTGGTCAGAACACGGTCACTGATCTGGAACAGGTAGATCGGGATCGCAAGGATCAGGACATTGGTTGCGCAAGTCAGAACCAGAACAAACGCCAGGTTCCGCCAGATTGCCCGCATTGAGGTGCGCAGCGTCCGTTGAAAATCTTCGGGCGGAGTGCGCTTGTGAAAGGTTTGGGGTGGCCCTTTGCCATCACCACCGCCCGTTTCGGTGCGGGGCAAAGGCTGATTTGCTTTGGCCTCGATAGTGGTGCCTATGCGATCCGTTCCTGCCGACTGGGACGAGGGGGTCATACGCGCAGTCGGTTGTTCCACGGTCTTCGGATCGGGGCTGTCGGCATCGGCCACCCCATTGTCGCCGCCCGCCATTTCAGTATTGGGCGCGGGCTGCGACGGTCCGCGCCGAAGGGGAGGTTCGGCGCTTGATCGTGAGTTCGTCGCAATTACTTTCTCTTCTAATTCAGTAGCCGCATTCGGCGACTCAGGCTCATGAGCCTCGATAGTTTCCTGAACCTCATCGGGCTCAGGTTTCCTTTCATCGCAGGTCGATGCTGACAGGGTCTGCTCCGTTTCTGGCAAGCGCATCTCCCGCGTCAGCCTCAGCCTGGACTTTCTGAGCTTGAATTTCGATTGATCTGTCTGATTAACCAGATCGCAGGCTCTGAGAGTTAATGGACCGCCCCCACCGTGCCGATCCAGCGGGCTGGCATATCGGGTACGGCGCGACGAAAAAACGATCGACATAAATAAACCTTCCGGTCACTCGTAACAAACAGGGAAGTCAGACCAGCATGCTTTGCAGGCCATCATCGGGACTTAGCATTTCTGAAGGTGTCAGTTGTGGACCCTGAGTGCCCATTCCTGCCTGACCAGCAACACCGGCGCTTTCCTCCATCAGGAGAGCGATTGCCTCGTTTGCAAGTTCCTCGCTTTCCTCATTTTCGGGCATTTCGATCAAACTGGCCTGATGCAGCAACAGATCCGAATACGTGCCTCCGGCCGCCATAACAGTCGAGTCGACGCCGATCTTGGTGATATTCGCTGCATTCAGCATTGCGTTGCTTCCGGAAAGAACCTCGGTTTCTGCGCCGTTTGGACCAGACAGATGCACATCATCCTGATCTGCAAGCATTGTGACCTGTTCCACGATATTAACTTGCAGCAGATTGCCGTCGATCTTGAGAACGCGCATCTGTTCCATTCCCGCAAACATGGGATCGTTCAGCAGTGCTTCCTCAAGAGCGGCGAGATCCATGTCACTCAGGGCCATGGCCTCAGTGAGATTATCGTTCAGCTCTCCTTCGCTGTCCTCACCAATTGTGGTCAAAGAGGCCTGGTTCATGACCAGATTGTCGTCTCCGCCACCAGTTCCAGCTGCCATGCCGCCGGTTACGACGTCGTCATCCATCAAGACCAATGTCTGGAACAACATATCGACCGAGATCATGTCGCCGCCGATCATGATCAGATCATAAAAACTTCCCAGTTGGATCAGGTCCGAGACGTTGACCATCTCGTTGTCACCCATCGCATATAACGTTGAAGCCGCTGAGATTTCGGTCTGAATATGATCAATATCCGTGGCATCGATCATCTGTTTGACAAAATTGGCCACGACCAGATCGCCATGTATCCAATCCACTGACAGGAATGAGGGTTGCTCTGCGTCGTCAGTACTCTGGGCCAGCCAGGGCGCGGCCTTGGCTTCGACTTCGATCTGAGCGGACTGGACCACATTGGTCCCCGAGCCACTCCCCGCATTGCCCTGATCCATATCTGAAACAACGGCTACTTGACTGACCATCGTGAGACTAATGGCCTGCCCGCCAACGGCGATAAACGGAGCGTCGACCCAAGCAACATTTGCCGCGACCTCGTTAATTGCCAAATTGCCTCCGACGATCACAGTATGACCATCGTCAAACTCCGGGTCCTCGGACTGATCCCACTCATCAGGCAGATGTGCGGTTGCTTCCGCTTCTGCATCCTCTTCCGGTTGATGATGCTCTGGCAGAAGTTCCGACCAGACCGGTGCCTCTTCGACATGCTCTCCATTTACGATGATGCCCATTGCGTCACCGCCATGGAACTGATGTATGGTGACACCCTCGACATCTGAATTCATCGGAGTCTGCATCTGCTCGGCCAATCCCTCGACATAGTCAGATGACATGTAGTCGGAAATCGCCAGCGAAGGTGCCGACATGGCGTGCAGAGACAGGGCCATGTCCAGAGCTTCCTCTGCCTCGGCAATCATTGTCTCTGTATCTCTGAAATCTCCCTGCCCAACGGTATCGTTGTCGCTCAGGGTCAGCGTCTGCATTGTGTAGGTGACAGCAGATCCGTGTGTTCCGATTTCCGGTTGCTGCTGAATAATCACGAAATCCAGATTACCGGACTGGCCTAATTGATTGTCAGGGACCAGCTGCCCTTCCGCCGTCGGCTCGCCTAACACTATGATGGTTTCCTTGACCGGTCCATCGACCGGGGGCGGTAATACCGGCTCTGAGGGTGGGGTCTTGAAACGGTAGGGAAGAGGATCGTACTCGCCCGGATCAAGCTTCAAATCAGCCTTGACCCGTATCGTAATCGGATCTTCCAGCTCTTCGACTTCGGCCTTACGCCTGAGTGCGGTGAACTCTTCATACTGATCCCTCAGGCGGGCTTGTTCAATTGTTAGCTCAAAAGTTCCAACAAAATGTGCAATCGTTTCTGTAACACTGTCGAGTGCCATATCGATTATCCCTATCACCCTGCCCGGCAGAAAATTTCCGGTTTAGGCTTGGTTGGGCCGAGGCCGCATAACGGCCCCGGCGTTTTCGTAGAACAGAAACGGGGATCGCAATACGGTCCCCGATATTTGATTATGCTTCGGTGTCGTCGCTCGAGTAAGTCGAAGTCATCGAGCCACCAACCATGGTCGTGTCAACCGAGTTACCAAGCACGTTGGCACCCATGACGATCGACTGGTTGAATGCTGACGTATCAACCACCGCGGCTGCCGAGGCGTAGGATTCTCCGGTCACGATACCGTCGCCACCGTTGTTGGAACCCCACGTACCACCGTTACCGCCAGCGCCGCCGTCACCCGAATAGGCGCCTGCTGCGCTACCACCGGTGATCGTGCCACCCATGGTATCGCCGGATGTGGCTGTTCCCATGGCCGAGCCGCTGGTGCCGCCAGTTGCCGTTGCTGCGCCACCGGCACCACCTGCACCAGTATTGGCCGCGCCTGTCGCGCTACCGGAACCGGTCGAGTTGGCGTCGTTGTCGCTGTTTGCAGCGCCACCGTATCCGGCGATCGCTTCGGCGAGACTATCGGCAGAACCATCGGTTGCAGATTCGGCAAACACGTCAGCTGCGCCACCCGCACCGGCAGTATTGGCCGCATCCGCAGAACCACCACCGCTACCGGTCGAAGTTGCTGTCGGCGTTGTCGTACCGCCTGCGCCACCTGCGCCTTCGGCTGTTGACGTGCCGCTACCCGACCCGTTCGCCGCACCGTTTGCAGCGTTCGAACCACCGGCACCGCCAGCTGAATCAGCCGTTTGCGGGTTATTTGCCGCGCCACTGATAGCACCTGGGTTCTGACCGATATTCGGGCCACTTGCCGATTGATCGCCAACACCCTGCGCACCGGAGTTCGCAGCTGAATTACCGCCAGTACCTGGACCGCCGGATCCCGCGCCACCGCTTCCGGCACCGCCAGTTCCTGCACCACCAGTACCTGTGCCACCAGTTCCTGAGCCGCCGGTACCTGGGTTATTGCCAGAAGTTCCGCCGCCACCGGTTGTGGCATCAGAGGATCCCGCATTCGCGCCAAGGCTATCTGCGATTTCCTGGTTCAACGCGGCGACTGCCGCTTCAACCATACCCGAGAATCCGCCGGAACCATCACCACCGGTGCCGCCACCGCCAGTACCGCCGCCGCCAGAACCCGAACCACCGGAGCCCGAACCGCCGGAACCGGATCCACCGGAACCACTTGCGCCACTACCAGCCGAGCTTCCTGCTGCGCCTGAGGCACCATTGCTGCCAGCCGTCGCATCATTGGCTTCGTTCGTACCCGTGCTGTTGTTCGTCGCTGAGCCAGAGTTCGACGAGCCAGAGTTTCCTCCGTTTGAGCCTGCTGCGTCAGTGTCATTTCCAGCCAAACCAAGGCCAGCTGCCAGCGAACCCGAGGCGTTTTCACCGCCATTCGCATTACCTTCGGCATTTGAACCAGACAGACCCAGTCCTAGACCAAGACCGAACGAATCCGCACTGCCGCCATTACCGCCAGTACCCTGACCGCTAGCGCTCGAGGTGCCGGTATTGTTGGCACTTGATGTGCTGTTGGCGTTTCCGCCGTTACCTGCAGTGCTATCGCCACTGGCTTCTGCGCCGGACAGCCCCAGACCCAAGCTGGTGTTGTTGGCATTACCCGAGCTGGCACCGTTGCCACCCTGTGCGCCTGCACCTGCGTTACCGGTGTGACCACCAAGGGCAAACGCATTGCTACCATTGGTTTCCGAAGCTGCTGCTCCACCATAGCTGGTGCCGCCGGCGCCGGAGTTACCGCCATCTGCCGATGAGCCAATGCCCTCTTCCGCATGTGCGGTGCCGCCATTGGCGTTACCGTTCTGATTGAAATCGGCATTGTTGGATACGGTCGGTGAATCCAGAGTGTCATCGTCACTCAGATTTGCCAGTTGATTGTTGACTGATGACATATCGTTTCCGTCACCATCCAACGAGATATCCAGGTTCATGTCATCACCTGGATCGTAGCTCAGGTCGCGACCTGCGGTAATTACGTCACCGATTGACGCTGAATCACCAATGTCCAGATCGACCTGGTCATCATCGCGCGGGATCCATTCACCTTCACCGAAATCGATGTTGATGCTGTTCGAGATAGTGTTGCTGTCATCACCACCATTGACGTTCGACTGCTGCTGGCCTTGTTGCTGGCCCTGCTGCTGAGCCTGACCCTGGTCCTGATCCTGACCTTGGTCCTGACCCTGCTCATTCGCGACTTCGGTCGCCTGAGCCTGAGCCTGGTTTTGCTCATCCTGGTTGTCGTTGGTGTTTTCTACAGTCTGACCCTGCTGCTGAGCGTTCAGATTGGCCTCGATTGAAGCTTCGTCAACCTGAAATTCGGCATCAACGTCCGCGTCAAGGTTTTCGACATTAATTTCGTCAACGGTCGTTACATTTGTATTATTAACATTGCGTCGCATAACAATTATCCATTTTTGATGCGCCAGACCGCCATTCATCTACAAAGCGATATTTGGCACGGTTGAAACAGAATTTGGCATCCACCCGCGAAACTTGCGCATGTCTGCGGCCTTGTCTTTCAGCTAGATTTGTTGTCACCCCCCTTTCTCGGCTAAGCCGATTACGTGACCACTCAAATTCACGCGGAAATACGCGGGCCGCAGACACGTCAGGTACAAGTAAACTTCACGAATTGAAGCCCTGTCATGGTTGCAGCAGATTTGTGGGATGAATAGATAACCGAAAGTACTACTTCCTCTATTAAATTGTTTTTATTATATAATATTGAAAAATACCTGCCGCACTTCGGAGAATGTCATTCGCATGAAGTCTCATTATGACTACAGCAGGAAAATATGATTTTTCCGGGGGTTAAACCTAAGAAACTGAAATTCAGCCTATACAAAAGTTCTAATTTTGGATCGCTTTTAGCAACAATCTGTTGCTGAAATTGGAACTTTCGGGTATGGTTCCGGGTAATTTTATTGAGTCTGTAATAGTTTCGCACCACAAAAAAATGCCGCCAATTTTGGGCGCAAGAATTGGTGCAGTTTGTTAGTGGGGGAAAGGAAAATGAGCATTTCTATGCAAAACAGTATTCCTTGCAAAATTGAAAGTGCTGATGATCTGTCAATAAGCTTCATTGGGAAAGAATTATTCTATTCAAATCAAACCCTAAGAAGCGTTCAAAATGAATTCGGAGTTGTAGCCTATCGCAGCGACAGCCTTGATGCGGTGAAAGCTCCGACCAGCTTTGCCTCAACATCCGGAAAGGTTCTGGTCGTTGATCAGATGAACCTCGAAGACCTGTTGAACAGGCCATCCGAGTACAAGCAAGCCGTACCTTCTGGGTGTCTTGCCTTTGCATATCGCAAAGACGATTCGGCCCGTTTTCTTTTCGAACACTGGGATCGTGGACGATATGGCGACATCGGATACCTGCCGATGAATGTTGCTCCGGATGTGTGGCGTGCGATATTGCGTCTGCTGATGCATGAGGAACTGTATTTGCCAAGTTTCCTGGCCGATTGCGTTCTTCGCTCACCCTCTGAGTCGCGCAACCGCGATCGAGCATCTCCGCAACAACCAGATGCGCCCCCATCAAGCAGAAAGAACCCTCTTTATTCAAAGCTCACTCGGCGAGAGAAACAAGTTCTGCGCCTGGTGTCTCAGGGGAAAAGCAACAAGACGATTGCGGCCAAGCTGGGGATCACGGAGCACACTGTAAAACTCCATATGCACAATGTGTCAGGGAAAATCGGTGTCAACAATCGCACGGCCGCTGCACATTTCTACTTTGAGGTCGCGCCAGAAGAGGCGCAGCAGATATCTTGTGACTGACGACTTCGAAACCAAATTTGACCGTCTGATCCTGCTCGTCGGGCGGCTAAATTACATGTGGACCAATACCGAAAGCCTGCTCATTCATCTGATCGCTGGCTTAAGCGGGACCAACAAGGACGTCGCAGTGATCATTTTCCTGACTCTGAATACTACACGTGCGCGTATAGACTTGGTCGAGCGTCTGGCAAAAATGGAAGGACGACCCGAAGAGGTTCGCGACCCCATCCTGGAACACACTCAACGCCTGACAAAGCTTTCGGGGATACGAAACAAGTATAACCACTGCATATATTCGTTCGATCAGGAAAGCGGAAACCCAAAGACAATTCTGATGCGCATCGCCGACCGAAAGACCGACATCAAGCTAGGGCGCGAAGACACCGTAGATGACAACGCTCTGCAAGAAATCGAAGACGTGGTTGCACAGCTATCAAAGGCCAATCGAGATATCTGGAAACTGATTTCTCAGCTTGGCTATCCGGTTTAGCTCAAGCTTGGTGCGGGCGGTGGGACTCGAACCCACACGGCACTAAGGCCTTCGGATTTTAAGTCCGATATGTCTACCATTCCATCACGCCCGCACATCACCAAATGCCTGATACGGCAATTCTGACAGTGATTTGTGGAATGCTTACTACCAACGAAAGTGATTGAAAAGGCGTTGTGGGCCTAACTTTGTCTACGAAAACAAAGTTATTTTAGTATCACCGTTCAGCGCCACCTCACATTCATACCTGATCCGGGTCTCAACAAGTTTTCTGGCGCGATTTTGTTTGCGTGCTGTCACCTGAACTGCAACAGAACCTGCCGACTAAGCGGCAAACGAACAGTAGATAACGCGCCCTGTTATCCCGGCCCGCCACAGTTCAGAATCCTGTGTCCACCTAAGCTGAACATTCATCTTCTCGCAGAATCCGTTATTCCTGAAACAGGGAGCTTTCCCAGTTTTTCAGAAAGTTATCCCGTCTGATCTTGTCCAGAAACACCAGCAGTCCGGGACCAAACCGAATAGGGCGTAATGCGGTGTTATCTCGAAGCACTGATGGATTGATCGCGGGCAGACCGGATGCAAGCACGAGGTCCGGATTCTGGCCAAACACCAGCAGATAATCGATGAATTTGTTGGCATCTTCAGGGTTCGGAGAAGTCTCGGGGATCAGCGCGGTCCGCAGCATGACATTCACGTAGTCTTCGAATTCTATGATCTGGAAGCCATCGACGCCGCTTTGCTGCGAACTCGCATAGCTGCCCAGCACGTTATACGCCAATGCCAACTCTCCGTTTGCCACATCCCGGATCATATCGCCGGAACAGCAATAGAGCTTGGCATCCAGCCTGCCCATCACCTCCATAAGCCGCCAGAACGACTCGCTGTTACGACTGTCCTGCGTGGCCATCAGATAACCGAAACCCGATTGCCGCACGTCGTATGTACCAATGCGCCCCTGAAAAAGCTCGGGGTTCTCACGCAACAGCGCGATTAGCTGGTCGCGACTGCGTGGGGCATCTCCATCCGGGAAAAAGGCGTCTGACACGACCAAAACGGCGGGCTCTTGCGTAAACGCGAAGATCTGATTTCGCCAGCTTGCCCATTCAGGCAGGTGGTCGGTTTCGGCATCATCGTAGTTCTGGGCGAAACCGTCATTGGCGAGTTTGGTCTGAAGGTCCATCGCCGAAGAGATAGCGAGGTCAAACACTGCCTCTTCCTCGGCAATTGCCTGCATCAAACTAGTCGTGCCGGTGATCGTGTATTCGACCTTCACCCCCGGGTGCTGTGCCTGAAAGGCCGTAATAATGGGCTCGAAGGCTTCGCGGTCGGCGGTAGAGATGATCCGCAGAACAGACCCTTCATTGGCTGCGGGATAGGTGATGTGATCCTCAACTTCAAACGCGACGACTGCACGTGACACCCACAACAGGATCAGCGCGGTAACAGCAGCGATACGCATGCGCCTGGACCCTCCTTGTTTGAACTGATGGATAGTCTGCCACCATGTACCTGTGCGACATCGGCGGCAATGGTCAGACCAAGTCCCGAACCGACGACATCCCCGACATTGGCACCCCTTTTATATCGACTGACCAGACGCGACAGATCGGTATCTGCAAACCCTCGCCCTTCGTCGGTCACAGCAATACTTGTTTCTGCCCCCTCAACCACCGAAACTGTAATGTCGCTGTCTGCCGGAGAATACTTGATAGCGTTGTCCAGAATATTCATCACCGCCGCCTGCAAAAGAATACGGTCGCCCTGAAACGAAACCGCATGATCGGGCAAATCGCGATGGATGACTATGTCTTTCAGGTCAGCGGTCGGATCCAGCCTGTCACAAGTCTCCTCGACCACTGCATTCAGGTCCAGTTCCTCTCGCAAAAGGCTGTCAGCGCGAAAAGTGACCATGGCATGATCCAGCATCTGCCCGGCAGATCGCGCGCTTTCGTCGATGGCTCGGATCATCTCGCGAATAGCTTGCTTGTGTTCCGGTTTGCGTAGCTTCAAATGAGTGACTTCTGCCTGCGCCCGCACCGTAGCAAGAGGCGTACGAACCCGGTGTGCCGCCTCGGCGATAAAATCCTCGGTACGCAATAGAGAGGCCCGCAGGCGCCCCATAAAGCTGTTGAGCGCCTCGACCAGCGGCAACAGTTCGCGCGGGGTCTCGGCTGTCACCGGACGCAAATCCTTGGGCCCCCTGCGGGTAACGGCCCCGGTCAGACGATTGATCGGCGCGAGAGCCGATCCCGCCGCCCATAAACTGAGTGCAGTCGCCAGCACAAAGAAACCGGCACCAATACCAGTCGCGAGTGTGGTGATCCGCCGGGAAATCGTCTCCAGACCTTCCCGGGTTTGCGCAACGGTTACAAACGCTTGCGCCCGGTTCGCCTCACTGCCCATGGGGCGCAACAAGGTTACAGAACGAATTTCATCTCCTCGATACATAAGGGTTTCGAACACCGGCTCACCCGGTTGTGGCAGGGCAGTCGGAACCGGAAGATCATCATATCCTGTCAGCGTTTGCCCCGAGACGGCAACGCGATAAAACACGCGATCCTGCCCCACGGTTCCCAGCATCGAGAGTGACGAGTAGGGCAAATCCAGCGTGACGCCCCCACCCTCGTTCCGCAGGCTGTCGGCCATCGCGATCGCCGAAGCTGCAAGAACCTGATCTTGAGTTCCCTCCGCCGCGCGTTCGGCAACACCGCGGACGACAAAAAAGAAAGTCAGCGACAGCAGCGCAGCAACACCTGCAAGCTGAAAGAACAGGCGGCGGCGTATCGAGGCATGAAACTTCACGCAGCTACGATCCGATAGCCAAGACCCCGCACCGTTTCAATTGTTGCACCCGAACCTTCCAACCGCTTGCGCAATCGGCCCACATAGACTTCGATCGCATTCTCGCTGGCTTCGTCAGACAGTGAAAACAGCCGGTCCAGCAGATAGGACTTGGAAAACACCTGACCCGGGGCATTGAAGAACACCTCCAACAGGCGAAGCTCTCGATTTCTTAAAGCCACAGATTTACCCGCGAACCGCAACTCGCCGGCGGTAGAATCAAGCACTGTGCTTTCAAAGCTTCGTTGGTTGACCGCTACGCCACCCTGCCGTCGAAGAACGGCGCGGCAGCGGGCCTGAAGCTCGGAAAAATCGAAGGGTTTTGTGATGTAGTCATCGGCACCGAGGTCCAGCAATCCGACCCGGTCGGACACCGCTGAACGCGCAGTTATCACGATGACCGGGGTTCGATTTGCGGCCTTGCGATGCTGGGCAAGAAAATCGCGACCGTCACCATCTGGCAGCATAATATCCAATAAAATCAAATCGTAATCTGCAACCGCAATACATGTTGAAGCATCATCCAGCGACTCAGCATGATCGACGGCATGACCATCCAGATGCAGCCGCTCTGCGATGGCATGTGCCAGTTTCAGATTGTCCTCGATCAGAAGGAGCCGCATCGGCGACCTTTTTTAAAGCATGACAGGTTGGTGTCAGGTTTGAGCGTTTCGATTGAGCATGAACGAGACAAATCGATGTGTCAAACGGGAGGAAAACATGACAAATCGTATGTTCAAGGCGCTGGCTGCCAGCGTCTTTTTGGGTGTGAGCGTCACGGCTGGACACGCCGCTGAATGCATCGCACCGGCCAACCCTGGTGGTGGCTGGGACTTCACCTGCCGTCAAATTGGCAAGATCATGCACGATATCGGTGCAGTTGATAAACCTATCCAGGTGACCAACATGGCCGGTGCTGGTGGTGGTCTGGCCTATAACCATGTCGTATCTGAGCGGAACGATGACGATGACCTCATCGTCGCGGCCTCTTCGGCCACAACCACACGTCTGGCTCAGAATGCCTATGCCGGGATGACAGCGGATCAGGTTCGGTTTGTCGGAGCTATCGGCGCTGATCCGGGCGTGATCGTTGTTGCCAACGACAGCCCCTATCAGTCGCTGAATGATCTGGTTGACGCGATCAAAGCCAACCCGGGCGAGCTGGCCTTTGCAGGTGGTTCGGCCGTCGGCGGCTTTGACCATCTGAAGCCGTTGATGATCCTGCAGCGTTCTGGGGTCGATGATGTTCAGGCTATCAAATACATAGGTGTGGACGGGGGCGCAGACGCGATCACCCAGACGGTTGGTGGATTTACCGCAGCAATGTCCGGCGATATGTCCGAGATTGTTGGCTTCCTGAAATCTGGTGACGTGCGCGCCCTAGCGGTTCTGACCGAAGAACGCGTGCCCGGCTTTGACGACATTCCGACAGCCAAGGAACAGGGGATCGATGTGGTCGCCGTAAACTGGCGTGGCATGTATGTGCCCAAAGGTGTCAGCGACGAGACCTTTGACATGTGGGCTGAACGCCTGCAGCAGGTTGCTGACAGCCCCGAGTGGAGCGAAGCCATGGCTGCCAACGGCCTTGCACCGTTTACTCTGGTCGGCGCCGACTTCCAGAACTACGTGAATGACGTGGTTGCGGAAATCAATACCCTGTCCAAGGAAATCGGGGTAATTCAATAATGGTATCTGACCGCATCTTCGGAGCGGTCGTGACCCTGGTGTCGCTGGCATATGTTGCCAGCGCCACTCAGATCCAGACCAGCTTCTTGGCCGATCCTGTCGGCCCCCGCACTTTCCCGATCCTCGTCGGCTCGATCGCCGCCTTTTGTGGAATTCTAGTGGCGCTACGCCCGGATGAAGACCCCGAGTGGCCCGCGTTGCAAACCCTTGGGGCCCTGGCCATCGCCGTCGCGGTTCTGGTCGGCTATGCCTACGCACTGAAACCGCTGGGCTTTCTGCTGCCAACAGCAATCACGGCTGCGATCCTGAGCTATCAGATCAGCCCGCGTATTGGCCCTGCAGCGATAGCCGGTGTCGGTCTGTCAGTCGGACTGTTCGCAATATTCAAGTTCGCGCTTGGCCTTGGCCTTGTCGCCCTGCCTGCCGTGATGCACGGCTGAGGTTACCCCATGGATCTCTTTACAAATCTCGCAACGGGCTTTGGCATAGCCCTAAGCCCATTCACCCTGATGCTGGCCGTTTTCGGCTGTTTCATCGGAACCATTATCGGAGCGCTTCCGGGCCTTGGTCCGTCAAATGGCGTTGCGATCCTGATCCCGCTTACGTTCTCAATGGGACTGGATGCCACCAGTGCACTGGTGCTGATGACCGCAGTTTACTATGGCGCCATGTATGGTGGCCGGATCAGTTCGATCTTGCTGAACATTCCGGGCGACGAACCGGCGCTGATGACGACGCTTGATGGTTATCCGATGGCCAAGGCCGGACGGGCGGGCGACGCGCTGGTCATATCCGGTGTGGCTTCGTTCACCGGCGCTTTTCTGTCGACCATCGGCTTGATGCTGCTGGCCCCTATGCTGGCGCAAGTCGCCTTCAAATTCGGACCGGCAGAGTACTTTGCTCTATACCTTCTGGCCTTCGCAACCCTTGGCGGCATCGCCTCGAACAATCAGGCCAAGGCGGCGATTGCGTCGTGCATTGGTCTGGGCATCGCCATGATCGGAGTGGACAACAACTCCGGCCTGCCGCGCCTGTCTTTTGGCAATATGCACCTGTTTGATGGCATCGACTTTCTGGTCGCCATCGTTGGTCTGTTCGCCATTGCCGAGGTGTTCTTCTTTATCGAAAGCCATGGCAAAAACACCTCAATCGGCGTGAAGCTCGACAAGGTTACGGTTCCGTGGAAGGAAATCTGGTCCACCAAGATGACCCAGCTTCGCGGATCAGTGATCGGGTTTATTGCCGGCATCTTGCCCGGTGCAGGTGCCTCGCTTGGCTCATTCCTTGCCTACATGACCGAAAAGTCGGTAGCCGGCGAAGAGGGCAAGTTCGGAACAGGCGTTGCCAGAGGTGTTGCGGCACCTGAGGCGGGCAACAATGCCGCTGCGGGTGGCGCTCTGGTTCCGATGCTGACCCTGGGCGTTCCCGGGTCCGGAACCACCGCTGTTCTGCTGGCGCTTTTGATGACACTCAACATCACACCAGGTCCGACCTTGTTCACAGAACGGCCCGAAGTGGTCTGGGGGCTGATCGCCTCACTTTTGATTGCCAACTTTGTGCTGTTGTTGATGAACGTTCCTATGGTGAAGATCTTCGTAAAGATCCTGAGCGTTCCGCCCTGGATTCTGCTGCCGGGTGTCACCATGGTCAGCTTTGTAGGCATCTACTCGCTGTCCGGCAGCTATTTCGATCTGTTGCTGATGGTGGGTTTTGGTGTGTTGGGCTGGATCCTGCGAAAGCTGGATGTGCCCACGGTGCCGATCATTCTGGGCATCCTGCTCGGTGGTCATATGGAAGATAGCCTACGCCGCGCCATGGTGCTGTCGGATGGTGACTGGACCTATCTGTTCAGCTCGGGCATCGCGATCACGCTATGGGTTGTGGCCGTGCTTGGTTTCGTTGCCCCGATGTTCCTGCGCAATGTTCTGAAGAAACCACAAAGGATCACCGACTAATGGTTAAGGTTCTCATCCCCTGCGGTGCGCTTGGGCTTGGTTATGATCCGGCTGCACTTGCTCGGGGCATCACTCAGAAACCTGATATCATTGCAATCGATGGGGGGTCCACTGACAGTGGACCCCACTACCTTGGAACGGGGACGTCGAAGTATTCGCGCGGGTCCACCAAGGCTGAATGGCGAGAGCTCATGGCGGCTCGGGCCACGGCCGGCGTGCCGCTGGTCATTGGCACTGCAGGGACATGCGGTGCAGATGACGCAGTAGATTGGCTGGTCGATATTACGCGCGAGATCGCAGCGGAGACCGGCGAACATCTTAATCTGGCCATCCTAAAGAGTGGGCAAAATCCGCAAGAGATGTCACAGGCCTTCCGCGAAGGTCGGATCAGCGCCCTTCCCGCCGCGCCGGAAATTGACGAGAAAACCTTTGCCGCGTGCAGTAACATTGTGGCACTTGCAGGGGCCGAGCAGGTTCAGGCCGCTCTGGACACAGGGGCCGATATTATTATCGCCGGTCGCACGACAGACACCGCGATAATCTCGGCGCTGCCATTGGCACGTGGTTGCCACGCCGGAGGCGCATGGCACGGCGCCAAGATCGGCGAATGCGGTGCGCTGGCCACAACCAGCCCGAATTCAGGCACCATCCTGATCGAGTTCGACGCGTCCGGATTTACGGTAACACCAATGGGTGCCGAGGCACGTGCTACGCCGCACACGGTTTCCGCCCATATGCTCTATGAAAACTCGGACCCCTACATCCTTCATGAACCCGGCGGCTATCTCGATGTGACGAAAGCAAAGTACGACGCGATCGATGACCGTCAGGTAAGGGTCGAAGGCAGCATCTGGGTCGAAAGCCCCGACTACACGGTCAAGCTGGAGGGCGCGAAACTGGCCGGTTATCAGACCGTTTCTCTCGCACTAGTGCGTGACCCGCGATACGTTGCCCATATCCAACAGTGGTGTAACGATATTCAATCGCGCTGCACCTCAAAGGCCAAAGAGCGTCTGGACGGAGATTTCACTATCGAACTTCGGCGTATCGGGGAAAACGCAACACTGGGTGAGTTGGAGCCCGACGGTGTAGCAGGAACTGAAGTAGGAGTTCTGGGCATTGTAACCGCAGAGTCAGAGACCCTGAGCCGCGAAGTCGCCAAGATGCTGAACCCATATCTTTTGCATCACCCGCTGACTGAACAGGAAGAAATGCCAACCTTCGCATTTCCCTTTTCACCTGCCGAAATGTCACGTGGCAAAATCTACGAATTCTGCATCAATCACGTTCTAAATCTGGACGACCCGATGCAGGCATTCAGCCTTCAAGTCGAGGAGATCGGCGGATGAGCAAGCTTGGAGACATCGTTTACAAGGTACGGTCCAAAAACGCGGGTCCGTTCTGGCTGACCATAGATGTTTTCTGTGGTTCGCCTGAGGTGTTCCAGCGTGTCAGCAACGGTCTCGACACCGATGTACTGGCATCCTGTCTGCAATCTGACGCCGATACCCTGAAGCGTTTCGACATAGCTGATCTGAATGTAGTGAAGATCAGCATACCCCGCCCCGCAATTCAGGGGACCGTATATGACCGGGATATGCACGGGGCATCATTTGCTCAGATCATAAGCCAGATTGAAATCTGAACTCTGCAAAACGCCTTCCTCTGTTTGTGGAGCGATTTCCAACCCCATACTCGTGTCCGCAAACGGGAGCGATGTGGGTTGCGACCGCGGCATCCGGAGCGCCAGTCAAAGTGGACTGGTCGTCAATTGCCGCACTACCCAAGCGGCTTGATAGACGAAAGTCATGTAAGGGCTCAAACGGCCTTTCTGGGGTCACCCCAAGAATGGTTGGACTGAGCCGCTGCTAGTGTTTAGTAGCGGCTTAGTCCATATGGCACTTGAATAGAATTGGCGGACCGCGGTCCTACCGCCAGGAATACGCAGTTCGCAACTTGCTGCATTCGCGAATTCTCAAGGTTTAATGGAGGTTAGCAAAAGGGCTTAAATTACCCGTCTATACCTGCTGCACAAAACGTCCGCTCTGAGCCCCGACGTACCCAATGCAGTAGGTGGAACAAATAGCGGGGAAGTACAGAAATCGGATATTGAATGTGAGGCTTATCGCTCAAATATCCTGATCATCCTCGCTTCACATCGCAACGAGAGAGAGCGATCGCCAGCTGGCGTGTATAGTTCAACTCCTCCTACTCCGTCTTTCATCCTTCCAGCCGTTTGCTCTGATCTTCCAGCAGGTTTCCCGATGCCATTTTCGCAAATGCTTGGCGCCATCCATCCGCCAGTTCTGGCATCAAAGCCAGGGTTTCCGCTTCGCCTTGTGAGGTCTGTCTGGATAATCGTGCCAAAGTAACTCGCTTTACGGTCCAATCAGGTTGAGGGCGCTCCAAAACTGTCACCTCGTCGCCAGCACCCGCCGCACCGTGATCCAAAACCCGGTAGTACCAACCCGTGCGGCCGGTCTTTTGAAACCGATAGGCCATGCGCTTGTTATTGGTATATTCGGACACTTTCCAACAAGGTTGACGGCCCTGGCTAATCTGAACGGTTGCGCTTCCCAGCTTCAATATATCGCCTATGCAGAGGATGTCTTCCGTCAGGCCATGGGTCGCAATGTTCTCGCCGAACGCTGCTGGAATTGTGCCATCGGGAATCTCTCCTTCCGCAATCCAGAGCGGATAATGATCTGTTGCATAGTGATGAATAGCTTTATCGCGGCCGCCGTGGTGTTTTAGATCTGCTTGCGCATCGCCCGTGAAACCTAATTCGTCGATCTTCTGCCGCCCATGGACAGTAGATTTGCCAATGGCGGAAGGTGGCCGGCCCTGCCAACGTTCTCGAACCTTTCCTAAAAACACTCCGTCAATCACGACCGTTTGGAATTTGGCAATCATACGCGCACCTGTTCAAGCAAGATTCTGAAATTCATCTTTTCTGTTGTTAGCTGGTGCCGCGAAGCGTGCAAAGCCACCATTGAGAACAAAGCTTCAACGACGGCGACATCCCGCAAAGTCGACCTTCACCTGGCGGAAGTGAAGGTTCGGAATCTGCGGTTCGCGACTTGCTGCACGCGCGAAAGACCGAAGCTTGATCAAAGGCGACTTTGGGCTCTTTCGGCCAGTCAGGGCGCATTGCAGATAGCAGCGGCGTCGAGCCCAAATCGACCTTAAATTCCGACGTTTTCCGCTGATGAAACGTCCCAAAATATCCATCTCAAAAACCGCCTGCGTCCTATATTTCCGGAGGTTTGGAGGAAAATCGAATGGCGACGCGTGGGTATTGTCTGTGTAAAAAAACAAGCTGGATCTACCGGGGTGATCAAACATGGGCATGCTATTGCCACTGCGATGACTGCCGCCGGAATTGTGCCGCGCCGGTGGTTGCGTGGTTCGGTGTGCCAATAGAGGCCTTTGAATGGACCGGCGATAAACCTCATACTTATGAAAGTTCCAAAGGCGTTTTCAGGCACTTTTGCGGGACGTGCGGATCACCCATTGGATTTGAAGCTGATCACTATCCGGGCGGTATGCACCTCTACGCTGCGTCGCTCGAAAATCCGGAAGATTTCAAACCGACTTTTCACGTCAACAAGCAAAGCAAGTTGCCTTGGCTGCAAATGACTGATGAACTCGACGCGTTTGAAGGCACATTGCTACACACCCCTAACGACCCAGACGGATATCAGTAGATAGGGAAGCGACCTGATTTTCCAAATGGCAGCTTTGTTGCGCGCACTCGCCTTTCGTCGTCAGTATGTCCAATGTCCGATTTGCGTGGTCTACAGCGCGCCGCATATGCGAAGAATAGAAGCCTAGTCGACGGCAGGTAGACTAAGCTTGTAAGCAAACCAACCGTGTAGTTTAGCAAAAAAAAGAACCTTGATCCCTTTTGCAGCAAAAGTCGGCTTTGCGCTCCGTATCAACACCTGAAAGTGTCTTCAGCCCAGCGCAAGCCAAATCGTCTGCGTCAGACTTGCGAACTGCCCCGGAAGAAATCCGAGGCCGTTTCTCATATCACCAGCCCAAATGACCTATTAAAACGTTTAGGTCATGTGGCGTTCCATCTGACATTACCTATCCGCACATGAAAAACCTTTTTGTATCAACACACTATTATCACATTGGCGCGGTAAACTAACCAAAAATTTCAGAATGAATTACCTTCATTTAGTGAAGCGATCGAAGGCTTCGCCGCCCCTCCTTGAACAGCAAATCGTCACTCGGTTGCTCTAGGCTTTGCTAGAGTCCGAACCAACAATCTGAATAGAAGCGGCGTATCAATGATCCGGCGAGCCACCGTTCGCCGCAGCGTTCTTGAAAGTTGGTAGTGCGGGACAAAAGCACCATTTCGCTGCGGCCGCACCAAGGTCATGTTTGCAGCGTTTTGTCCCCAGATTTCGTCGCACACACAATCAGATTATTCATTTCAAGGGAACTTACGGGAGCCAGTTCTCATGTCCTAGCTTGTCCAGCTCCCACAAGTATTTGTCCAAGCGTCAAAAGAAACCCGACCCCTGTCCGCCCAATTCCTAAGGATAGTCGACCCGCTGGGTCGTCTCTTCGTAAACAACAATTGGGGGCTCTTGTGCTTTCTCGTCCAAACAACTTGTCAGAGCACTGGAATCAGATTGTTCCTGAAACGCTCTCGGCGCTCAATGAACAAAACCAGAGCCACAGCCGTTCGCCGGGCCGATTACCAAGGTTATCTGCCGGGCTGCTGTCTGCCGGACTTGTGACCTTGGTTCTGTTGCCCTTCACGTCGGCCTTGCCTGATGCCTTTACAAATGACCTCACGCCACTTTTGGATGTGTGGTTAGTGTTTTTCACGGCACTAGTCGTATTCTCCGCCGCAGCGGCAATTGTATTGAGAGGATCGACTTGGAGGGCCGTTATTGGGCGAGGGTTGGCCTGTCTTAGCACAGCGCTCATTGTGTCGCCCGTAGGCCTGTCTGTCCTGTTCGTATTGTACCTTCAAGACTGGGTATCACTCGCTGACGGAATGGTCATTGAACAGGTCGGAAGTACGGCTGCGACTTTAGTTGGCGGTATCTTCTTCGCCAATGCTGTCGCTTTGGGATTGGCCTTTGGCTGCGCGTTCTTGCTGGTTCGATGGCGACTTTTGCAAGCCCGTCCGAAACCTTCCATCTCACCCTATGCAATTCAAACAGCAGTCCAGTTTCGGGAAGGACCGACACTTGGAGTGTCTTGGGAGCAACTAAAATGAACATGCCCGTCACCGACATCTCGCACGGCGTTGAAAGAAAGCTCGAACCCATGAACCCAATTCGTGCCCTAATTGTTGCACCGGATGAGGCGCGATCGACCATTCAAGAACTTGCGTCGCAGCTCAAAGGAATTGAAATCGTTGGCGTCGCGTACAATTTGAGAACAGCCAAGCAGATCCTTGACCGCACACAGCCCGACTTACTTCTGGTGGATGTCATGCTTCAAGGACTTCGCAGTATCGACGTGATTTCTTACGCCTCCACAACACTGCCAGATCTCAAGATACTCGCGCTTAGTCCGGCTGATCCACCTCATGATCGTGTCATCTTAGCCATTCAAGCAGGTGCTCTTGGGTATGTGTGTAGGAATGCTGAAGCCGATGAAATTCAAGGGGCCGTGGCTGAAGTGCTCAAAGGCGAGCCTTATCTTCCCACCGATACCACAATGGATGTTTTTAAGGACGTTGCTCCCGAGCTCGCGGCTTCCGCCAAAGAGCGATTGAACTTCATGTTCCAGGCGTTGCTCGGGTTCATTCCCGCCGCAGGGCTTATCGCGGCAGTTACCGGTTTCCTGTGGCGCGAGTATTGGGGGCAGATCGGTGTTCGTGTGGTGGACATCGGTGTGGATGCCAGCACCCGCGTAACCGAGTTTGTACTCACATTTCTCGTACTACTGGGAATCCTCGGGCCGCTCCATTTTGTCAACAACTGGAAAGATGCATTAAGTTCATGGGCAAACCGTCGCGCCCGACTTCGTAAGTTGGGCAAAGACCTGAAGCCCATAAAGATTGGTCGAACGACGATCGGAAGCATCGCTGCGAACGAAAGAGTCCAGTGGTTGGCGATTGCTGCCGTGGTTCTTGCAATCACAATTCCACTGGATTTTTCTGGCGGTAGAATCCTGACCATCATCATAGGAGCAGTCGTTGCGCTGGTGTTGCTCGCAAATCTATTCTCGCTGGACGACTATCTACCTGATTGGCTGCGCCCATCCAAACAACATATCGGTAAGGCACTGTTTATCGACGGTATGTTATTCCTAGTTTTGTTGCTTATATTGAGCGCCGAAGTTTTTCTTTTGGGCCCAGATCTGCGGCAGGATGGATTGCACGGGTTTCTTGCTCCGAAAGTGCTTGATCTTTCCGCACGACCGGTCGTTTTGACGGACTTGAATGGGACATTTGACCCGATGGAGGCGCTATATCTTGGCGGCAACGCGGATTTGTATGTTTTGTATGACCCCTGTGACGAGGTCGTGCGAATGGTCCCCGTTGGCTCTTCACGGGTGGAACATATTCCGCAAGTTCAGTGCAGCCCCAAATGAAATTGAGAGATTCGGCCTGAGTACCGTCTTGCAAGTGACTCATTGTAGGTTGTCTACGGTGCTGAGAAAGACGAAAAGTTCTCGAAAAATCTTGGTGAACAAGGGGCTGCTAAGGGCTCTATCCTTCTATCGACACCTCCAGCAGAGAATGGCAGCGCCGAGCCCTTACCTGACCTTTGACAGCACCCAAAGTCTCGCTCGTGCAGCAAGTCGCGAACCGCTCATTCCGGATGTTCAAACCAAGTTTCAGATGGCTGGTGAGCGGGACAAAGCGCCAATTCGCTGCGATTGCGCGAATGGCTGTTTTGTTCAGTGTTTGAAAGAAGCAGCTAGGAATTCCGCAGCCTATCCCAAACGAATACTGGATGGCGGTCATCCACCTTCTCTGTGTCGAGAACAGCAATAGCTAGAGTTGTCTGTTGCTCAAGTATTTCTGCCAATTTGTCGACTCTTTGACCTGACAGCCGTTCATTGATTTCGTTAATAGTAATGCCACGCGCGCTCGCGCCATTTGATCCGTAATTAGCCTTCAATGTCTTGGCTTGTTCAATAATCTCCTTCGCAATGCGTGATGGGTAGCGAGGCTCGCGGCTTAGACAATAGGAGGCAATGTGTATCGGAGAGAAGTCGCAAGCGTCCAATCCGCAGCATTCAATCACACAAAGCTTCGCGCAGTATTGAGCGAGAGTTTCAAGGTGACTTTTCATCGGCTGACCTGGCAGTAATGGTATCGGTCTCATTGCAACTGAGGTAGGCTAAAACTCCTTTGCCTTCAATCCAAGATCACCGCATGCGGACATTCTCTGCTGTGGGTTCAGATAGGTGGTTTGAGCCCATTCCTGCCGTTTAGCGAGCTTCCGTCTTTCGCTCATGCAGCAAGTCGCGAACCGCACATTCCGGACGTTCAAATTCCGGTGTTAGATGGCAGGTGGGCGGACCAAAGCGGGCGTTCGCTGCTTGCGCTGTATAGGCGGCTACGAAATCAGCCCAAAGTGCACGATCAGAAATTCGATGTAAGTGGGTTTGGCACAGCTTGTGCTCCATAAGCTACCAACATAACTTCGGCGAAAATTTAAGAAGGACAGTTGATGGCAGGTGTATTTCTAGGGTCAGTTCCCGGTGCATACTTCAACGCAGTTTTGATGTGTTATTTTGTGAACTTATTCCGACAGCATGGGCTAGTATTCAACCCAGGGAAAGCCATGAAATTAATTTGGCCCGTTTTCAAGGCAATGCTATTGGGCTTCGTACCGGCTGTGATTTTAAGTGCAGTTATTCAGCAGCTTATACCATCTTTGGTTAACGCTCCACTTTTGATAGTCCCGCTAGGGGCATTGGCGAGCGCAGTACTACTTCACCGTACGTTTCTGACTGAGATCAACAACAACAGAAATTGGAATATTGCAATTGCGATACTGGCTGTGGTCCAAATCGCTCTCTTAGGATTCTCATTGTTTCAGCTTCAAAGTTCATTGTGAAAGCCAAGAACTCATCTTAGACGAAAAGCAACCAGAATGAACATCTCAATTCTCGAGCAACACTCTCTTCGAACAGTCGCTTTGTCCGCTCACCAGCCATCTGAAACTTGGTTTTGAATGTCCGGAATGTGCGGTTTGCTGTCCGCTGCATGTGCGAAAGGTGGAAATAGGACCAACGGCAGATTGGGGCTCACTGCCGATGTGAACGCGATCATGAGGGCCAAAAAAACTTTACTACTGCGCTCGCCTTGTCTTTCAGCAATCATTGAATTCGCCCCACTTTCACCAGGGACGAGGGAGAAATTACCGCATGGTCGACGCGCTCCAGAACGCCAGCCATGATCAAGCGGACCAATGCTCGAAAACCCCGTGGCCCGAGACCAATGCGTGATGCAAGCTCTGACATCTCCACAGCCCCAATCAACTGAGTTGCCAGTTCTAACGCTGCGGCATCGGCAGCATCGTCTACTTCTCGCACACTCCTAAAGAGCCTGGCATTCCGTAGATCAACGATGTCTATGCACTCGTCAGTTAAAACTCGCACCTCGTCGACGAAACCAAAGTTTATGGCCTGACTCGCAAGTTTTTGCGTTTCTAATAGAAACTTGTGTTGTCGCGCTCGCTTGGCTGGCTTTACGATCAATGCCGAGGTCTTGCCACTTTGCAAACCAATGACAAAGTCAAAAAAGTGGGTGCGAGTGCGCCCGTTATCACGCCAATCAAATCGGACCTGTTCTTTGAGTTCCCGTACATTAGGATCGGCGTCCAGGATTATTGCCCACTTGTATTCGAGATCTGATTCAACAACGACCACTCGTTGACCATCATCGCATGCGACAACGAGATGACCAGAAGCGTGACCGCGAGACGAAATTGGCGGCATGCGTTCTGCCGATGAGGGCGCCGGCATGCATGCCTTTGTTACTGTGTGCACCAGTGCGTTCCTTTTGGTAACAGAAATCCCTACGCCGCACTGGAGGTGCGGTGCTTGGATCACAAATTTGAATTGGAATACCGATGACGCTTGAACATCCGGAGCCCAATTGGCACACAGATTTCACTCAATGAGACGCCCTCGGCGGATCGAAAGACGCGTGGATTGTTGGCGCAATTCACGCGTTTTTTTGTATTTGCTTGAAGCTCTCCGTGCAGCCGTTGTTCGTGGAGAAATTCCCAGAACCGCCCCGTGATCTCAAGACTTTATAAGTTTGGTTTGAATCCCCCCCTTGACAGGGATTCGCGCGGTCTCGCAACCTCACCCTGGGGAATTTAACAAATAAAAATCAAAGCGTTATTCCCAGCTTTAGATGGGTTAAAATAGCTACTCATTGAAACGCATGTTTTGAGCTGATTTGTTCATAATATTCATTTCAACTCTGGACGGGGCAAAAAAAGCAATAATGTTACCGACGCAATTGTTGCTTGAACCACACAAATCGAGAAAAACGTACGGAAAAACCATAAAAAATCAAATTTTTGATAGGGGTTTTCCGCAAGCGGAAAACACTGACTTAAGTCAAAAGTCTCTCTTCGCCTGCCTGTCACAGCGAAGTTCCAAGGTACAAACACTTGGGAATGTAATGGCCTCGCACAAGAGCCGATTGAGCAGTCGACTTTAAAGAATTGTTCTTACCATTACTTAACCAAGTAACCCTTCAGGCCAGATCCGCTAAAGTTCAGCAGACAGACACTTAGATCCACGTGCTATCCGGTGCATTTTGAATGTTGGACAGGGACCCATGTTAGGCCTTGCGCAGTTTTTTTTCGGTCAAGGCTTGAGATAGGGAAGTCCCAAGTCAAATTGTGGGATCCGTATCACACAGACACCCGTGGCGCCTGGGTTTCGCAGGTTCCGAACTCGAACAATCTCTATTATCGCGGGCATCTCGCCCCTTTTAAAAAACTCAACCTGAATTGCCTCAACGCCTTTCCCTGACGGCGGCAACCAACTGGGTTCTGTTCGACTACCTTGAGCATCGCCTTTACCGAAAATCTGCGCATCGCGCTGTCTAACCGAAAGCGAACGTCTTGTCCGCTAACGTTCGGGTTCTCATGGATTTCCTGTTGAACCGGACCGGAAAGCAGCCAAGTTGAAAACTTTACTGAGCTTTTTCGTTCAGTAGTGAAGCCTATATGACTTAGCCGCAGGTGTAGTCTTTCCGTTACCCTTTCGCCATCCCGGCGCGCCATGCATATGCAAGATCAGCCGCATCAGGTCCTGCCCGGTGAGTTGTTGGTCGGTTCGATTTCGTTTTGTAGACGCGAGACAACACCGAGGATGCTCGATTGCCTCTGTCTGAGAACGTATTCCAGGCCGCTTGGTCGAAATCCCCGATCCGTGGCCCGGATCGGCTGAGCAGACGATCAAGCCATCTCTGATCGAAGTCTGGAGCGTCGGAGATCAGAGTGTTTTCCTGAACGATATCCAGCAGCCAGTCGGACACCTCATCCGCGTCTGATCCGGTGGTAGTAACGGCTGAGTACTGCAAGCCATGCACCATTTCTGACTTCGGATCCCAATCGTTTGGATCCCACTCCACGCGCGGGATGATCAATCGGCTTTTGACGACGACTTTTCTGCCTTCGAGCCATGCCATTCCGACCTCGATTGGCCAGCTTTGAGAACTCAGAGACGACGCCTCAAAATCGATGAAGATGTTCATAAAGTCGGAGTCCATGAAATCGACAAAGCCTGCGCCCGTGGTATGCAGACAACTCAATTCTGTATATCATAGATGGATTGTTAGAGAGCGTATACAGAACCAACGCGTGTGTGCGCTCGGAAAGTTCCGCCAAAGAAAACAAGCGGAGGATCGTTTGATGCGTGAAGAAACAAACAAACGTGTGATGGCCGCCCTCGAGGGCCACCTTGCACCAAGCGACCTCACTGACGAGGAACATGGGATTTGGGCAGACGTTTTCATGCAACAGATGGCGAATCCAACCCCTGCAGAGGGGGCTTTCTTTGCTGAAAGGCGTCGCAAAGGCCTTGGTGTCGGGCATGATGAAGGCGGAAGTATCGTTCACGCCTCAAATCAATGAACAATCAGAAAGAATGGATTTAAGCGGCCGGAATCGGCGTTGAAGAAGAGCGCCGACGTCTCAATGAGAATGGCCCGTGGCTTGAGCGATATCGAAAAGCTTGGCTCGAGGAAAACCGTTTCACCTTTGCCACGCGAGGGGAATTGCATAATCAGCACACGCACCCGCTTGCTGAGATGATCGTGGGTCCGCAATCAGAAGAAGCAAATGTCGAAACCGAGCAAAACACTGGCGAAGATACTAAGGCATGAACCGCGCTGGCACCCGGCTGAGCATCGAAGATGCTGTACAGGATTGTCGAAGAAAACGACAAGAAGCGATTTACGATCTCAGATTATGGAAAGCTGATTAGAACAGCGCAAGTGCATTCGGTGAATTGAAACCAATCCCGCTCAAGAACTGTATCTCTGCAAGCTCTTCTCAGGTCCCACAACGCCAAGCAAACATACCGATCTGCAGTTTGGGCGGAAACCGGTAGTTCACCGCGTTCGCAACAGACCGACGGACCGGAGAACAAGCGAAATTTGATCAACAGAGCCGTCTGGATCCTGCCAGTTCCAGCCTTGCAACGAGGTGTCGAGTGATGTCGTCGACCGTATGTTGGGACCGGATAGGAAAATCTGGAAGCCCGAAGAAAAAAAGCTGCACCCCGCGATACTGGCATGGCATCGGGACAACATATTTTGTCAAATGGCCGCCGAAGGTTCCGCTCCTTGGGAATAATTATTAACTTGCGAATATGAAAAACTTAATTTCCCGCGGCATATCGAAGGCCCTTGGCCGTGGCAGACCACAGCCACTTGAAAACTCAGGGGCTATTCCGGAGGAAATTAAGAGTACTCAAATGCCACGGGAACAATCCAAAATCTTGTCGCGCTGCCTGTCGATTGATTTGGAAGTTGATCCCAAGGAAGCCCAGGTTTTCGCCTTTGCTGCCGTCCCAGAAGGCGATGGAGATGGGATCGTTCATCGGAAAGGTGATCCGAAGGCCGCGCTTGAAAAGCTCGACTTGTTTTGCGCCGGTTTCGCGCATGTCATTGGGCACAATATTCTGCGCCATGACCTGCCGCATCTCATGGCGGTCTCGCCGCGCTTCGCTAAGCTCGCGGACGGACCGATTGACACGCTGTGGCTCAACCCCTTGGCGTTCCCGCGCAATCCCTACCATCATCTGGTCAAACACTACCGCGATGGGCGGCTTCAAAGTGGTCACGTAAACGATCCCGAGCTCGACGCGCGTCTTGTGTTCGAGGTGCTTCGCAACCAGATCGACGCCTTCGTATCGCTGAACACGTTGTCGCCAGAAACGATGATGTCCTATCACTGGCTGTGCTGCCGAGGTCCCGGTAGCGTCGGATTTGATCGGTTATTCAGTGACGTGCGCGGGGCGCCCATCCCGACAGAGGCGGAGGCGCATGAGGCCATTCAGAAGTTGCTAAAAGACTTGGCCTGCGGCGCGCAGGTGGACGCTCTGCTCAAGCGGCTCTCGGACACTGGACTGGGTTGGCCGATGGCATATGCCCTTGCCTGGATTTCGGTTGCTGGTGGGGATTCTGTCATGCCGCCTTGGGTGCGGGCGCAATTCCGTGACGCAGCACGGCTCGTCAAAGACCTGAGAGATACGAATTGTCGTGATCCGAACTGTGCCTATTGCGCAGAGCACAACGATCCCACCCGTGCGCTCGAACGTTGGTTCGGCTTTCCAAGTTTCCGCCCGGAACCAGTCGACGAGGACGGACGCCCGCTTCAAGAAAAGATCGTGGCGACGGCCATGGAAGGCGACAATTTGTTGGGCATTCTGCCGACGGGCACGGGTAAATCAATCTGTTATCAGATCCCTGCGCTGTCTCGGTTCGACAAGACCGGGGCATTGACCGTTGTTATATCGCCGCTTGTGGCGCTGATGGCGGACCAGGTTCAGGGCTTGGTACGGGCCGGAATTTCCTCGGCGGTTACGATTAACGGGTTATTGTCTTTGCCCGAGCGTCAGGATGCGCTCGACAAGGTGCGGCTTGGGGATGCTGCGATCCTTTTGATTTCGCCCGAACAACTGCGCAGCACAACAGTTCGGTCCGTTCTGGCACAGCGCGAGATAGGGCTGTGGGTGTTGGACGAGGCGCACTGCGTGTCTAAATGGGGACACGATTTCCGGCCCGACTATCGCTACGTTTCGCGGTTTATAAAGGAGAGCTCAGGCGACGAACCGGCTCCGGTGCTTTGCTTGACCGCAACAGCGAAGCCGGACGTCGTGCAGGACATCCGCAGTCATTTCAAAGAGCGTTTAGGGTCCGAACTGGTGTTGATCGACGGTGGCGCATCACGGTCGAACCTGAGCTTCCAGGTGCTGCCAACGCAGCGGGCCACCAAGATGACCGATATCCTCGACGCGATCGAGGCCAAGCTTCCGCGTGAGGGCGTGTCGGGAGCGGTCGTCTATTGTGCGACCCAAAACACTACCGAGCGCGTGGCGGAGTTCTTAAAACAACAGGGCATCGCCGCTGAACGGTATCACGCAGGCCTCAGCCCCGATGACAAACGTGAGATTCAGGAGGACTTCCGCGTCGGCAATCTGCGCGTGATCGCGGCCACCAATGCCTTTGGAATGGGGGTCGACAAGCCGGACATCCGTCTGGTGGTTCACGGGGACGTGCCGGGGTCGCTGGAAAACTACCTGCAAGAGGCGGGTCGCGCCGGGCGAGACCGCGAACCTGCAAACTGCGTCCTGTTGTTCAATACCGAAGACGTTGATCGTCAGTTCAGCCTCAGCGCGCGTTCTCGACTCGCGCGGCACGAAATCGGCGCGATCCTGAAGGCGCTTCGGCGCCTTGATGCTCGGACCGGAAAAGGCGGTGAAATTGTCGCTACACCCGGTGAGATCGTTCATGAGGAGAAAGAGCGAGATTTCCAGCGGGACAGCAATACCGACGATACGCGAGTGAAGACGGCCGTCGCCTGGCTGGAAGAAGCACATCTTCTGAATCGCGAAGAAAACCGGGTGCAGGTGTTCCCCGCCTCGCTCCGAGTAAGAAGCATGAAGGAGGTCCGTGAAATCCTTGCCTCCGCTGAGATCACCGAGCGGCGGCGCGAGGATCTGGCCGCCATCGTGCAGCATATCATCAACGCGCCGCAGGAAGAGGGCATCACCACGGACGAGCTCTGCGGGGTCAGTGGGCTGACGATGTCGGGCGTTCGCAAAGCTTTGGCGGATCTCGAGGCCTTGGGGATTGCAAAGGATGATACCAACATCACCATCTTCGTGCATGTGCGCGTCGAGAATGCCTCACCGAAACGATTCCAAGCAGCATCCCGGTTGGAAGCAGACCTGATTGCGATCCTTAGAGAGCACGCGCCAGACGCGGACATCAATGAGGCTGTGCCCTGCCATCTGGCCTCTGTGGCGCAGGCCCTGCGGGAGCGGGGACACGCCTCCGTGCGGCCCGATATTGTCGAGGGGTTGCTTCGTGGGATTGCGCAGGATGGCCGCGACATGGACGGCGGAAAAGGCAACATTGGCCTGCGCAAGGTGTCCAAAGGCAGTATCATGGTGCGAATCCAAAGATCATGGGGGATAATCGAACAGACCGCTCAACTTCGCAGGCAGGCCGCAGAGCGTTTGGTTTCATACTTGATCAACAAGGTTCAGGCCGGCCTACGTGGGAAAGATGTTCCCGTCGAGACCACGCTTGGCGACCTTCTTGCAGCGATTAACAGCGATGCGCTGTTGAGGGCATCTGTCAATGATCCAACCAAACTGATGGACCGGTCGCTTCTATGGCTGCACGAACAGCAGGTGGTGACTCTGGGTAAGGGATTGTCCGTGTTCCGCTCCGCCATGACGTTGCATATCAATCCGAAAGGCGGCGGTTTCACCACCCAACATTTCGCGCCGCTCGAAGACCACTACACCGAACAGACCGTCCAGACCCACGTGATGGCGGCTTATGCGAACAAAGGCATCGGCGATATCGATCAGGCTCAGCGGCTCGCGCATGACTATTTCGCAATGGAGCAGTCCGACTTCATGAAAGCTTGGATGCCGGGAAAAATTTCGGAGTTCAGACGGCAGGCAACGCCCCAGTCCTTTGCCGAGATCGTCAACAATCTGGGGAATTTGACGCAAGAGCAGATCGTGCGTGACGACCGCGAACAGACCAATGTGCTTGTGCTTGCGGGACCGGGATCTGGCAAGACACGTGTGCTGGTCCATCGCGTCGCCTATCTGGTCAGGATCAAGCGCGAAGATCCAAACGGTATACTGGTGCTCGCCTACAATCGTCACGCGGCCGCCGAGATCCGGGAACGCCTGCGTCAACTGATTGGCGAAGATGCTCGCTTCGTGACGGTCTTGACCATCCATGCCTTAGCCATGCGTTTGGTTGGCGCGAGTTTCGCCGGACGGGTGGCGGCCGATGAACCTGATTTCGAGACGCTTCTGATCGATGCGGCACGTCTCTTGCGTGGCGACGGGCTGGACAAAATCGAGTCCGAAGCCTTGCGAGAGACATTAATTCAAGGTTTTCGATGGATTCTCGTGGACGAATATCAGGACGTTGGGCCCGAGGAATACGCCTTGATCGCAGCGGTGGCCGGTCGCAGTATCGACGACCCCGATCAACGGATCAGCCTGTTTGCGGTCGGCGATGACGACCAGAATATCTATGCGTTTGCCGGCGCATCGGTGCGGCACATCCGGCAATTCGAACAGGACTATTCAGCCAAGCCGGTCTTTCTAACCGACAATTACCGCTCGTCGAAAAACGTCATCAGCGCCGCGAACGCCGTGATCGAAGGATCTCGGGAACGTATGAAAACAGGGCATGGGATTACCGTCGACAAATCGCGGCAAAAGGACCCGGCCGGGGGTATCATGGAAAGCCTCGACCCGGTTGCGCAGGGGCGGGTTCAAATCCTTGGCTGCCCGGCCGGAAATGACGCTCAGGCCCTTGCGGCGGTCAACGAGATGATCCGCCTGTCAAAACTGATCCCGGATTGGAGCTGGAAGGGCGCGGCAATCATTTCTCGTGATTGGCGCAAGCTTATGCCAGTCCGCGACTTTGCCGAGGCGCATGGAATTCCAGTCGAAATGGCGAACGAAAACTTGCCAAGTGTTTGGCGTACCCGTGAGATGCGGAGATTCATCGACGGCCTACGCGAGAGGCGCGCAGCCTTGGTCAGCTTGAGCGACCTGACCGAAATCCTGAACACGATACCCTCAAGCCGTTGGACTGACCGGATCGGCGAGGGACTTGGCCAACTTGCGCGTGAAGTTGATGGTAAAGCGCTCCCGAGCCCTGACGTGATCGAATGGTTTGCTGAATGGTCGAAGGATTCATGGGGCGAGCAGCGCGGCCTCAAATTATTGACGGCGCACCGCGCGAAAGGCCTCGAATTCGACGATGTCGTGATCCTCGATGGCGGTTGGGAACGGCCCTCGCGAAACGAAGATCAGGACGCGCCGAGGCGATTGTTCTATGTCGCTATGACACGTGCACGGCGAAATTTGATCGTCATGAGCAACGACAATCACGAATACCTTCCCACCGAGTCACCTTCCGTCGTCACGCGGCACGTGGTACCCAACTTGGCGACAGTCCCTGGCCCACGCCGGTTCTTTCAATCGCCCGAAATGAAGATGGTCGACCTGTCATTTGCAGGACGCCAAGATGATCGGCACATTGTTCGTGACGCGATCGCCGAAGCACGGGTCGGCGCGCCAATCAAGCTCTCCAGCGTCGGAGATCGTTGGCAGATCGAAGATCTTCAAGGGCGGGCCCTCGGGCGGATGGCAAAAGCATTCGCGCCCCCGAAGGGCACGAAATTTGTCACCGGCGAGATCGCGGCCATCATTCACTGGCGTAAGGAAGATGCAGATGAGCGTTTTCATCACCTGATGAAACGCGCTAATTGGGAAGTCGTTGTGCCTGAACTTGTCTTCGAAGAGGTCAAGGGGGCTGAAAGGGTTTTCGGAAAGCACCAGAACGGCAAGTAGGGGGGAGAGCAGACCTTCGCTGCACTCGGCACCAAGGTCTGTTTTGCGGACCTTCCGGACATTCACGGCAGTGGCTCGAATGTCCGGTTGCAGCGCTTTTCATCACCACGCCCCGGTAAGGCCAAATGCGCAAGTTCTGGGTCGAATTCAGGTTTTTCAGATGCGAGCACGCTCTTGCCACTGAAAGCTGAGAGTATGGAAACGAACATCAGACAAAAACTGGCTGAGAACAAGTGGAAGGGCGAAATCGGCTTTACCATCGAAAGCCGCGAGCCGGAACGCATGGTTGCCAGAATGCCGGTAACCGAAGCCGCAAAGAATCCGTTTGGGACGATGCACGCTGGCGCCCTGATCTGGTTTGCCGATATCGCAGCAACCTTGTGTGCCATCGGCGACCTGGACAGCATTGGTGAAGACGGGTCAGGTTTCCCGCTCGCCGTTGATCTTCATACGGTCTTGTCGGGTAACGAAAAGGCGGGCGATCTGATTGCAACCTCCACAACGGTCAAACGCGGCGGCAAGCTCATTGTCATTCGCACCGATGTTCGCGGCGACACGGGGCGGCTGTTGATCGACATGACAACTACGCATCTGCGCGCCGGTTGACCAATTGGATAGGCGCCCGCGGTACTTGCGGTGGGCGCGCATTTCCTTGCCTCAAAGTGTCGTCAGGAAAGCCGTCAACTGATCAATGGTCGCTTCATCCGTGCGTCCATTGGTAACGCAGGCCCGCAAAACCGGTTTTCCCTCGAACACCGCCTTGGAAATCCAGAACCGGCCATCTTCATGAACTGCATCGACATAACGTTGTACAGCGTCGTTCCCTTCCGGCGGAACCATGCAACTCACCCCCATGAGAGACCGGTTTGCCTCCGTCCAACCTGCCTTTCTAAGGTTTTCCGTGAACCGGTTGGTCAGGCGAATTGAGCGTTCAACATGGTCTCCGTAGCCGTCCCATCCGGCAGCACCAAGGGCGAGGAACAGGCGCAACCCCACGAAGCGGCGCGACCACTGGTTGGAATTCACATAGAAATCCTTGGCCGCCTCGCTTTCCGGCATGTAGCTGGCCGAAATCCGGAAAACTTGGGCCGGTATGTCGGGGCGTGAGGTCAGGAACATGCCAGCCCCCATCGTGGTGGCGAACCATTTATGGGCGTCAATCGTGATTGAATCCGCCTGTTCAATGCCGTTCAACACCGACCGTCCTGCCGTGCTGGCAATCATCGCGCCACCCCAGGCCGCATCGACGTGAAACCACATGTCATGCTCTTGCGCCAGAGTGCTGCAATCCTTGAGTGGGTCGATCATCCCGGCATTCGTAGTGCCAGCCGTGGCCACGATCAGGACCGGGACGCATCCGCTTTTCAGATCCTCATCAATGGCGGCCGCCAAACAACCCGCGTCCATCTGCCCTTGACCGTCGGTCGCGATCAATCGAACGGCGTTGCGTCCAATGCCCGCTGAATGCGCCATCTTCAACCATGCAAGGTGGCTTTCCTTCGAGACGTAAATCGTCGGCTGACCACCGAACGCATAGATGCCCTTGTCGCTGTACTCCGGGCATTTGGCCTGCAAGGCACATAAAACAGCCGTCGAATTGGCCTCGGCCCCACCACTGGTGAAATGCCCCCCGGCCCCCTTGGGAAACCCGGCGCGCCGGGCCAGTTCATTGATGACATGTTGTTCGATTTCGACAGCAGCAGGCGCATGAGAATACACGCAGATTTGCGGATTGAAGGCTGATGCAATCCGATCCGCACATTCTGCGGCAAACGTAGGTGCCGGATTGAACAGGCCGAGATACCCCGGATGCGTCATCTGCACGCTGCCAGTGTCGAGCGCATCAATCACCCAGTCCATCAGCGGTTCAAGGTCTTCTGCGTGGTCAAACCGTTTGGACTGCAGCTCTTCCAACCAGTCAGGCGTCAACTCAGCCGAGGTGGCCTTGCGACTGGCATAGTTGCGGCGTGCCTGGCTCAAACGTTCAGTCAACGCGTTTTCCGCATCCGTTAACTGATCAAAATCCGGGAAGAGTGCGTCGCGTCCGTGCATCGGGAAATCCTGTGATTGTTCAGTGTGAAACTACCCACACTGAATTGGCACTTCGACCCGAAACATGCGGTATTCACGGGGCTATCATTCCAAGGTTTCTATCCAGATGTGAAGCAAAGACGGCTTTCGGCACATCGCTTCAAAATGTGCAAAGCACAGCATCGGGCAAAATGGGCTCAGAGCTGCCGTTCGCTGCTTACGGCATGAATGACCGAGATGCGCGGAATGCGGACTTTGAAACCCAGAACACTCCCCCTCAGCAACAGCCACACATAGCGTTCCTCAAGAGAGGTCATGTCAGATCACGTCGAGTGACTAACGCCATGTAACCAAGCGACCACTGAAATTCTTGATCTGACTTAGAATAGGCCGCAAACTTTCAGTTGTTTTTGGAGATTTCCCTTTATGTCAACTCATACCGTTCATCTGTTTTCAGAAACCCCAATTCCCGAACTCGTCCAGGTAGGAGGCAAAGCGCTTTCCCTGTCACGTATGACACAAGCTGGATTGCCGGTTCCTCCCGGGTTCACTTGCTCCGTCAATTTCTTCAAGCCTTGGCTGGACGTTATGATGGCTTCGGAAGAATGGGCTGCAACTAAATCCGCGATCCAAAATGGCATGGCGCTTCACGATCCCACAGAGGCGCTAAAGGGTATTTGTTCAAGCTTGCCTTTGACTGATGATCAGAGCAATCAGCTTGAAACTGCCCTTCGTGAGTTCCCAGTTGATTGTCTCTTTGCGGTCCGCTCTTCCTCGCCGGAAGAAGATTTGGCGGGGGCGTCCTTTGCGGGGGTGTACGAGACTTACTTGGGCGTAAATCGCTCCACCTTGCACAAGGCGTTACAGGACGCTTTTTCCTCGGCTTTTGACGAACGGGTTTTTGTATACAAACAACAGCATGGGTTTGCCTTGGATGCACCACGCATCGCCGTTGCCGTTCAAATGCAGATTGCTTCAGAGATGGCCGGTGTTGGGTTTTCGCTAAACCCCTTCAACAACGACTATGATGAAGCGGTTATCAACGCGAATGTCGGGCTTGGCGAATCTGTGGTTTCCGGCATGGTGACACCCGATCAGTTCGTGGTGAACCGCTATTCGTCCGAAATCGTCGAACGTCAAAAAGGCAGCAAGCAACTGGGTGTTTACCTCAAGCCAGATGGAGGTGTCGAAGAACGCCCGAACCCGAATGCTGCCGACTATTGCTTATCCGACGATCAGGTCCTCGCAATCACTGAAATGCTGGGCAAGATCGAAGCTTACTATGAAATGCCCATGGATATCGAATGGGCCTATTCCGAAGGAGAACTCTATCTCCTGCAAGCCCGTCCAATTACTTCGCAAATTCCACTTCCGCCAGAGATGCTGACCGAACCCGGCGCCAGACGCCGGCTATATTTCGATTTCGGTCTTGTGGACGTGATGACTATCAATCAGCCCATGACCCCGCTGACAATCGACTGGATGTTCGGATCTCTTGGCCAATGGCTGACCCCCTATATTGGCCCGGTCGAACTACGCGCAGACGGCGCTCCTGCTGAAAGTTTTGCTTTTGGCGCGGGCGGGCGCCCCTTCATCAACTTTTCGCAAGTTCTGAAATTGGTGGACGTGCGCCGCTTTTCGGGATCCGGCGGAACAACTTCAATGATGGACGATATCACCGCGCGCCTGTTCGCGAATATCGATGTGGATCGCTACAAGGCTGAATCAAAAATTCCCGGTTTGCGCTGGGGGTCCCTACTGCTCCACGTCCCGCGCTCGATGATCTCGATGGGCCGGTTTGGCCTCAAAGTGTTGGCTGCCACACGTAACCCGGAAAAATTCCGAGGCCACTATGACACGGATATCGCAAAGGCCATACGGGACATAAAGAACTCCAACTATGAACATTTATCATTGCGGAAGATGATCGCCCAGATGGACAAGGATCAGACGCCAATCATCGGTGGCGTCGCGGCCCCGCCCGGGCAGGCCTACTTGATGGCTGTGGGCAAGTTTATGAAATTGCTGAATAAGGTTGTCGACACCACCAGCGTTGAGGGCAGGCAGATGGTGCAGGCACTAACAACCGGGTTTGAAGGCAATGAAGCCGCCAACATCGGCATACAACTCTATCGCATGTCGAAAATGCTGTCCCCCGATGACATGGGCGATCTTGATGCATTGGCGGCTCGGATCAAGTCGCGCAAACTGCCCGACAACTTCATGTCAGCGTGGGACGCCTTCATCGACGAATTCGGCGCGCGTGGCCCAAGTGAGCTGGAACTATCCAATCCGCGCTATGGCGATGAGCCGCGTCTCGCGCTGGAACAGATGTCCTACATGGCCAATAGTTCAACCAACCCGGAAGCAATGCAGAACCGCAATGTGGCAGCGCGTAAGTTGGCTTATGAAAAACTGTTGCAAATGACCAGCGGCCGAACACGGAGAAAAATCGAGAAATCCTACAAGCTTATGGATATTTATGGACCTGCGCGGGATACGCCCAAATACCTTTGGGTGCTGAATAATTACGCCGTTCGGCGACGCGCTTTGAGCGAAGGAAAAAACTATGTTGAGGTCGGCCGATTGGACTCAGCTGAAGACATATTCTGGCTGACGCTGGACGAAATCGACTCCGCCGATGCTGATCCAGAATTGGACATGCGCGCCTTAAGAGATGCTAAACAGCCCTACTACCAAAAGCTTAATCATGTAGTGACCTTCCCGCATCTGATAGATTCACGCGGTCGGATTGGCCAAGTGAAACGCCCCGAAGGTGATCCAAACACTCTGGTTGGCACCGGAATTAGCAGCGGCAAAGCCAAGGGGCGTGTGAAGGTTCTGTTGAAGCCGCGTGAAAAACCAGTTGAAAAAGGTGACATCCTGGTCACGTTCACCACCGATCCCGGTTGGACGCCATTATTCGTCAATGCCGAAGCGGTGGTTTTGGAGATCGGCGGGATGCTGCAACATGGCGGAGTCGTGGCCCGCGAGTACGGCAAACCCTGTGTTGTAGGCATACAAGGCGTCACGCGCGAATTGAAAGATGGGCAACTGGTCGAGGTGGACGGAACATCGGGGACGGTGAAATTGCTGGAGGGGTAGTACCTCAAAAAAGAAGAGGAACTAAACATTTCCGTCGGCACCGAGCGCAAACCCAACCAATGTCTGCTTTGAGCTTAAAGCCGACATGCGCTATGCATGCCGCGATTGTAAGCTCCGGGCCGAGTGTATAGCCTTAGATTGGAGGTACCGCACGCACTGTAACCAGCTGTCTGGCCGCGACCCTTTCGCGATGTATCATATACAGCCCCGCACTGATTATGATGGCAATGCCAAGCAGGCTAAGTGTGTTCGGGAAGTCATTGAAGACAAGATAGCCGAACAAGGTCGCGACCGGCAGCTCAAAATACTGCAGCGGTGCCAGCGTGACGGAAGGCGCAAAAGACAGCGCATACGTCATCATCATGTGACTCACCGTTGCGAAAAAGCCAGCGCCCAAAAGCCACAACAACGCGATGTCTGTCGGCCAAACGGGATCAAACAAATTAGAGCCGGAACCTTGCGCAACAATTAGAGCTGGAATGCAAAACAGGCTGGCGATCAGGCCGGTGTGGAATTGCAGGGTCACAGGGTGCACCCGACGCGACAACTCCCGGGTCAAAAGAATGTAGAAAGCGAAGGCAACTGCTGTGCCAAGCGGAATAATGGCAACCGCGCCGAAAGCTGCGAAACTGGGCTGGATGACGAACAACACCCCGACAAACCCCACAAGCGCCGCGCCGACGCGACGCGGGCCGACATCTTCACCAAAATAAAACTTGCCGACCAACAAGACGATGAAAGGGGCAACGAACACGATTGCCAGCGCATCGGCAAGGGGCATCACCCGGATTGCGGCAATGAAGCAAAATGTTGCGAACACCAGCAGCAATGAGCGGAAAACCAGCACCATCACCTGATCTTTCGCCACGCGCAACGACAGTCCCATTATCCAGATGAAAGGCGCCATCAACGCGCATTGCACCACAAACCGCGCAGCCGTAATCTGCCCAACCGGCACACTGGTCGACGCGAGTTTCGCAGACACATCCAGCAAAGGAGCGGTTAGGCAAAACCCCAGCATCAGCGCGACGCCGACAAGGGTGCGATCCGGAGATTGAGGTATGGTTTCAGCAGAGGTCATCGTTTCATTTAAATATGTCGCCAAATGCGTGTCTGTTCTCAATACGACGACAGGCAAAAGCCCCGCAATCCACGAGTTCAGGTTGAAGTGGATATAGCGCTCGCGGCGAATGTCTCCTCTGAAGGGACGCACAGCCGCATGAGGTGTAAGGGCCAAAGGGCAGCTAAGGGCCGTCCCTGCATCGCATAGCGACCCCGATCGCGAACGTGCTGAACTGCATCTGTGTTCAGCCTCGAGCCCTTTCCACCATTTGATTGACCAGTAGTCTTGCAGACGATAGTCAGTGTTCCATGGAAAACACTACGATCATCGTAATGACTTGGTGGCTGGCCTCCTGACGGGGTGGCCGGATGACCAAACGTATTCCGAGGCCGCCGCATGGGCGGCCTATTGTTTTCCGAGCTTCCCGATGCGCCGCCTCCCTTTTCATGAGAAGACGCAAATGAATAAACCAACCATTCTAACAGGTGACCGCACCACGGGGCCGCTTCACATCGGACACTATGCAGGCTCGCTTGCAAACCGGCTGCGCTATCAGGACAGTCATGAACAATTTCTGCTGCTGGCGGATACCCAAGCCCTAACCGACAACGCCCACGACCCGGAAAAGGTGCGGCGCAGCGTGATGGAGGTCGCGCTGGACTATTTGGCCGTGGGCATTGATCCCTGTCGCACCACCATCTGCCTGCAATCGCATCTTCCGGCGTTGGCGGAGTTGTCGATGCTCTACCTGAACTTCGTCACGGTCGCGCGACTCGAACGGAACCCGACGATCAAGGACGAAATTCGCGTGCGCGGGTTCGGACGGCATATTCCCGCCGGATTTCTATGTTACCCGGCGGCACAGGCGGCGGACATCACCGCTTTCAAGGCGACGGTCGTGCCCGTCGGTGAGGATCAAGCCCCGCTGATCGAGCAAACGAACGAGATCGTGCGGCGCATCAACGCAACCGCAGGCGGCGCCGTCTTGCCCGAGGTGCGGGCGATCATCCCCCGGGCGGGCCGGTTGCCCGGTATCGACGGCAAGGCCAAGATGTCGAAATCCGGCGGCAACGCCATTGCGTTGTCCGCGTCTTCCGAGGAGATCCGAAATGCTGTCAGGGCGATGTTCACCGATCCGAACCACCTGCGTGTCGAAGACCCGGGCTGCATCGAGGGCAATGTCGTCTTTACCTATCTCGACGCCTTCGATCCGGACCAGGAAGGGCTTGCCGAGCTCAAGGCTCAGTATCGGAGAGGCGGGCTTGGCGACAGCAAGATCAAGGCGCGTCTGGAAGCTATCCTTCAGGAGCTCATCGCCCCAATTCGCGAGCGTAGGGCACAGCTCTCCGAGGACCGGGGATACATTCTTGATGTGATCAAAGAAGGCACGGAACGGGCGCGAGAGCGCACCGAGGCGACAAGGCGGGAAGTGATAAGCGCCTTGCATCTGTTCCAGTTGTAGATGACCAGACGCAGGCAACCGGATGAAAGTCCGTTTCGCCTGCTCTTTCGACCTTCGCCCTTCTCTCACTCACGGTGTCCGACCTATTGTCATGTGGCAAGCTTAGGCAGCAGTTTCATCTCGTTCATAGCGGGTCGGCGAGTTTAAGGCCGTCAACATCCAACCGTTGTCCGGATCGAACGTGCACAGCCGTTCCGGCGCTAAACGCTCTTGAAAAAGGTCGGTGACCTCTTCCTCGTACTCACGTGAACCTTCAAACAACTCCGCAAAGGTAGTCGTTTAACATTCAAACTCGACCCGATGGATCATCGACATCAACCCGGGGCGTCCTTGGCGGTCAACCCACGCCCCTGCCCGTTACAATGGTGGTCAGCCCTTTGACAGGCAGATACAACCAGAGATCGGCTCACATAACACCCGTTCGGCGAGGTTCGCAGTTTGTTCCGGATTTCAGCGTTCCACTATCAGTTGTGCTATTGAGTGGAAAAGTGAAACCGAAAGGTGCGGAATCGGTCCCAACTTCTCAATATTTGGTCTTGCAGAGGTAGGGCTAAAACCAGCACAAAGAGACGAGCACAACCCAACCGTGTGATTTGAAATTAGATTTAAGAGAAGTACAGATTGAAAAAAAATGAAATATCACTGCTGGACGCGCTTGAGCTACTAAATGGCAAGTTCTCAGAGCTTTCCGAGCATTTTGCCCAAGGGGAATATGCGTTCTGGTTAGGCTCAGCGATCTCTAAAGAACGAGTGATTGGCCTCGACGGGGTACTGAGTAAGCTAATTGAATTTCTGCGGGAACATTCAACACAAGAAGAAGCCTGTCCATTTCAGCGCGCCCTCAACGACGTCTTGGAAATCGCAAAACTATCTAAAGCAGAGCAAGATCAGATCGATTTTTCGAAACCAGCTTCCGAATGGCCTTGTATCGACTCAATAGTCGACAAGTTATGGAATAGTTACTCGGAAGTCCTGTCAGTTAGAGTTTCGGGAAAGCCAATGGATTACCTTCTTTGGGAAGGTTTAGATTTCAAGACCACTTTCGCTAACCAAGAGCCAGACTTAGAGCACTTGGCAATTGGTATGCTTGTTCTCGAAGGCGTTGTTAAGGACGTCTCAACCGCCAACTGGGATGGGCTCCTTGAAGCAGCAATGGAAGAACTCGGACACAATGGAACAGGTTACCGGGTCACCGTTACGGGAAAGGACTTTCAAGGACCTGAGGCTTGCGCCACACTTTACAAATTCCACGGTTGCGCACTGCGCTCTATCGAGAATGAAGACGTGTATAGGCCTCTACTTGTAGCCCGGGATCTTCAAATCATTGGCTGGATGACCAACGAGTCCTTTAGAATGGTCCGGGAACAACTTCATGCACTTATCCAGCGGAAGAAAACTCTAATGATAGGGCTGTCGGCTCAAGATCCAAATATCAAAAACCTGTTCGGGGGAAATGGGGAAGGAAAAGTTTGGCAGTGGGACAACCACCCGACGCCGATAGTATTTTCTTCTCTCAACATCGGTTCACACCAACAAACTTTACTGGGCGTAACTTATGGTGAAGAAGCTTTTGGTGCCAACCAAGACGAGATATTGGATCGGGCCAAGTTTCCTGCTTATTCCAAATCGTTTCTAACTGCGCTTTTACTCGATGTTTTAACTAAGAAACTTGTCACTCTGTCAGAGGATGTGAAGGCCCCAAGCTTTCAGGAACAGGATTTTGAAAAGATCAATCAGGGGCTCCAACATCTAAAAGGTCAAGTTGCACAAGCAGGTGACAGTAACAGAATGAATCTCGTTAGGAACATTGCACTGACAATTGCTCGAGCAAGGCACCAACTTCAAGATGGCGTTAGCGAACCTGGTCGATTGCGCTACTATCCTTTAGACAATGATCCGGTTCACTTGATGAAAGGTAAACAACAGCTTGCTTCAACTGGATTACGTGAAGCTTCTGCGGCACTTGGAATAATCGGGGTTGGCGACAAGGAGCAAAAATGGGTCACTTCAATAGGTGATCCACTGGAAGCTAACTCTGGTGTTCTCAAACTATCCTCGCAGAACGCAGAAGCACGAGTGTTTTTTGCAGCCAATGATGATGTGATCACTGATCTCATCGACTGCGGAGCATTCAATGAAGATGATCCGGACGCCGTAGTTATTTGTTCTAAACGCGTCAGCCCTCGGCAGCAGAGAAGCCCAAGCGCGAACTTAAGAGGTGCACGCAATCAGCCGCGATACGTTGCTTTTGGTCCGTTGCTAAAGGAGTGTGATAGTATCGATGACCTCTATGGTGAGTTCCGCATGGAGGTGGCCATATGACGACGTCTGAAAAAGTGCGGGAAATTCTGATTCAAGAAGGAGGTTTCCGCGAGCTACCGAGCCCGCTTAAGGTTGGATCGCTTTCCTTTAATTTTGGGCGAGCTTTGGTCGGCGGCGAAAAGTCAAACGATCTCGTGATCGTGATCGAGCTGAATAGCGCCTCTGATGATGCAGAAGTCGTCAGAAAGATATTTGCTCTCACGAGAGCGTTAGATGTTTTGCAGTCACGACGCTCTGTTACGGTTGTTTTGACGTTGGGGCAGGCTAACCCGGAAATAATAAGATCTCTCGGAACTGTTTGCCGTGTGCTTTCAGTTGGCGCACCAAGTGGCCCGGATGCCGAACAAGAATTGCGTGATTGGTTGTCGGTTTTGTTGCCCCTCAAGCTTCCCCCACCTGTTGGCGATATCGAAAACTGGCAAGCCGAAGTCGGTGAGAAGATCACCAACCCGAACGATGAAATCTTTGTACAAGGATTACTCAGTCGATCCGAAAGTGGTGAAGCTGCAATAAAACAAATTCTGAGAGAAGCAATATTTGAAGCTGTACGAGAACCGCTCGCCGAGGAGCAGGAGAACGATTGATGTCGCCTAAACTGCAATCCATAGTCATCGAGAACTTCCGCAGCATTCGGGGAAAGATTGCAATTCCTATGAATGCGCAGGTCGTTCTAATCCACGGTTCGAACGGCATGGGCAAAACCAGCGTTCTTTCAGCACTCGAGTTAGGATTGACGGGTCACCTCGCTCACCTTGGAGATGACAAATTTGGCTATCGAAAGTTCCTAACGAATTTTGGGGCAGAGTCTGGCAAGATCGAACTGAACTTGGCCTCTCCACTTGATGGTCAGACCAAAACCCGTGGAGGTGTCGAGTTTTCTAACACAAGTTTTTCTGCCAACGCGGTGCTTTCAGAAGACGAAGCACGATTTTTTTCTGAGCGTTGCTTTCTACCGCAGTCCACACTTGGGCGGCTACTTGAAATCTACGATGAAAAGAAAGCCTCAACAAACTCACCTCTAACCCTATTCGTCAAAGAACTTCTGGGCCTTGATCCTTTGGACGCTTTGGTGGATGGGTTGCATCCAGCGCTTCACGTTTCAAGGTTAAAGAATTTAGTCCCAGAATACCGACGAGTTGAAGACTTGAAAAAGTCCCTTCAAACTCAACAGGATGAATTGCAAACAAAATTGAATGCCCGAAGAACTGAGCTCAGCAATGTCGGCAGCGATCTGAATGATTCTTTTGCGAAAGTGCTTCCTGAACTTGGTGTAAACATAGAAGAGCAGCTTGACCTCGGAGAAGCTCGGAAGATCATCCAGCTCAGTCAGGATGACAACTCTCGACTGCAAAATTCCCATAAACTGCGCTCGAAGCTACTTTCATTACAAAAGAACTGGGAAGAACTGCCGGATTCGACTGACATGAAGAATGTCTCGAGTTTGTCAAGCGACGAACGAAAGGCGACCGAACGCTACCGGGCTTGGTCAGATGGCCCAGGAAATGCACTCGACGACGTGCTCGAAGACATGAAAGGTATTTTTCCGGATATTTTACCCTATGATCGAGGCCCCGAACGGGCAAGAGCACATGCTGAAGAACAAGCTGTTAACGAAGTGAAGCGCTTAGAAGCGTTGATTCAAAGTGCGGCCGAAGTTGAAGCAAATTTCAACAATTTGACTTCTAAGATAGAGCGTGCGACCGCCAAGATAAGTGAGCTTAATCAGCAAGTTAATTCTGGGATAGGAGACGTTCAGGCGCTTGCACGAGCTCTCGCAGGTGTGACCCCACACATTTCCGGTGAGAATTGCCCTGTTTGCGATCGCGATTACTCAGAACTTAACTCAGGTTCCTTGGCGTCACATGTAGCAAGTAAAATTGGGACGCTAACAACTGAAGCCGGTCGACTACAGGCCGTCGCTGAAGAACGAGCTGCAGAGAGTCAACTTCTGTCTACCGCGCAACGAGAAATACTGAGTGTAGAACAGGCTTTAGTTGACGCCGCAGAAGTTGTGCAGTGGCGGTCGCAAAAGGCGGCGATGCAACAGTTTTCAATTACCTTGGCCTCAATGAAACCGGAAGCTCAACTGGGAACCGAACTGATGGAACAGGCATCTCTCGCGCGCGTTCAACTTAGAAGAGCACAGCAGGATAGAGAGTTGTCGTCAACACTGCTTGATGAAGCATGGGACCTGATTTTGAAAATTTCACAGAAATTACCTGCAGATTTCCAAGATGTAGACGAGGCATTGAAATTTGCCGAGCTCAAAATCGAGCAAAAAGTCGAAGAAATTGAGGCATTCAATTCAATGAGGATCGTATGTCTAAAGACCATAGATGCTTATGAAGAACTGCACGCATCAGTCTCAAGACTTGAAGCGGAAGATCGCCAGCTTTCGCAACGCTTGGAGCTAATCGAGACCGCAGACCAGAGAGTGTCCGACATTCGACAAGACGCAAAGAAAGTATCTACCGCTGCCAGCGTAGTGCGCTCCTCAATAGTCAAACGGGTTTTCAGCAGTTCACTGAACACACTCTGGCGAGATCTATTTTTAAGGTTAGCCCCGTCTGAGCAATTTGTTCCTGCGTTCAAGTTGCCCACTGACGACAAAGGAGAGGTTGAGGCCGTTTTACAGACCTTGCATCGATCTGGAGAGGCATCGGGATCTCCTGGAGCAATGCTGAGTCAAGGCAATCTTAACACCGCAGCTTTGACACTGTTTTTGGCACTGCACCTTTCCGTGCCTATCAAGCAACCATGGCTGGTCCTTGACGATCCTGTGCAGTCGATGGATGACGTACACATAACCCAATTGGCTGCACTGCTACGGACCCTTTCCAAAGGTATGAACCGCCAAATCGTTGTGGCAGTTCACGAAAGAGCCCTCTTCGATTATTTGACACTCGAGCTCAGCCCTTCCTTTGAAGGCGACAGGCTTATAGCAGTGGAAATTTCAAAGAATTTCGCTGGAGACACAATTGTTGAACCCAAAGAGTTTAATTATCAGCAAGATCCGGCAATAGCGGCGTGAAACCAACTTCCAAAGTGTGAGTTTTTCTCTGAGCAATTGCACCGACGATCTGCTCCAAAGAACTGTGCCTTGTGTTGAAGGTTTCGGAGTTTTTTCCTTAACCGAAGCGGACTCAGCGTTCGCAAGCGACCACGGGCACACCCAGGCTCAACTACCTAACGCACGGTTTTGAACGTAAGCAATGAGGTTATCGGCCCAAACGGGCCGATGCGCCTTGGCACACGCCAGCTTTTTGGGGAGCGCGCGCGCCAAGGCGCTAACCATTCCTAAGGCATCCCATCTCAATTGAAATTGCCACCGCCTCAAAAGCGGTGGCAAAGTTTTTATGGTCAAAGTTGCAGTTTTGGCTGGTTAAATTGCAAACTGATGCAGGCTTTCACAAATTCAAATCAGGCTGACGGTTAACCGCACTTGGAGTGACCACAGCTTCGGCAAGTCATACACCCTTCGATCATGACCATGTCGTATTGTCCGCAGGATGGGCATGCCTTGCCACGCCGAGCATCCATATTGACCACCTGCGCCTGCGGATCGGATTTCAGCCCCATCCCTTCTCCTTCGAGAAAACCGATGGCGACCATGTGCTGTTCAATCACACCACCAATTGCGGCCAGAATTGATGGGATGTACTTGCCCTGAACCCAGGCACCACCACGCGGGTCGAACACCGCTTTCAGTTCCTCAACCACAAATGACACGTCACCACCACGACGGAACACTGCCGAGATCATACGCGTCAGGGCCAGCGTCCAGGCATAATGCTCCATGTTCTTCGAGTTGATGAAAACCTCGAATGGTCTGCGACGCCCGCCTATCACGATGTCGTTGATGGTCAGATAGATCGCGTGCTCGCTGTCGGGCCATTTCAGTTTATATGTCGACCCCTCAAGCGATTGTGGTCGATCCAGTGGCTCGGACATGTAGATGACATCGCCACCATCAACTTCATGAGGCGCATCCGCGCTTTCGCCGGGCACTTTGTCCGAACTTTCAGAAACCGTCAGGACAGAACCCGTTACATCATTCGGTCTGTAGGTGGTGCAACCCTTGCACCCCAGATCCCATGCTTGCATGTAAACGTCTTTGAACGCGTCAAAGCTGATATCTTCGGGGCAGTTGATGGTTTTGGAGATCGAACTGTCGATCCATTTCTGTGCAGCGGCCTGCATCTTTACGTGATCAGACGGAGACAGCGTTTGAGCGTTGACGAAGTAGTCCGGCAATTCAACATCCCCAAACTTGTCGCGCCACATCTGTACCGCGTAATCCACAACCTCTTCTTCGGTACGTGAACCATCTTTCTGCAGAACCTTGCGGGTATAGGCATATGCGAAGACCGGTTCGATCCCAGACGACACGTTCCCAGCATAGAGCGAGATCGTCCCGGTTGGCGCGATTGATGTTAGCAAGGCGTTGCGAATGCCATGCTCGCGGATCGCATCGCGTACGTCGTCATCCATCTGCAGCATCGTGCCGCTGTCCAGATACTTCTCAGCGTCAAACAGGGGGAAGGCGCCTTTTTCCTTGGCCAAGTCTACTGACGCCAGATAAGCGGCGCGAGCGATTGCGTGCAGCCAGCGCTCGGTCTGGCGCGCCGCTTCGTCCGAGCCATAGCGCAGGCCCAGCATCAGCAGGGCATCGGCCAGTCCGGTGACACCCAGACCGATCCGGCGCTTGGCCTGGGCTTCCGCTGCTTGCTCCGGCAACGGGAACTTCGACGCATCCACCACGTTGTCCATCATCCGAACGGCGGTTGCGACCAGCTCTTGCATAGCCGCCTCATCAAGATGAGCGTCTTTTTCGAACGGATCCGCAACCAGACGTGCCAGATTGACCGAACCTAAAAGACAAGCACCATAGGGCGGCAAAGGTTGCTCACCGCAGGGGTTTGTTGCCGCGATTGTCTCGACATAGCTCAGGTTGTTGGCCTGATTGATCCGATCAATGAAGATTACACCCGGCTCCGCATAATCGTAGGTTGCCTGCATGATCTTGTTCCAAAGATCACGCGCCTGAACGGTGTGATAGACCTTGTCGCCGAACACCAGCTCCCATGGGCCGTCAGCCTTGACTGCCTCCATGAAGGCGTCTGTCACCAGCACCGACATGTTAAACATACGCAGGCGCGCAGGGTCGGATTTGGCGGTAATGAAGTGCTCGATATCCGGATGGTCGCAGCGCATGGTCGCCATCATCGCACCCCGGCGTGAACCAGCCGACATGATCGTGCGGCACATGGCGTCCCAGACATCCATGAACGACAACGGCCCCGAGGCATCAGCGGCCACGCCATGCACATCCGCGCCGCGCGGACGAATGGTTGAGAAATCGTAACCGATTCCGCCGCCCTGCTGCATCGTCAATGCGGCCTCTTTCAACATGTCAAAGATGCCACCCATGCTGTCCGGAACCGTCCCCATGACAAAGCAGTTGAACAGGGTAACGCGCCGCGCGGTCCCCGCTCCGGCGGTAATGCGCCCTGCAGGAAGATATTTGAAATCTTCCAGAGCCTCGAAAAACTTCTGCTCCCAATGTGCGGGGTCATTTTCGACCTGAGCCAGATCGCGCGCGATGCGACGCCACGAATCCTCGACCGTCTGGTCGATGGGTGTGCCATCCGCCTGTTTAAAGCGGTATTTCATGTCCCAGATCTGCTCGGCGATGGGGGCGGCAAAGCGGCTCATTGGTGATTCCCTGTCTTGAAAGAGGCACCCAGATTAGACCATTTCAACGCCCGACTACAACAGCTTGATGACAATCGCGCATGAGCTACAATATAAAGGTGGGCCTAGGGACGACTCTGTGGGAAAGCTGTGGATAAGTACGTAAACCTCATAAAACTTTCGGTCGGATCGGAAAGCGTCGACACCCTGATCGCGTGGCAGGATACCTACCGCCAGCGGTTCGAGGACAGCTTGCCCCGCCATGTCACCCGTATGTGGCCCAAGCGCGAGGCAGAGATTCTGAACGGCGGGTCGATCTACTGGGTGATCAAAGGCGTCGTGCAGTGCCGACAGCGTATCCTGAGACTGGATGAGGTTATCGGCGACGATGGCATTCGCCGTTGCGCTATCGTGTTGGAATCCGAAGTGCATCGCACCCAAAACGCCCAGAAACGACCGTTTCAGGGTTGGCGTTATCTAAAGCCCGAAGATACCCCCGCAGACCTGCCCAAAGGCAAGTCGCAGGATGATGCTCTGCCCGAAGATCTAAACCGGGCGCTGGCTGAGATCGGCGTCCTTTAAGATCAGCTCAGCCGATCCATCAACTCAGACAGTACCGCTTTATCAGCCGGGCTATAGCTGGCTTCTCGGCTGCGCCACAGGGTCGCCTGCGACTTCAGGATCAAACCATCAGACAGGATCTTCAGGTGATTGGCCCGCAACGTTTCACCGGTTGAGGTGATGTCAGCGATGGCTTCGGCGGTTTCATTGACCACCGTGCCTTCCGTTGCCCCCTGACTATCCACCAATGTGTAGTCGGCCACCCCTGCATCGGTCAGGAATTCCCGCACCAGCCTGTGGTACTTTGTTGCAATGCGCAGCCGGTGCCCGTGGGTTCTGCGAAATGCAGCCGCAGCACCATCCAGATCGTCCAGCGTATCGACATCCACCCAACAGGCTGGGGTGGCAATGATCAGGTCAGCCTGACCGAAGCCCAAAAGGGATACTTCTTCGACTTGCTGCTCCCATCGGGGTAATTTCTCATGCACAAGGTCAGTACCCGTTACACCCATGTGGATGCGCCCCGCCGCTAGCTCGCGCGGGATTTCACCAGCGGAAAGCAGGACCAGCGAGACGCCGTCTATCCCTTCGACTTTGCCGGCATACTCGCGGTCAGATCCGCTGCGGGACAGGATAATCCCGCGTTTTTCAAACCATGAGAAGGTTTTTTCCATCAACCGGCCCTTCGAGGGCACACCCAGTTTCAGGCTCATTGCGCCGCCTCCTCGATCTCGAGCATCAGGTCCGGTCTCAGCACACCACCAACCGCAGGTATTTCCGCGCCGTTACCCAGCTGCCGAGTCAGGGCGTCATACCGTCCCCCCGTGGCGATAGGAGGCAGATCAGGGCGACCCTCGGCATAGAAACCAAAGACAAACCCGTCATAGTATTCCATCGACGTACGCCCATAGGCAGCCTCGAAATCCAACTTTTCTACATCGACACCGCGCGCCTGCAGTGAAGCGATCCGCGTCTCCAACCGGTCCAGGGCTGGTGTGATCTGAGGAAGATCGACGGCTACATCGCGCAATTGTTCAAGCGCAAAAGGCATTGTCTCGCGCACGGTTAACAGCGACTCAAGACCCGCAAGTTCGTTGTCGGAAATGGGTGGCGTGTCCCGATCTTCGCGCAACGCTTCAATGCGTGCCTCGATCTCTGATGCACGTCGCTTTCCGATCATCGGAGCCTCGAAAGCCATTGGATTAGCCGCCGATAGCAATTCGCTGCGCAATTCCGGTTCAGGCTTACGTCCAGCAAATCGATCCAGCAGAATGCGGAACCGGCGGGGTCGCCACAAGTGCCGCATCAGAGCGGACTTACGACGGTCAGTCGTGCGCAGGCCCTGTACCGCAGCGATCAGAATACCAATGTCCCCGGTAGCCGCACGCAAAGGCAATCCACGCAATTGCAGAGCAAAGAGCGAAAAGACCTCAGCGTCTGCCCCTGCAGGATCATCGCGGTCAAAGACCTCATACCCGACCTGAATGTACTCGTTGGCCCGGTCCGGATCATGCTCCTGACGGCGAAACACTTCACCGGAATAGGTATATCGTGCCGGCTCGGCCCCTTCTGTCATGTGCATCTGCACAACGGGCAGCGTAAAGTCAGGGCGCAGCATCTGTTCGCCGCGCAGAGCGTCTGAGGTCACATACGCCCGGGCGCGGATATCCTCGCCGTAAAGATCAAGCAACGTTTCCGCCGGTTGCAGCAAAGGCGTATCGACAACCTGCGCACCAGCGGCCTCGAACCGGACGCGCATCATCGCGGCGCGGGCCTGTATCTGAGAACGGTTGGCCATGGATCAGTCCTGACTGTCCAGAATTTCACGCACTTTGGCGACCAGATCACCACGTGCCACTTCGAACTGGCTGGGGCGTTCTTTCCATTCCTCCAGCGTGGCACTTTCGGCAATTTTCGCGCCCAGGATCAGATCCTTGATTTGCACGATCCCGTTGGCCTTTTCGTCACCGCCTTCGATCACCGCGATCGGAGAGTTCCGCTTGTCCGCATATTTCAGCTGATTGCCAAAGTTCTTGGGGTTACCCAGATAAACCTCGGCCCGAATACCCGCGTTACGCAGCTCGGCCACCATCGCCTGATAATCCGCCATCCGGTCGCGATCCATTACGGTAACGACCACAGGGCCGGTCGCTTGCGCGGCGATCCTGCCCTTCTCACGCAGTGCGGCCAGCAGTCGATCGACGCCGATAGAAATACCCGTCGCGGGAACTTCCTGTCCGGTGAATCGCTTGACCAGATCGTCATAACGTCCACCGCCCGAGACTGATCCAAACTGCCGCTTGCGGCCTTTCTCGTCGAAAATTTCGAAGGTCAGTTCAGCCTCGTAAACCGGGCCAGTATAGTAGCCCAGACCGCGCACAACCGAAGGATCGATCTCGATCCGGTCCGCTCCGTACCCACCTGCATCGAGCAGTGCGCCGATCTGCTCCAACTCGGCAATTCCGTCCACGCCGATCTTGCTATTACCCACAGCGGCACGCAGATTGGCCAGCGTTCCAGCGGTATCCGCGGCCTTCGAGGTCAGGAAAGCAATCACCGGCTCTGCCTGATCGTCGCTGAGACCAACTCCGTCAATAAACGCACCCGATGCGTCCAAACGGCCTTTGGTCAGCAACTCACGCACACCTTGCTCGCCCACCTTGTCGAACTTGTCGATGGTGCGCAGGACATTGTCACGAGCGGCAAGGTCATCGCCAAGGCCCATCGCCTCAAGCACGCCGTTCAGAACTTTGCGGTTGTTGACGCGCACCAGATAATCGCCGCGCGGAATGCCGACGGTCTCCAACGTATCAGACAGCATCGCGCAAATCTCGGCGTCCGCGGCCATCGAGGCCGTACCCACCGTATCGGCATCGCACTGATAGAACTGGCGGTAGCGACCTGGTCCGGGCTTTTCGTTGCGCCAGACCGGCCCCATCGCATAGCGGCGATAAGGCGTCGGCAGATCGTTGCGGTGCTGCGCATAGACCCGTGCCAGTGGTGCGGTCAGGTCATAGCGCAGGGCCATCCAGTCGCCCTTGTCGTTTTCGTCAACTTCCTGCCATGCAAAGACCCCCTCATTCGGGCGATCCACGTCTGGCAGGAACTTGCCCAGCGCTTCGACGGTTTCCACAGCGCTGCTTTCCAGCGCATCAAAACCGTATCGATGATAGACGCCAGCAATGGTCCGCAGCATCTCAGTTCGCTGCGAGACTTCCGAGCCGAAATAGTCGCGGAACCCTTTCGGCGTGATTGCCTTGGGGCGGGGCTGTTTCTTGGGCTTGGCCATTTTGGGGCGTCCTTGGGAGGTTTATGTTCCGCGCGCGGTCTATCCCATGGCCCTGATCGGGGCAAGCCAAGCCTCTGTCGCAGGGCATGGTTTCTCTGGTCATGAGATTGCAGGGCCGCTATGACCGGCCCAAGCAGAGGAGCCCCGAATGCAGCATCTGGAAGAACAGATCGCCCATCTGACCCGCACGGTCGAAGAGCTGAACACGGTCGTCACACGCCAACAAGACGAAATCGATCGCCTGACCCGTCGCGTCGAAATGCTGCTGCAGCGCGAGGCTGAACGGGCACAGGAAGGGTCAGGCGGCGTTGTCATCGGAGACGAACGCCCGCCTCACTACTGACGGTTCAAAACCCCAGCGTTGTTTTCACCGCGTTGTCGACCACTCCACCCAACAGGGCGTTCTTGTCCGCGGCGCATCCATCCGACAGCGCGGCTATGAATGCTTCACGCAGCTGTGCTTTTTCTTCATCCGTGGTCGCATGATCTTCGATATTGACCTGACGATTGTAGAGCGACAAAGCCGTCATCTTCTGAACAACCGCCACTACAAATTCTTCGTCGCCATCCGCCTCTTCAGCAATCGAGGCGCACGTATAGTGCATCAGGGGCAATGCATCCTGCACCATCTGATCTGCTGCATCATCGGCCATCGCCACACTGGGACCCGCAAAGATCACGGCGTAAGCGGACATTCTGAGTTTACTTAACCGCATCGCAATCACTTCCAGTTATGTCCGATAATGGCCCCAGCGACACCGCCGATCGCTGCACCTTTGCCATCGCCAACCAGCGCCCCAACACCTGCGCCAATCAGGGCGCCTTCAATTGTATTCTTTTTCTTTTTGTTGTCCGCATATCCTGCGGTCGCAGATGCCAAAATCAGCGAGGTTGCCGCAGCGATAGTGAAAAATCTGAATCCAGTACCAGCAATCGTCATCTGGGTGCCCTCCTATGACGTGACCCAATGAATTACTTATACGTTCAGCCTAACCGTGCGCTAACCCTCTGGCAACAAACCAATGACTGTTCAGATTTCCTCGACCGACATAACGCCGTCCAGCGATTTGATAGCACCTTTGATTTGCGGATTGATGGGAAAGCTCTGCCCCAGATCCATTTCGACATCTCCGGGCAGACCCGGGTCAAGGAGGCAAAGCTGAATTGGCCCCTTTGAAGTCCCTTTGGCGGCATTGGCTGCATCTTCCAAAACCTTGGCAACCGTGGGCAGGACGCCAGCCTCGTCAACAAAGATACGCAATCCGGTGGCACCCGCTTCGGCCACAACCGAGTCCACTGGCCCTACTGACCGACCCAATAGTTTCAGCTGATCAGCTTCCATCGTCGCTTCGGCGGTCAGAACCACCTGCGCGCCAGTTTCCAGAAACTCGCGGCTTTTCTCCAGCGTCTCCGAAAACAAGGTGACCTCATAGGCCCCGGTGGGATCTGAAAGCTGAGCAAAAGCAAACCGGTTTCCGCGTGCGGATTTACGCTCCTGCCTTCCGGCCACAACCCCGGCCATCTTGGCAATCAATGGGCCCGAGCGTGCCTTTTCCATCACCTCGTCCAGCGTCAAAACCTGCTTGCGCTTAAGCGCTGGCATATAGTCGTCCAATGGGTGCCCGGAGAGGTAAAAGCCGATAGCTTTGAATTCTTCGCTCAGACGTTCAGCAGGCAGCCAATCTGGTGATGGAGACAGCCGTGGTTCAGGCAGGTCATCGCCAGCTTCACCGAACAAGGATACCTGGTTCGAGTTCTTCTGATCATAGATTGCTGCCGAGTATTGGACGAGCGGATCGAGGCTTTCGAATACGCGGCGACGGTTTTTATCAAGCTCGTCAAAGGCCCCTGCCCGCGCCAACATCTCCAGCGGGCGTTTCCCGACTTTCTTCAAGTCAACCCGACGAGCAAAGTCGAACAGGTTCACGAAGGGCTTGTCACCGCGCCCTTCGACGACAAGATTCATCGCCTCGACACCCACGTTCTTGAGCGCGCCCAGCGCGTAGACCAGGTGCCCATCGACCACATCGAATGTCGCAAGAGAGCGATTCACACAGGGCGGCACATAGGGCAATTCCAGCCCTTTGCGGACTTCTTCGAAATAGATGGCCAGCTTATCGGTCAGGTGAATATCGCAGTTCATGACACCGGCCATGAACTCGACCGGGTGGTTCGCCTTTAGCCAGCCGGTCTGGTAGCTGACGACCGCATAGGCCGCTGCGTGGGATTTGTTGAAGCCGTAGTTGGCGAATTTCTCGAGCAGGTCGAAGACCTCAGATGCCTTCTTGGCGTCGACACCATTTTCACCAGCACCCTTTTCGAATTTCGGGCGCTCGGCATCCATCGCCTCTTTGATCTTTTTACCCATCGCACGGCGCAGCAAGTCAGCGCCGCCGAGGCTATAGCCAGCCATGACCTGCGCGATCTGCATCACCTGTTCCTGATAAACGATGATGCCTTGGGTTTCCTCAAGGATGTAGTCGATCAGCGGGTGGACGGATTCAATTTTCCGCAGCCCGTTCTTGACCTCGCAATAGGTCGGGATGTTCTCCATCGGGCCCGGACGGTACAGCGCCACGAGGGCCACGATATCCTCGATACAGGTAGGCTTCATGCGCTTGAGCGCATCCATCATACCCGAGGATTCCACCTGGAACACAGCTACTGTCTTGGCTGCCGAATAGAGTTTGTACGTCGCCTCATCATCCAGTGGGATAGCGTTGATCTGGTTCTCGGCTCCCTCCGCGGGTTCATAAAGTTCAGTACCATCAGCGGCGATATGCAACGGGCGATCAGATTTAAAGATCAGATCCATCGCGTTCTGGATCACGGTCAGCGTCTTCAGGCCCAGAAAGTCGAACTTCACCAGCCCAGCCTGTTCGACCCACTTCATATTGAACTGAGTCGCAGGCATGTCAGAGCGCGGGTCCTGATACAGCGGCACCAGAGCATCAAGCGGACGATCCCCGATCACAACCCCCGCCGCGTGGGTTGATGCGTTCCGCAATAGCCCCTCGACCTGCTGGCCATAGGTCAACAAACGATCAACGACCTCTTCGTTTCGCGCTTCTTCGCGCAGGCGAGGTTCATCTTTTAACGCCTTTTCGATCGAGACCGGTTTAACTCCCTCGACCGGGATCATCTTGGACAGGCGGTCGACCTGCCCGTAAGGCATCTGCAGCACCCGCCCGATATCGCGTACAGCGGCCTTTGACAGCAACGCACCAAAGGTGATGATCTGCCCTACCTTGTCGCGCCCGTATTTCTGTTGAACATAGCGGATCACTTCTTCCCGGCGGTCCATGCAGAAGTCGATGTCGAAGTCCGGCATCGAGACACGTTCCGGGTTCAGGAAGCGTTCGAACAGCAGTGAATACCGCAGTGGGTCAAGGTCGGTAATCGTCAGCGCATAGGCCACCAGCGAGCCCGCACCCGAACCCCGCCCCGGCCCCACTGGAATGTCGTGGTCTTTGGCCCATTGGATGAAGTCGGCAACGATCAGAAAATAGCCCGGGAACCCCATGCCTTCGATGATACCAAGCTCGAAATCCAGCCGTTCCTGATACTCTTGGGGCGTCACCGCATGCGGAATAACGGCCAGACGTTTCTGCAGGCCTTCGTTGGCGATACGCCGCAGCTCGGCCACCTCATCATCTGCGAATTTCGGAAGGATCGGATCACGGCGATAAGCCATGAAGGCGCAGCGTTTGGCGATCTCGACCGTGTTCTCAATCGCTTCGGGCAGGTCGGCGAACAGGGTCACCATTTCTTGCTGCGACTTGAAATAGTGCTGCGCAGTCAGGCGACGGCGTCCTTCCTGCTGATCGACATAAGCGCCCTCGGAGATGCAGATCAGCGCATCATGCGCCTCATACATATCGGTGGTCGGAAAATAGACGTCATTGGTGGCGACCAGCGGAAGGTTCTTGGCATAGGCCATCTCGACATGGCCGCGCTCGGTCAGGCGTTCCGCTTCGGGCTGACCGCCCTCACCGGGATGGCGCTGCAATTCTATGTACAATCGATCAGGGAACATCGCTGCCAGACGATCCACCAAAGCCTCAGCTGCCGGGCGCTGACCCTGCTGCAAAAGCATGCCAACCGGACCATCCGGCCCACCGGTCAGACAGATCAGGCCATCAGACCGCTCGGCCAATTCTTCCAAGGTAACCTGCGGCAACTGCCCGCCCTTATCCACGTACAGGCAAGAGCTGAGCTTCATCAGGTTCTCATATCCAATCTCGGACTGCGCAAGCAGGACCAGCGGCGCTGGCGCTTTGGGCTTTTCCCCCGGTTGCGCCTGCACATAGGTCAGATCGACCTGACAGCCCATGATCGGTTGCACTCCGGCCCCGCTGGCCGTCACCGAAAACTCCAACGCAGAGAACATACTGTTGGTGTCGGTTACCGCGACGGCGGGCATATCCATCTTTTCACACAAGCCGGGCAGCTTTTTCAGCCGCACGGCGCCTTCCAAAAGGGAATATTCTGTGTGAACGCGGAGGTGAATGAATCGAGGAGTGCTGCTCATAACCGCCACGCTATCTCAGTCCGACACGGGGCAAAAGCAGGAACCGTCGCTTTGGAATGCCTTAAAAATCAGCGTTGATTATTCGGGTTTTCCAGAAGGTGCTTCGGAGTTCAGCAGCAACCAAAGGCAAAAAGCGCTTTAGTTTCAATCATCTACTTATTAAACGAACAGCACAATCACGCAGCGTCAGTGCCCAATGGTGTATCACATAGGTAGTTTTTCTTGCCAGACAACCTGCGCTGTTTCTAACATCTGACGGCAAGCTATTCGCCCGCTACTCTTTCTACGTCGCATCGAAGGAGAGCACCCAAGGGCGCAACCGGGTAAGGCGACGGGTTTCACTCATGAATATCACGTTTCTTCTGAACGGAGAGACTGTGGAGCTGGCGGATGTTGATCCGACGGCGACCTTGCTGGATTGGCTGCGCGAAGATCGCGGCCTGACCGGCACCAAGGAAGGCTGCAACGAAGGCGATTGCGGGGCCTGCACCGTCATGGTCACGGACGAGGGCGGACACAAAGCGCTGAATTCCTGTATCCTGTTCCTGCCTCAACTACACGGCAAAGCGGTGCGCACCGTCGAAGGTGCCAGCGGGCCGGATGGCGAGACGCATCCTGTTCAGCAAGCAATGGTGGATCTGCACGGATCGCAATGCGGCTTCTGTACCCCCGGTTTCGTCATGTCGATGGTAGCAAGCCACGCCAATGGTGCCAAGGATCACGATACACAGCTTGCCGGAAACCTGTGCCGGTGCACTGGTTACGCACCGATCATCCGGGCGGCCGAGGCCGCCGAGGCCCAACCGGTCCCGGTTTGGGTTAAAGACAAGCCGGTAGCAACACGGGTGACATCGCCCATGTTGCCTGGGTCATCGGATGAACTGGCGACTGTTTATGCCAAGCATTCGGACGCTACACTGGTTGCCGGCGCAACAGATGTTGGTCTTTGGGTGACAAAGCAACTTCGGGATCTCGACCCGGTGATATTCCTGAACCGTTGCGATGATCTGAAAGAGATCACCATCACGGATAACGAAATCCGCTTTGGTGCCATGGTCGACATGAACCGTATGGGCGAAGCGCTGGCCAACCTGCATCCTTCCTACGCTGAAATGATCCGTCGTTACGCCAGTGTACAAGTACGCCACGCGGCCACGGTCGGTGGCAACATCGCTAACGGATCGCCCATCGGGGACAACCCACCCGCCCTGATTGCCTTGGGTGCAACGCTGCATCTGCGCAAGGGTGACGCGCGTCGCTCGATCCCGCTGGAAGAGTTCTTCATCGACTACGGCAAGCAGGACCGCGCTCCGGGCGAATTCGTCGAAGCGGTCAGCTTCGCACGTCAGGAAGATCGTCTGAAAGCCTACAAACTCAGCAAACGGTTTGATCAGGATATTTCGGCCGTTTGCGGGTGCTTCAACATCATTGTGGCGGACGGTGTCGTTGCTGATGCGCGTATCGCGTTCGGCGGCATGGCCGGCATTCCAAAGCGCGCCTCGAATGTCGAAGCAGCGCTGAAGGGCAAACCCTGGACTAACGAAACCGTTCAAGCGGCGATCCCGGCCTTTGCCAACGACTTCACGCCGATGACAGATATGCGCGCCTCGGCCCACTACCGATTGGAGACCGCAAAAGCGATGCTCGAGAGGTACTTCCTCGAAGATCAGGGTGAAGTCACAAACGTTTTGGAGGTGTCGGCATGAGCGTGACTAAACCCCTCCCACATGACGCGGCGCCGCTGCATGTCTCCGGCACTGCGCGCTATGTCGATGACATTCCAACACCAAAAGGCTCGCTGCATCTGGCCTTTGGCTTAAGCCCGATTGCCAATGGCACGATTACGTCGATGGATCTGTCAGCCGTAAAAGCTGCCGATGGGGTCGTCATGGTCATGACCGCCGACGACCTGCCCTTTGCAAACGACGTCTCTCCGTCGATCCATGACGAGCCGCTGCTGTCGGATGGTTCGATTCACTACATCGGACAGCCCGTTTTCCTTGTGATCGCAACCAGCCATCTGGCCGCGCGCAAGGCTGCCCGGTTGGGCAACATCGAGTATGCCGAAGAAACCCCGATCCTCACGGTCGAGGAGGCGCTGGCCGCTGACAGCCGGTTCGAGGATGGTCCTCGCATCTACGCCAAAGGTGACGCCGATGCAGCTATTGCCGGGTCCGCGCGTGTCATCGAAGGCACGTTCGAGATCGGCGGGCAGGAACATTTCTATCTGGAAGGACAGGCCGCACTGGCTGTGCCGAATGAGGGCGCGGATATGCTGGTGCATAGCTCAACCCAGCACCCGACCGAGATTCAGCACAAAGTGGCCGATGCCCTGGGCGTTCCCATGCATGCCGTACGTGTTGAGACTCGTCGCATGGGCGGTGGTTTTGGCGGTAAGGAAAGTCAGGGCAACGCTCTGGCCGTATCCTGCGCTGTCGCTGCGCGGGCAACCGGCAAGGCCTGCAAGATGCGCTATGACCGCGACGATGACATGATCATCACCGGCAAACGCCACGCCTTCCGCATCGCGTACAAGGCCGGGTTCGATGAGAACGGCCACATTCAAGGCGTGTCCTTCCATCACTACGCGATCTGCGGCTGGGCGCAGGACCTGTCCCTGCCCGTCGCGGACCGTGCGATGCTGCACTCGGACAACGCCTACCTGTTGCCGAATGCGCGGATCGAAAGCCACCGGCTGAAGACCAACACCCAATCCGCCACCGCCTATCGTGGCTTTGGCGGCCCGCAGGGTATGGTTGGTATCGAACGCGTTATGGACCACGCGGCCTATGAATTGGGGCTCGACCCGGTCGAACTGCGCCGCCGGAACTACTACGAACCGGCTCATGCGGTTGCGGACCCTGTTCCTACGGAAAAGCCTCTGGGCCACCCCGATCCGCATGAAGACCTGACCAGCCGTGGCGCGGTGGAGATGGGAGAAACGCCCGTGCGTCCTCTGCCAGCAGGTGGCAATACCACGCCCTACGGTATGGAAGTCAGCGACTTCGAACTGCACGGCATGACCGAAAAGCTGCTGAAAACCAGCGACTACGCGTCACGCAAGGCAGCCATCGAGAAATGGAACGCCGAGAACAGAGTGATCAAGAAGGGTATCGCCTTCTCCCCGGTCAAGTTCGGCATTTCCTTCACGCTGACCCACCTGAACCAGGCGGGTGCGCTGGTGCATGTTTATCAAGACGGCTCTGTCCACCTTAACCATGGTGGTACCGAGATGGGTCAGGGCCTGTTCCAGAAAGTCGCACAGGTTGCAGCCTCGCGCCTTGGCATTCCACTGGAGATGATTAAGATCACCGCCACCGACACCGCAAAGGTACCCAATACCTCGGCGACTGCGGCATCTTCCGGCAGTGACCTGAACGGAATGGCGGTAAAAGCAGCCTGCGACACGATCCGCGACCGGATGGCCGATTATCTGGCCGAACGGCATCAGGCCGATCCATCAACGGTGACGTTCTCGGATGGCCATGTCGCGATCGGCGAGGAACGCTATACCTTCGCTGAAGCCGCCGCGCTGGCCTATCAAGGCCGCATCAGCCTGTCGGCTACAGGGTTCTACAAAACGCCCAAGATCGAATGGGACCGGATCAAGGGCCGTGGCCGTCCGTTCTTTTACTTCGCCTACGGCGCCTCGATCACCGAGGTCGCAGTCGATACGCTGACCGGTGAGAACCGCATCCTGCGCACCGACATCCTGCATGACGCAGGCGCGTCGCTGAACCCTGCGTTGGATATCGGACAAGTTGAAGGTGGCTACGTCCAGGGCGCAGGCTGGCTCACGACTGAGGAATTGGTCTGGGACGACAAAGGAAACCTGCGCACGCACGCGCCGTCGACCTACAAGATTCCGGCCTGCTCGGACCGGCCCGACATCTTCAATGTCGCCTTGTGGAACGGTGAAAACCGCGAGGACACGATCTATCGCTCGAAAGCGGTGGGAGAGCCGCCGTTCATGCTGGGTATCTCTGCCTGGTTGGCACTGTCGAATGCGGTGGCTGCTTGCGGAGACAGTTATCCGTCACTGGATGCACCCGCCACGGCCGAAGAGGTCTGGCACGGTGTCCAAAGGATGAAGGGAGGCATCTGATGGGATTTGATCGAGAGGCTTTGAGGGAGGCGGTCAAAACCCACGGCAAAGTGGTCCGGGTGGTCATCGCCGGGATCAAGGGGTCATCCCCTCGCGAAGTCGGTGCCGCGATGCTTGTTTGGGAGGACGGGCAATCAGGTACCATCGGCGGAGGTACCCTGGAGTTTCAGGCGGCCGAGGCGGCACGGTCCCAGACTGCGCCTGCTCGCCAGACACACCACGCGCTTGGCCCAGACATGGGTCAGTGCTGCGGCGGGGCTGTAACCCTGCTTAGCGAAATCTTTGACCTTGAGGCGGTAGAACAGCTGAATGACACGATCATCGCGCGCTCGGCCTCGGGCGGTGAAATGCCACTGTCGGTCAAGCGCTTGCTGGCACAGGCCCGCGGTCAAGGTGTAAAACCCGACCCGCAGCTGATTGACGGATGGATGATCGAGCCGGTTCACGAGCCCACGCGCAATCTCTGGATCTGGGGCGCGGGTCATGTCGGCCGGGCTCTGGTCGATGTCCTATCGCCCCTGCCCGATCTGGCGATTACCTGGGTTGATACCGGGCCAGAACGCTTTCCGGATGAGGTGCCGAACGGTGTGACCATTGTTCCGGCGGCCAAACCGGCCGAACTGATCCGTCACGCACCGCGCGATGCTGAACATCTTGTGCTTACTTATTCACACAATTTGGACCTGGAACTGTGCAACAGGCTGCTTTTGCATGATTTCCGCTTTGCTGGCCTGATCGGCTCGGCTACGAAATGGGCGCGATTCCGGTCCCGGCTGGCCGCATTGGGGCATACGCCCGAACGGATTGGCCGGATCACCTGCCCAATCGGGGACCCGTCCCTGGGCAAACACCCGCAGATGATCGCAGTTGGTGTCGCGGCGCAAATCCTGCGCCCTGCCCGGCAGAATGAATTGAAGAAGGACCTGAGCGCGTGACCACTCCACTCCTAAGCTTGCAAGGCCTGACCAAAGCCTATCCCGGCGTCGTGGCCAATGATCAGGTGTCTTTCGACATCGGTGAAGGCGAAGTTCACGCCCTGCTGGGCGAAAACGGTGCCGGCAAATCCACACTGGTGAAGATGATTTACGGGCTGGTGAAACCCGACAGCGGTACAATGTTGTTGCGTGGCCAACCTTTTGCGCCACCCGAACCGCGCGCAGCGCGGGCCGACGGCATTGCGATGGTGTTCCAGCACTTCTCATTGTTCGACGCGCTGAACGTGGCCGAGAACATCGCACTGGGGATGGAGAACCCTCCGGCCATGGGCGATCTGGCCGCACGTATCCGCGAAGTTTCGGAGACTTATGGCCTGCCACTGGATCCTTACCGCACCGTCGGTGACCTGTCTGCGGGTGAGCGTCAGCGGGTCGAGATCATTCGCTGTCTGCTGCAGGATCCCAAGCTGCTGATCATGGATGAGCCGACCTCGGTTCTGACTCCACAAGAAGTCGAAATCCTGTTCGAGACACTGAATAAACTGCGGTCCGAAGGCACGTCGATCCTCTATATTTCGCACAAGCTTGAGGAAATCCGTACGCTTTGCGACCACGCCACGATCCTGCGTCTGGGCAAGAACGTTGGTGAATGTGTTCCGAGTGAAACATCGGCCCGTGACATGGCAGAGATGATGGTCGGATCGACCCTGCAGACCCCCGAACGTTCGGGGCGCGAGTTTGGCGACGTTGCTCTGGATGTCAGTGGGTTGTCGGTTCCTTCGCCTTCCGAGTTCGGGACCGCCCTGAGGAACGTTCACATGACAGTTCGCAAGGGTGAGGTTCTTGGCATCGGTGGTGTCGCCGGCAACGGACAGGATGAGTTGCTGGGCGTATTGTCGGGTGAGATTCAAACCACTGCCGACGCGATCAAGTTCAACGGGCAGGCGATTGGTAAATTGGGGCCCACGGCCCGCCGCAAGCTTGGCGTTCTGACCGCGCCGGAAGAAAGACTGGGCCACGCTGCTGCGCCGGACATGAGCCTCACTGAAAATGCCTTATTGACAGGCTCAGTGCGTGAAGGGTTGGAAAGCAAAGGGTTTCTGAAATGGGCCGAAACTCAGAGTTTTGCTGAGAAAATCATCGAAGCCTTTGATGTTCGGACACCCGGACCTGAGAATGCGGCGCGGTCCCTGTCGGGTGGAAACCTGCAGAAATTCGTGATTGGTCGGGAGGTACTGCAAGACCCCGATGTGCTGGTTGTGAACCAGCCGACATGGGGCGTGGACGCCGCCGCCGCTGCCGCGATCCGGCAGGCCATTCTTGATCTGGCCGCAAAAGGTACTGCGGTCATCTGCATCTCTCAGGATCTCGACGAGCTTATGGAGATTTCGGACAGCTTTGCTGCCCTGAACGAAGGCCGGCTGAGCGCTCCGCGGCCCACGACCGGCCTGACAGTAGACGAAATCGGCCTGATGATGGGCGGCGCACATGGCATGGAGGTGGCCCATGTGTAAGCCAGGAAAAACACTCAAAAAGAATGTAAAAACGGGGGGATGAGCAGATGATTGTGTTGGAGAAACGGCCTCAGCCGTCCAAGGCGTGGTCCTATGCGACCCCTTTGGTAGCGGTATTGGCGACGATGGTGTTTGGTGGGCTTTTGTTTGCCATACTGGGTAAAAACCCATTGCAGGCCATCGGAACCATTTTTTGGGAACCTCTCTTTGGTGAGTTCGCTTTCTATTATCGCCCGCAGTTGCTGGTGAAAGGTGCGCCACTGGTGCTTATCGCCATCGGTCTATCGCTGGGCTTTCGTGCGGGCATCTGGAACATCGGGGCTGAGGGCCAGTACATCATGGGCGCCATCTTTGGCGCGGGTGCCGGTCTGGCATTCTACCCTCTGGATGCATTCTATATCTTCCCGATTATGGTGATCGCGGGCGCGTTTGGCGGCTGGCTGTGGGCGATGATCCCGGCCTTTTTGAAAGTACGCTTTGGCACGAACGAAATCCTCGTGTCCCTGATGCTGGTATACGTGGCCGAGCAGATGCTGGCCTCGGTTTCGCTGGGCCTACTTAAGAACCCCGAAGGGTTCGGCTTTCCCGGTTCGCGCAACCTGCAATCCTATGAAAGCGCTTATAATGCTGAGTTGATCGCCGGGTCGGGAATGCACTGGGGCGTCGTGACCGCTCTGATCGCAGTGATCTTTGCCTATGTCCTGCTGAACCGCCATATGCTGGGCTTCCATATCCGCCTGACTGGTGAAGCCCCACGTGCCGCGAAGTTCGCCGGTGTGAACCCGGCCCGACTGATCCTGTTCTGCCTGGGTCTGTCCGGCGCTCTGGCCGGTCTGGCGGGGATGTTCGAAGTCTCCGGCCCCTCAGGCGTTGTCAGCATCGACTTTAATGTCGGCTATGGCTTTACCGCGATCATCGTGGCCTTTCTGGGCCGCTTGCACCCGGTGGGCATCCTGCTGGCCGGTGGCCTGATGGCCCTGACTTACATCGGTGGCGAAATCGCGCAGTCTCAGCTGGGCCTGCCTGCCGCGGCCATTCAGGTGTTCCAGGGAATGCTGCTGTTCTTCCTGCTGGCATTCGATCTTTTGACAAACTACCGCATTCGTGCGGCCCGTAGCGAGGTGGCGTGACCCATGGACCTAGGTGAAATCAATCCCGTACTCTTGGTCGCTTCGCTGATGGTGGCCGCGACCCCCCTGCTGCTGGCCGCGATCGGAGAATTAGTCGTTGAGAAAGCAGGTGTTCTTAACCTCGGCGTCGAAGGCATGATGATTGTAGGTGCAATCAGCGGCTTTGCGATCTCCGTCGAAACAGGCTCACCCTGGCTGGGTTTTGTTGCTGCAGCCATTGGAGGCGCGGTACTGTCCCTGTTGTTTGTGTTGCTGACGCAGGTGGCACTTGCCAACCAAGTGGCAAGCGGACTTGCACTGACCTTGTTTGGCCTCGGCTTCAGCGCCCTTCTGGGGCAAAGCTATGTGGGCATCAAACCACCCAGCATGGGTGATATCCACATCCCGCTGATCAGCGATATTCCTGTCATAGGCCCAATCCTGTTCCAGCATGATCCGATCCTCTATGTCGGCATTGCTCTGACAGCAGCAGTCTGGGCCGTGCTCAAGTACACACGCGTCGGACTGATCCTGCGCGCGGTTGGTGAAAACCACGACGCAGCGCATGCCCTTGGCTACAAGGTCATCAAGATCCGTATCCTGGCGATCTTGTTTGGTGGTGCCTGCGCGGGCCTTGGCGGGGCATATATCAGCCTGATCCGCGTCCCGCAGTGGACCGAAGGCATGACCGCAGGCGTTGGCTGGATCGCCCTTGCGCTGGTGGTGTTTGCTTCATGGAAACCATGGCGTGCCTTATTAGGTGCTTATTTGTTTGGCGGAATCACAGTGTTGCAGCTTAATCTGCAGGCAGCAGGCGTTGCCATTCCCGTCGAGTATCTGGCAATGTCGCCCTATATCATCACGATCCTTGTGCTTGTGATCCTTTCGGCCGACAAGAGCAGCGCACCTGCCTCACTGGGCCGGACCTTCCATGCCTCGCACTAGATGGGGCCAACTGAACCAACTTGGGGAGTAACTACATGAAATTCACATCACTTCTGACAAGTGCCGCAATGGCGCTGGGTCTGGCGACAGGCGCCATGGCCGAAGACAAAACCAAAGTCGGTTTCGTTTATGTCGGCCCAGTGGGCGACGGCGGCTGGACCTATGAGCACAACAAAGGCCGTCTGGCGGTCGAAGAGCACTTTGGCGACAAGGTCGAAACCGTATTCGTTGAATCTGTGCCTGAAGGACCGGATGCAGAACGCGTGATGACCCAGATGGCGTTGGAAGGTGCGGATCTGATCTTCACCACCTCGTTCGGCTATATGGACCCGACCATCAACGTGGCCAAGAAATTCCCGGACGTGAAGTTCGAGCACGCCACAGGCTATAAAACAGCCGATAACGTTTCGGTCTACTCGGCACGTTTCTACGAAGGTCGCGCCGTTCAGGGCCACATCGCGGGTAACATGACTAAGTCGAACATCATCGGTTATATCGGTTCCTATCCGATCCCCGAAGTGATCCGCGGCATCAACTCGGCCTATGTCCACGCCAAGAAGGTAAACCCGGATGTCGAGTTCAAGATCGTCTGGGCCTACACTTGGTTCGACCCGGCGAAAGAGGCTGACGCCGCCACCGTTCTGATCGAACAGGGCGCGGACGTGATCCTACAGCACACTGACTCGACCGCACCGCAAGCGGCTGCGCAAGAGGCAGGAAACGTTGTCACCTTTGGCCAGGCTTCGGACATGAGCGAATACGCGCCGTTCCCGCGCGTATCTTCGATCATTGACGATTGGGCTCCTTACTACATTGCACGGACCCAGGCTGTAATGGACGGAACATGGGAAAGCGCCAACACATGGGATGGTATCCGGGAAGGCATGGTCGCAATCGGTGAGATCTCAGACGCTGTTCCGGCCGATGTTAAAGAAGAAGCTCTGGCCCTGAAGGCTGCCATGGCAGCGGGTGAATACCACCCCTTCACCGGCCCGCTGAAGAAGCAGGACGGTAGCGACTGGCTGGCCGAAGGCGAAACCGCCGATGACGGAACGCTGGCAGGTATGAACTTCTATGTTGAAGGGCTGGAAGGCGAAATCCCGCAGTAAGCTCTAACAAGTAGCAAATGAGGGGCTGGCCATTTGGCTGGCCCTTTTTCGTTTGGCGAGAATACACGCAGTAACTGCTATCGTCACGATTTCCTTGACGAATGGCCGTGCAATCGAACTGATGTATGAACCATTGGTTTCATCAAGACGGTATTATGGTGGCTGACACTCAGGGAAACACGCGTTGGTGGTTGCTTGCTGCGATGGGGGCCATTCTGGGCGTGATCCTGTTGGACGAAACAGTGATCAGCGTGGCACTGCCGACAATCCAAAAAGATCTGGGCCTGACCCGGCTTCAATCGCATTGGACCGTCAACATTTATCTTCTGGTTCTGGCTTGCTTTGCCGGGGCTGCAGGGCGGCTCGGCGATATTCTCGGTGCACGCTGGTTGCTAAGCGCGGGTCTTTTGATCTTTGGGCTGGCCTCCGCTGCGGGTGGCTTTTCAGAAAGCGGGCTGGATTTACTGCTGGCGCGCGCAATCCAGGGTCTGGGCGCAGCGCTCATATTTCCGTTGTCCCTGCTAATACTGATACGTTCATTCGAAGAACATGAACGCGGTCTGGCGCTTGGTTTGTATGGGGCGATTGGAACCATATTCCTGTCAATGGGTCCGCTGATTGGCGGTGTATTGACAGAGTACATTTCGTGGCGATGGATATTCTGGGTCAACCCACCGATCGTTCTGATCGTGGCCGCGATAGCCTTGGTCTGTTGGAGAGATCCTGCACAGTTGCCAGAACCGACATTCGATTGGAAAGGTTTCCTTTTGTTGGTCATTGGCTTGGCCTCAATCGTTTTTGGCATAATGGAAGGCCCGGACCGTGGATGGGCGCAACCCGAAGTCGTTATTGCGTTAGTATCGGGACTTCTTCTCTTAACTCTCTTCATACCGATCGAGCGCTCGGCGCCTAACCCGTTGATCGCGGTGTCCCTTTTTACCAACCCAAGTTTTGCATCGGCGAACATGATCGTATTCACTGCCCAATTCGTGAAGATCGTGATGTTTGTGTTCGGCGCTCTCTACTTTCAATCAAAGCTTGGGTTTTCGCCACTCGCCGCAGGTGCGGCACTGTTGCCGGTCGCAATTCCGCAGGTGTTCATCGCACCACTGGCGGGAAAGATTGCGGATCGCTTTGGAGCAAGAACACCCTCACTGATCGGTGTCGGCTGCGGAACTATCGGAGTTGCACTGGTCGCCTTAGGTATGCGGGTCGGGAACAGCCAAATGATCATGGCAGCATTTCTGATCTGGGGATGCTGCGCCCCTTTTCTGTTCGTTCCACCACGACGCGCTGTCATGATGTCAGTTCCAGTCGCACTGCATGGTCAGGCCAGTGGAATATCCATGACGTTCCAATTACTCGGCGGAACTGTCGGGATGGCTCTGGCAAGCACAACCTTTGCCATCACCGGGTCATTTCCATTGGTGTTTTGGCTGATCGCCATTTTCGCTGGCTGTGTTTTTGCCTACTCTTACGTTTCGTTGGAGAGGAAGCCTGTTAAAGCTTCCTCTGAAAAACCCGAGTAAGTCATAGCGAGCAAACGAATTAAGCTATTCGCATCAGTGTCCGCTCAGAACCAGCGTATTGACCGGCATCAGGATCAAACGAAGGCGTAATCCGGCAGCGTGAACCACGCCGATCGTGTCGACCACATGCAGGAAAGCCTTTTCCCAGAACCCGAGATTCTCATCCTCAAGCTTTTCATGGTTGTCAGTGTAGACGTTGGCCAGACAATTACTTCCGGGTGGAATGTCGTCTGCCATGCCTTTGTAGAGTGGCTCGAGATAGACCAAAATCGATCCAGGATTTTTGTTGACCTGAACATCCCGCAATTCATCACTGGGTCGAATTTGACCAGACGGGATGACATCCTGCACTTCGACCACCACGACCGGAATGACGGTGAACGGTTTGGTCATGCAACCCAATTCACCAATCATACCTGGCTTGATAACTTGCGCAGACAGCTGCGTGAATGCAGCCTGAAACCGGTCGTGGCCAGAGGATGACGGCACAAGAATGCCCGCAGGGCGCAGTAGCGGGCTGACATAGTCCCCAACTTGCAGACCGAACTGCTCTATCCGTCCGGTTACTCCTGCACTGATCACGGTTTTGTCGAGTTCGGTCAGGGCTGCGTCCAGCTTTGCATTGGCGCTAGCCAGTTGTGCGGGGATCAGTTCTTCGATCTGTTGAATGACTGCTGCCCTTCGGGACTGTGCTGCTACCACCTGAGCTTCGCGCTCTTCGACCAGATTTTCGAGACGCTCAATCTCGGCCAATCGTACGGCGCTGGAGCCTTCATCTCGCAAAGTCGTATTGCGTTCAAGATCCTCCAAAGACTGATCCAGCGCTGCGCGTGCACCGGCAATCCCGGCCTCAGCCTCGGCCAGATCAGTCTGAGCAACCTTCAGCGATGCCTGAACCTGCGCGATCTGAGCATGTGCGGCTTCGACTTGTGCTGTCTGAGTGAAATCCTCGATGCGGAATATCGGTTGGCCTGCAACAACCTGCTCGTTGTTTTGAACATAGATTTCCGAAACGCGACCACCCAGTTGCGGCAGAATGGTAACCGTGCGGAAGTATGAGGCAGCGGTTTTGCTGGATGGATGGAAGTAGAACAGCGTGGTGATTACGGTCAGCGCGAGGATCGCACAGGTCGTCAGACCCCAACGCAGCTCGTACCACATGGTAAACAGTGTGATCTCATGCCCGATCCGTTTGCCCTGCACAAACCGGCGGAACAGATAGTCAGGCAGAACCGTGACCAGCGCGCACATCAGTGTTTCAAGCATATCTTACTGCTCCTGCGGTGCGGCTTGGACGGTTTCAGGATTGATTTCGGACGGCTCCTCTGCAACCGGGGGCTGCGTGTTCTCGGGTGCCAGAGAACGGATGGAATCCGCTATTGCACGCAAAGGCGCGGCAAAATCAGGAAATTGGAACCCGGCCACCAGAATTGCCGCCACCCAAAACAGCCCGTTGTGGGTGAACAAAGCCAACAATGCCAGAATACCCACCAACTGAAACTGCGGGTGGTTGGATTCATGCGCGATTTTTTCCGGGATTGAATGGAGGGTGAAGTAGGCGACACCGATCAACACAATCACGACAATTGTAAAAACAACCATGAACGTAAAAAGAAAATCGCTTCCGTCCGCCTGGGTCACATAGGATGGAATATGTCCTGTGGCCATCGGGTGTAATTCCGCGGTATTCACCCTACCCTCCTGTTTCTGTTTGATACTCTTTGGATGGGTTGATGCATAAATTCAAGCCTGCTTAAAGTTTGGCCAGACACTTTGACAAATCCTCAACGGAATCCCCAATCTCATTAAGGCGCGCGAATGACCTCTATTCTTACTTCTCTTGATGGAACCGCAGTAAGCCGATTTGCCTTTGGCACAATGCAATTTGGCGGCCGTGCCGATGCAGCGCAAAGCAACGCGATGTATGATGCATGTCGCACAGCGGGGATCACCCATTTTGATACGGCACATGTCTATACCGACGGCGTATCCGAGACGCTGTTGGGCAGTATGGTTGCCAATGAAAGAGAGGCGCTGCTGATTGCCACCAAAGCAGGCTACAGCGGTGGTGCAGGCGCTGAGAACATCGAGAAGCAATTCGATATCTCGCGCAAACGGCTGGATCAGGACATGGTCGACCTGCTTTATCTTCATCGGTTCGATCCTGACACTGATCTATCAGAAACCATGTCTTGCTTTGCCCGACTAAAGCAGGAGGGCAAAATCCGTTACGTTGGCCTGTCAAATTTCGCTGCGTGGCAGGTGATGAAAGCTGTCCGAGTTGCGGCCGAGTTTGATCTGACAATTGATGTACTGCAGCCCATGTACAATCTGGTCAAGCGCCAGGCAGAGGTTGAAATCCTGCCGATGTGTGCCGATCAGGGTATCAAGGTCGCAGCCTATTCGCCCCTTGGGGGCGGTTTGCTGACCGGAAAATATGCAGTTGGTGGTCAAGGGCGGCTGGCCGAGGACAACAGATATGCGGCCCGCTACGGGGCCGACTGGATGTCTGAAACTGCTGAAGCATTGCGCGATCTGGCTAGCGAGGTCGGCCAGGACCCCGTGACCTTGGCGGTTGCATGGGTTGCGGCGAGCCCATTTGAGCCAATGCCAATCATTTCGGCGAGAAATACTGAGCAACTCGCCCCATCTCTGGCCGCATTGAACTGGACAATGCCCGAGGAACTGTACGATCGGATCACAGCCCTTAGCCTTACTCCACCACCTGCAACCGACCGCTTAGAAGAGCAATCATGATTGATTTCCTAGTTATCGGGGGTGGCATCGCCGGCCTAAGTGCTGGCGCGCGCTTGTCAGTGCATGGATCAGTTACGGTGCTCGAGGCGGAAGACGCACTTGGATACCATGCATCCGGACGCTCGGCTGCATTGTTCGAAGAAGGGTATGGCCCGCCATCGGTTGTTGAGCTGAACAAAGCCAGTGCAGAGTTCTTTTTCTCCGGCGACTATCTGACACCACGTGGTCTTATGCTGGTTGGAGCGAAAGATCAGAAAGATCAGTTCTCCTACGATATGGCCAGTTTGCGCATGCGAGAAATCCCCCTTCAGGATGCCTTGTCGCGCATACCCATCCTGAATATGGAAACCGTAGGTTACGCTGCAATCAGCGAAGGTGCCTTTGACATCGACACTGATCGCGTGCTGCAGGATTTTGCACGTACCATTCGCCACAATGGTGGTAGCGTTCTCACGCGTCAAAAGGTCATCGGTATCCAAAAAGATGAGCTTTGGCATGTAGAGGCTCAGCAGAGTTTTGAGGCCCGAAACATTGTCAATGCCGCTGGCGCGTGGGTCGACAAAATCGCGAACATGGCAGGCATACCGCCGATTGGAATTATCCCCTGTCGCAGGTCAATGGCCCGTATACCCGCGCCAGGTGGGTTCGAAGTCAGCGGTTGGCCAATGATGCTGGGTGTCGGGGAAACATGGTACGCCAAGCCGGATGCTGGAAAACTGTTGGTTTCCCCTGCCGAGGCGGAACCCGTCGCGCCACAAGATGCCTACGCGGATGATATGGTTCTGGCCGAAGGATTAGCCCGCTACGAAGAGATGGTCACAGAACCTGTTACCCGGGTCGAGGTCAATTGGGCCGGACTGCGCAGCTTTTCCCCGGACGGGACCTTGGTATTGGGACCAGATCCTGCTGATCCCTCGTTTATCTGGTCTGCGGGTCAAGGCGGGTATGGATTTCAAACAGCCCCTGCCGCCTCGAAGCTAGTGGCTGATCTGACGATCGGAGCGGAACCGGATCTGCCCGCCCAGACTATTGCCGAGCTGCGCTCAGAAAGGTTGCGCCAATGATCAAACGACAGCTTCCACCCAACGCTAGTGTGGCAAACGAAGACACAGAGGGGCGGCTTGTCGCCCCAGCAGCAAGCCGCAATACCCAAGCAATTTGCGATTTGGTGCAACTTGTTGCACCACCTTCTGGCACCGCGTTGGAGCTTGCCAGTGGTACTGGCCAACATGTTGCAAGTTTTGCCCGGTGCTTGCCAGACCTGCGGTGGCAACCCAGCGAAATCGACCCCCAACGCCGGGCCAGCATCGATGCCTATACCGCTGCTTTGCCGAATGTTTCGACCGCAATGGAGCTGAATGCGACCGCATTGGGGTGGCATAGAGAATTTGGTAAAAAGGACCTGATCATTCTGATCAACCTTCTGCACCTTATCAGTCGGCCCGAGACTGAAGCACTGATCGCTGAAGCCACTCGGTCCCTTAATGTGGCTGGTCGCTTTGTTCTTTACGGGCCGTTTATGCGCTCTGGCGAGTTGACCAGCGACGGTGACAAACGGTTTCACGAAGCCCTCACTCAGCAAGACCCGGAAATCGGCTATAAAGATGACAGCGAAATTCTTGAGCTACTGCGAGCCAATGGCCTGAAACTGATCCAAATCACTGAAATGCCTGCCAACAATCTGGCATTCGTTTTTGAAAAGCCGGGCATCTGATCGAGATCAAAGTCAGCTCGGTCACCCTAAAACATATTCCATTTATATTATGTTTTGAAAGGGCCGCAGAATGAACTGGCAGGATAAACTCTCGGACACGCGTAAAGGGCTGCGCAATCTCAATGGCGCCATACCCGACACCGCACGTGCGTTTGGAGCGCTCGGCAAATCAGTCAAAGAAGGCGGAGCACTGGATTACAAAACCAAGGAGTTCATTGCACTAGGCATGTCGATTGCCGTTCGCTGCGAGCCTTGCATTTCACTTCACACTGAAGCGTTGATCAAAGCGGGGGCCGCACGCGATGAATTCTCGGATGTGCTGGCCATGGCCATTCAAATGGGAGGTGGCCCGTCGATGATGTACGCTGCTAAGGCGCTGGAATGCTACGATGAATTGACCGCTTAGCAGGCTTTTGAAGAAAAGGCCCCGGACTTTTCCGGGGCCTTTGAATGATCAACCGTCCTTGCGGATGGTTTCGTTTTTCGGATCGTAGGGGCTGTCGCAGGTGACGACCGCATCCCACAGCTTGTCCTGAATTTTGACTTGCAGCTTGGTGCCTTCGACCGCCATTTCGGGCTTCACGTAACCCATGCCAATGGATTTCTCGAACGCCACCGAGTAGCCGCCCGAGGTCAAACGACCCACACGCTCACCTTCCGGTGTGTACAGCGCTTCGCGGCCCCACGGATCGGCATCGTCCGGACCGTCGATCAGCAGGGTACAGCACTTCACGCGCACGCCGGTCTCTTCCAGCTTGGCTTTGCCGTAGAAGTCCTTGGACAGGTCGACAAAACGCGGCAGGTCGGCTTCCAGCGGTGTCGCGTCGCGGCCCAGTTCGGTGCCGAAGGCGCGATAGGACTTCTCCTGCCGCAGCCAGTTCTGGGCGCGGGCACCGACCAGCTTCATACCGTGCTTCTCACCGGCTTTCTCCAGTAGGTCGAACAGGTAGTTCTGCATCTCGATCGGGTGGTGCAGTTCCCAACCCAGCTCACCGGTATAGGCCACGCGGATCGCATTCACGGGGCACATGCCCAGCTCGATCTGACGGGCCGACAGCCACGGGAAGCGCTTGTTGGACAGAGCGGTTTCCGGATCGGCGTCTTTGATGACCTCTTTCAGAACGTCGCGCGACTTGGGTCCGGCGATAGCGAAGACGCCCCACTGAGTGGTCACATCCTGGATTTCGATATAACCGAACTCCTCCATCTTGTCCTCAGCCGCCTTACGCAGATAGTCGGCGTCGTACTCGGTCCAGGCACCGGCGGAAACGATGTAGTAGTTGTTCTCGCCGTTGCGGACGATGGTGTATTCGGTGCGGGTGGTGCCGTGCGAGGTCAGCGCGTAGGTCAGGTTGATGCGTCCGACCTTGGGCAGCTTGTTGCAGGTGAACCAATCCAGGAACTGGGTCGCACCGGGGCCTTTGACGACGTGCTTGGTAAAGGCCGACGCGTCGATCAGGCCAACGCCTTCGCGGATCGCCTTGGCTTCTTCGACAGCATACTGCCACCAGCCACCACGGCGGAACGAACGGCTTTCCTTGTCAAAGTTGTCCGGAGCGTCCAGTGGTCCGAAGTAGTTCGGACGTTCCCAGCCGTTGACCCAGCCGAACTGAGCGCCACGGGCTTTCTGCCGGTCATAAGCCGGAACAGTACGCAGTGGACGGCATGCTTCACGCTCTTCATCCGGGTGGTGCAGGATGTAGACGTGTTCGTAGCATTCTTCGTTCTTGCGCGCCGCGAACTCGGTGGTCATCCAGTTGGACGAATACCGCTTGGGGTCCAGCGACGCCATGTCGATCTCGGCTTCGCCGTCGACCATCATCTGCGCCAGATAATAGCCGGTGCCGCCTGCGGCGGTGATGCCGAAGCTGAAGCCCTCGGCCAGCCACATGTTGCGCAGACCGGGTGCGGGGCCAACCAGCGGGTTGCCGTCGGGGGTGTAGCAGATCGGGCCGTTGAAATCGTCTTTCAGACCGGACTCGGCACAGGACGGCACACGCTCGGCCATCGCCATGTACTGATCCGCGATCCGGTCCAGATCCAACGGGAACAGGTCTGCACGGAAGCTGTCCGGCACACCATGTTCGAACTGCGCGGGTGCGCCATGTTCGTAGATGCCCAGAATCCAGCCGCCGCGTTCCTCGCGCGCGTAAGATTCGTTGTCGGCATCCCGGACAACAGGGTGTTCGGGGTTACCAGCTTCACGCCATTTGACCAGCTCAGGGTCTTTGTCCATGACGATGAAGGTGTGTTCGACCGGGATCGCGGGCATTTTGATGCCCAGCATTTTGGCGGTGCGCTGTGCGTGGTTGCCCGATGCGGTCACAACATGCTCAGCCGTGATGACCACCTGCTCATCTGACGGAACGAGGTTGCCGCCCTTCTCGACCATCTTGGTGCAGGTGACTTCCCAGTGGGTGCCGTTCCAGTGGAAGGCATCGGCCTGCATCTTGCGCACGATATCGACACCGCGCTGGCGGGCCCCTTTGGCCATCGCCTGCGTCACGTCGGCAGGGTTAATATAGCCGTCCTCGGTGTGGTAGATCGCGCCCTTCAGGTCCGATGTCTCGATCAGCGGCCAGCGCTCTTTGATCTGCTCGGGTGTCAGCCACTCATATGCGACATCACAGGTTTCCGCTGTGGACGCGTAGAGCATGTATTCATCCATACGCTCTTGCGTCTGCGCCATGCGCAGGTTGCCGACGACAGCAAACCCCGCGTTCAGGCCAGTTTCTTCCTCGAGCGTCTTGTAGAAATCGACCGAGTATTTGTGAATGTGGGTCGTCGCATAGGACATATTGAACAACGGCAACAGGCCTGCCGCGTGCCAGGTCGAGCCCGAGGTCAACTCGTCCCGCTCGATCAGCATCACATCGTCCCAGCCAGCCTTGGCCAGATGATACGCAATCGATGTTCCGACGGCGCCACCGCCAACGACAAGTGCTTTGACTTGGGTTTTCATTTGCCCGCTCTCCGGATTGAGTCTGTTTGGCAAGGTTTATGCCCAAGGACAGGCTTCAGCGCCATGTCCAGCCGACGCAAAAAAGATCAAAACCGACCTGCGGCTATCTCTATTGCGCCACCTTGCCCGATCGCCGGGCGGCTGCCAAAAGCTGAAGCGATGCTGTCGAAGCTACAGAATCTTCCCAGGGTTCATTATATTGTTGGGGTCCAGAGCTGCTTTGATGGCGACCATGTAGTCGGTGGCGGCTCCCAGCTCTTTGACCAGGTAGGGGCGTTTGCCCTGACCGATACCGTGCTCGCCTGTGCAGGTGCCTTCCATCGAAATGGCCAGATCGTTCAGCCAGCCGACGAACTGATCAGCCTTGGCAACCTCATCCGCGTTGTCCATGTCGATCAGTAGCAAAGTATGAAAATTGCCATCCCCAACATGCCCGACAATTGGTGCAAGCAAACCAAGCTCTGCTGCCTTATCCTGCGCGGCGGTCACGCATTCTGCCAGTCGCGAGATCGGAACACAGACATCCGTGGAAATTCCGCGGGCGCCCGGGCGCAGTTGTAAGCAGGCCCAGTACATGTCGTGACGCGCCTGCCACAGTTTGTTGCGTTCCTCAGTGGTCGTGGTTGAGGCGAAATCTGTACCGCCAAACTCTTCGGCAATTTGACCAAAGGTTGCAGCTTGTTCAGCGGCGCCCGTCTCAGACCCATGAAACTCGAGCAGCAGTAACGGAGTTTCGGGCAGATCCAGACCGGAATATGCATTCGCTGCCCGGACTGACATTTCGTCTAGCAGTTCAATGCGCGCGACCGGAATACCGTATTGGATCGTCATCATCACCGCCTGACAGGCGGTATCGACGGTTGGGAATGAACAACGGGCCGAACTGATCGCCTCTGGAATGCCCTGCAGACGCAAAGTGAGTTCGGTGATGATCCCAAGCGTACCTTCGGCCCCGATCAGAAGCCGGGTCAGGTCGTATCCTGCCGATGACTTCTTGGCCCTTTGACCCGTCCGTATGATCTGCCCATCCGGCATGACGGCTTCCAGGCTAAGGATGTTGTCTTTCATCGTTCCATAGCGCACCGCATTGGTGCCCGATGCGCGGGTCGCGGCCATTCCACCCAGCGATGCATTCGCTCCGGGATCAATGGGGAAAAACAGGCCCTGATCACGCAAATGCGTATTCAGATCTTCGCGCGTTACGCCGGGCTGGACGACACAATCAAGATCGCTGGCGTTGACGGCCAGCACCTTGTTCATTTGGCTCAAATCAATCGATACGCCACCCGCGGGCGCATTAACATGCCCCTCCAGCGACGTACCTGTCCCGAATGGAATGACCGGCACCCTATGCGCGGCACAGGTTTTGACGATTTCAGAAACCTCTTTGGTCGAACGCGGAAACACCACCGCATCCGGGCTTTGATTTTCGATCCATGTTGTGGTGTGGCCATGCTGCTCCCGGATGGCTGCACCGGTTTGCAAGCGATCCCCAAACCTTTGCTTCAGAATACCAACGGCCGTTTCAATTCCGGACTCGTTGCGTGGCATAGCAGTGGCTTGCACCATGACATCCTCCCCTACCCGACCTTACGGGCCATTCAGCACATGACTAAAAGGCCCGCATGGTTGGGGCAATACCCACAAATCCGGATGTTTTACTCGCCCAGCGCGATACCTTCGCGCCTGTGGTCAGCGGCCCCTTTCAGCCCATCTGAGATCTCAATGGCGTGAAGGCCCGAGGTCAGGTCGCGTGCGTTGACCTCGAATCCCAGTTCAGTCAGCACATCTGAATAACCTTCGGCCGCAGTTCCCGCTTCGACATCGTAAGTTCCGAAACGATTTACCAGATGTGGGTGCGACAAGGCCTGCTGGACATTCATATCCCAATCCGCCCAGGCGATGATCGACTTGGCGACATAGCCAATTATACGGCTGCCGCCCGGCGATCCAATGGCCAGTACCGGTGCACCATCCTTCATCACGATGGTTGGGCTCATCGAAGATCTTGGGCGCTTGCCCGGCTCCAACCGGTTCGCAATTGGAACACCGTCTCTATGTGTCTTGAACGAAAAATCGGTCAGTTCGTTGTTCAGCAGAAAACCGTTGGTCATGAGCCGTGAGCCAAATCCGTTTTCAATCGTCGTCGTCATTGAAAGGACGTTGCCGTAGGAATCCACGATCGAGATATGCGAGGTTGATGGCAGCTCCAACGAGATATCATCGGCCCAGTTCGACGCATGGTCGAATTCAGGGTTTCCCGGGGCAACCTCGGATAACGCCGCGTTGTCTTTCAACAATGCGGCCCGCTCTGCCAGATACTCCGAATCCACTAACCCTTCTGTCGGCATGGGAACAAAATCACTGTCAGCCATGTATCTACCACGATCGGCAAAGGCGAGACGAGAGGCGTCTCCGATCAAGCGCCAAGCCTCATGACTGTCTGGACCCATCGCAGACAAATCGTAGTTATTGAGCATCCCAAGTATCTGTCCAACGGTCAGGGCGCCTGACGAAGGGGGGCCCATGCCACAGACATCGAACTCTCGGTATTCGGTGCAAACGGGCTCGCGTTCGATAACCTGATAAAGCGCCAAATCGACGCCAGAAAGCACTCCGGGATTTCCCGGTGCGTTTCGCACAGTGCTTACGATGTCAGACGCGATGTCTCCACCATAGAAACCAGCACTGCCTTCGGCGGCCAAAGTGCGAAGGGTCTCGGCGTAAGCCGGGTTCATCAAGCGCTGCCCCTGCGAGAGGGGTTCGCCGCCGGGCAAGAAATACTCAGCGGTCACCGGAAAACGTGACAGGCGCTCGGCATCGTTCTCGACCAGACTTGCCAAACGTGGTGAAACAAGGAAGCCCTCATCCGCTAGCCGAATGCCATCATCGAACAGCGAAGGCCAAGGGCTGCGCCCCCATTGGCGATGCGCCGTTTCCATCAAGGCAGGTGTGCCGGGCGTGCCGACCGAGAGTCCGCCAACCACAGCGTCAAAAAATTTTAGCGGCTCACCGTTTTCGTCCTGAAACAAGGTCGGAGTCGCCGCCAGCGGGGCGGTTTCACGCCCATCCAGCGTCGTCAGCTCGCCGCTCGCAGCGTCATACCAGACCAGAAATGCTCCACCCCCAAGACCCGAGGATTGTGGTTCCACCAGCCCCAACACGACCTGTACCGCGACCATTGCATCTGCTGCGGTGCCACCTGCGCGCAATACCTTTGCCCCGGCTTCGACAGCCAATGGGTTCGCGGCTGCAACCATCCAGTTCTCGGATGTAACTGGTTCACCAGCTGCCTTTGCCTCGAGCGCTGCAATCACTTCTTCGGTCAGGGCCTGAACCTGTCCTTCGGACGCACCTTCGGGCGCGACGGCATCAGCAGTTTCCTGAGCGATTGCAGGTGCGGAAATTACCGCCGCTGAGAGGAGTAGAAATGAAAGTCGACTGAAACGCATGATTTCCTCCAATTCAATGTTTGCTTTCAACAGTGTATGCCTCGGCAAAGCGTCACAACCATAAGGTGCAATGCGCGCGTGCGAAGGCAAATTTCCGCCACATGAAAATACCCGGCCTCATCGTTGAACGAGACCGGGCGAAAATTTTAAATCATCGAAGGCACAACCTGATCCGGCGGTCGGTGGCCATCTTCGAAGGTTTTGATGTTGATGATGACCTTCTCACCCATCTCAATCCGCCCCTCGAGCGTGGCCGAACCCATATGGGGCAGCAGAACGACATTTGGCAGCTGGCGCAGACGTGGGTTCACGTTGGTCCCATGCTCGTAGACGTCCAACCCTGCTCCGGCAATCTCACCCGCGCGGATCATGCGCGTCAGGGCGTTTTCATCCAACACTTCGCCGCGTGACGTATTCACAATGACAGCCGACGGCTTCATCAGCTTGAGCCTGCGTGCGTTCATCAAATGAAAGGTTGATGGCGTCGACGGACAATTGACCGAGATCACATCCATTCGTGCGACCATCTGATCGAGGCTGTCCCAGTAGGTCGCTTCCAGCTCTTCCTCAACCTCGGGGCGCAATCTGCGACGATTGTGGTAATGCACCTGCATGCCAAACGCCTTGGCACGGCGGGCCACGGCCTGCCCGATGCGCCCCATACCCAAAATCCCAAGACGACGACCGCCAATTCTGCCGCCAAGCAGAGCGGTAGGCGCCCATCCGGACCAGTCACCCTTTTGCATAACGCCAAGACCTTCGGGGATGCGGCGCGTCACGGCCAAGATCAGCGCCATTGTCATATCGGCAGTATCGTCGGTCAAAACACCCGGAGTGTTCGAAACCAAAATCCCACGTTGGCGCGCAGTTGCGACATCGATATTGTCCACCCCTGCCCCGTAATTGGCGATCAGCCGCAGGTTTTCACCAGCCTGCCCCAGCAAGCCCCCATCGATCGTATCGGTCACTGTCGGAACCAGCACATCCGCTTCCTGCACGGCAGAGACGAGCTCTTCTCGGGTCATGGGCGTGTCATTATCCCGCAACCGAACATCAAAAAGTTCGCTCAGGCGGGTTTCCACCGCTTCCGGCAACCGTCGCGTAACGACAACACTCAGACGTTCTCTTGGCACCTCAGCCCTCCTACTGCTTTGCAAACAGTCGCGCGCCATGGCATCGTGGCGCAGGAACAGGCGGGGCACAAGAACCCCACGTGCATTGACGCAACCTTTTTTCGAAACACAATAAACAGGCATAAGAGCAGGCCAGCAGTGAGTGCTATTTTTTCGGTGAAACGCCAAGGCTTGGCGGCCCTGACCGCATTTATTGTCGCGTTCGGCACATTTGCCGCCAACGCGGAAGAAAAGCGTGGTCCTGTCACCAATCTGCCTTTGCCACGGTTCGTCTCGATGAAAGCCGCAGAAGGGAACGTGCGTCGGGGGCCGTCACTGACCCACAGAATCGATTGGGTTTTCAAACGGCGCGGAATGCCCCTGCAGATCACGGCCGAATATGGGAACTGGCGCAAGGTTCAGGACCGTGATGGCGCAGGGGGGTGGGTTCACTATGCGCTGCTGTCCGGCGTCCGCACCGTTCTGATCGAATCCGACATGCTGCCTGTCTATGCCAGCCCGGATACGAAATCCCAGATCAATGCCCATTTCGAGACCGGAGTCGTGGCACGCCTGGGAACCTGCTCAATCGACTGGTGCCGGGTTTCCGCGGGTGGCTATCGCGGCTGGACGCTAAAGGCCAACCTTTGGGGCGTTGATGCGGCTGAAATCCGCGAATGAGGGCGGCGCCTTTGTGACGCCGCCATTTCCGTCGCTATTCTTCGCTTCCGCGTTTTCCCAATTCCTGATCAAGCAAAAGCAGATTCCAACGATCACCATTGGCCGCCTTCACCCGGTCGAGGATTGACGTAAACAGATCTTCTTCTTCGATTTGCTCGGCAAGGAACCAGTTCAGCATGTTCTGAGTGCTGTATTCCTTGACCTCATGCGCCAGTTCAAACAGAGCGTTGATCTGGCCGGTCACGGTTATTTCATTCGCCAGCGCGTGTTCCAATGCTTCAACCGGTGACGCGTAGTCGGTTTGTGGCTTGGAAATTCCATCCAGCTCGATGCGCCCGCCCCGCTTTGCGATGAAGTCAAAAATCCGCATTGCGTGCTCGCCCTCTTCGGCGGAATGCCCTCTGAACCATTGGGCGAAACCGGGCAAGTCCTGCGCCTCGAAATAGGCTGCCATTGCGAGGTAAGTGTAAGATGCATGAAGCTCGTTGTTGATTTGAATATTCAGCGCTTCTGCGACTTTCGCATTCATTTTCATCTGCCGCTCCTACATGACAGGTTATCGTCTACTAATCAGCTAGGCGTTCCGAACATTAAACACAACAGCAGGAGAGTATTTTATTGTTAATTTACATAATATTACGCCCAAATCGATGCAACTGAAAAGCACTCGCATCTGGGTCGCTCACCGCGTTCTTCGAATAAAATCGCAGGTGAGTTCAGCCAGCTCCGGACCGACATCTTCCTGAAGAAAATGTCCGGCGTTCGGCAATACAACATGTGGCTGTCCCTCAGCCCCCGGGCACAGTTTTTGAAACACCTGGTCAATTCCAGCCATTATCTTGTCGTCTGCACCAAATGCCGTCAGGATCGGCGTTTGCAAAGATCGAATGACGCTCCAGGCCTGTCTGTTCGGTTCGGCCGAAGGATCATCCGGCCGATCAGGAACCAACATGGGAAACTGCCGTGCACCGGCTTTGTAGGTATCGTCAGGAAATGGTGCATCATATGCAGCAACCTCTGCATCCGTCAGTTTTGATACTGTGCCACCAAACACGATCCGCCCTGCGCGAAAATCCGGTACATCCTGACTGAACTGGCGCCATGCGGCAAAAGCCTCTCCCAAAGGCTGATCGCCGGTTGGTAATGCTGTGTTCGCAACAACCACACGCGCAAATCGTTCTGGCATCTCAGCCCACAAGCGCAGCCCGATCAGGCCGCCCCAATCCTGACAAACCAGAGTTATGCCCTGCAGATCCAGTTTGCGCAGCACCTCGCCCATCCAGAACACGTGGCGCTCATAGGTATAGTCGCTGCGCTGTGTGGGCTTGTCCGACTTACCGAAACCAACCAGATCCGGGACAATCACGCGATGACCATCGCTCACGATATGAGGGACCATGTGGCGATAAAGGTAGGACCAGCTGGGCTCTCCATGCATGAGCAGAACCGGGGCAGCCTCATCAGACCCTTCATCCAGATAGTGCACCCTCAAACTGCCACCTTCGGTGTCATCAATTTGAATGTAGTTCGGGGCAAAATCGTAATCGGGCAAACCTGCAAAGCATTCATCTGGTGTGCGCAGCGTTTTCATAATTTTCCCTCCATGATAGCGCAAAGACTAGCATCCAATTGTTCTGACAGTAGAGTGAACGTCACGACACAAGGGATGGGAATTCATGAAAGCCGTCACATACACCGCATTTGGCCCGGCAGCAGACGTCCTGAACGTTCAGGAGATTGAGGCTCGTCCTCCGGCCCCCGGTGAAGTGACCGTTGATCTTGCCTATTCCGGTGTGAATCCCTCGGACGTCAAAGCCCGTGCTGGTGCGCGACCGGGCGTCACCAAGCCTCCTTTTCCGGTTGTTGTCCCTCATAGCGACGGCTCCGGAATAATCTCAGCGGTTGGTGACGGCGTCGACAACTCTCGCATCGGACAGCGCGTCTGGATCTGGAATGGTCAGTGGCAACGTGCATTCGGAACCGCAGCCACACAAATCACATTGCCTGCTGAACAGGTGGTCGATCTACCCGACCCAGTCTCGCTACAAACAGGTGCGATACTTGGAATCCCAGGACTGACTGCAAGTCACACAGTGTTTTCAGGAGGTGAAATCGAAGGACAGACCCTACTAATCCACGGCGGCGCAGGCACCGTCAGCTTTCTCGCCGTCCAACTGGCGAAATGGGGCGGCGCACGAGTCATCTCGACCGCCAGTCCGCGCAATTTCGATCGGGTCAAAGATGCCGGTGCGGATATCGTACTTGACTACAATGCTCCGGACCTACCCGAGCAAATCATTGCTGCGAATAACGGTCAGTTGGTCAATCGAATCGTCGATGTCGAATTTGGCCAGAATGTTGAAACCAACACAGCAGTCGTTGCCGAAAACGGGCGGATCAATGCCTTTGGCTCAGCTCAGGAAATGTCCCCTACGCTGCCCTTCTATCCCCTGATGTTCAAATCAGTAACCTTGGAAATGGTACTGGTATACTTGTTGCCTTCCGAAATCCGCGCGGCAGCCGCTCTACGACTGAACAAAGCACTCACGGCCAATGCACTGCATTGTCCTATTCAGGGCGTATATTCTTTAGAGGATTGCGCCCTGGCTCATCAGGCGGTCGAAGCTGGAAATCGCTCTGGGGCGGTACTGATCGAGACAATCTGAACCGTCCTAAAAATAATTTCAGATCGCCACACTTTTTTACAGGAAAGCTCTTGCACCCCTCAGACAACAATCGTAGATAGCCGCTCACCGATGGGGTGTAGCCAAGTGGTAAGGCAGCGGTTTTTGGTACCGTGTATCGTAGGTTCGAATCCTACCACCCCAGCCATTTTCCACTAAATGTGTCGTCCGATGTGAACTGGAACTTGTCCGGCTTCAAAAGCAACTTTTGACGGCCGAGAACGCAACTTTTGCCAAAATTAGGGAATTCGGCGGGCGGTTGTCATCTCAATTGGCTTGTTATCAAGTTACAAGGAACTATGTCGACACTTGAGGTCTGATCGCACTGGATCCGGCATTCGGGGCTGGACGCTTCAACTTCGCTGCGATCAATTTCAATGACGACAATGCGCAGAAAGTCGACTTTGCAAAGTCGAGCGGACGGCCCTACCAAACTTTAAGAAATCGATATCGATAAGATCACACACAAACGAAGGGCGGCCCGCACAAGGCCGCCCTTCCTTTGTTTCATTTGCCCATAATCACTCGCGGATCGTCAGCGCTGGGTTGTGAGCGAAGAAGTTGAACGGCATGATATGAACCGTCTTCCACTCGGTCGACATGACCGGCCAGTCTTCCATTCGCGGGATGTGGTGGAACCCTGCAGTAAACCACGACACGATGTCCTGGTGCATGAGGGGTTTGTCCTCTTTTACCCATTCGGCCAGCGTGTCCGAACCATCGCTTTGCATCGCGTATTTACCACCCGCATAGCGCTGTTCCTGATCGTACACTGTCGTCCAAGAGGAATACTCGATATAGGCGTTTCGCTTGAATGGAGGGTCGTTTTCAAAGTCAAACGGGCCATAGGCGATCGAGCCGTGGTGAATCATCCAGCCCGGGGTATGGCCCAGATAGCCTTCTGCTTGCGGGTTCGAAATATGGACGTGACGCGGTTTGGATGCGCTGAAGCGATAGCGCGCGTCCAGCTCACTGTCCGGCATCACGTGCTGCCAGGTCCACATCGATTTGCGCGGGCTGTCTGCAGGCACTTCAGCCGGGATGATTTCCATCAAACCCATGTGGTTGACCGGCTGGTCGATGTCGAAGTCGATACGGAAGTTGAAATAATGATCATGGTTGGCCGCAACCAGATGCGGTGCAATCAACGTGCCGTATTTCGTATCTTCCGCAGCCGTCGCGTCGTTCATCGAGGTCGAAACCACACCTTTGACTGCGTCTAGACCAGTTGCGCCGATCTTGATGAACATCTGACCGTCCTGCTTGAAACGGTAGTCGATCAAGTAGTCGTAGTTCCCGACTTCCGATGCCGTCCGTACAACCAGTTCGGTTTCCGAACGACCTTCGGTCGGGACAAAGCTTTCGGGCGTCTGAGCGAAGATCTCGAAGTGACGCCATGCAGGATCGCCAATGTTACGCTCAAAAATGCAGATCGCATCCGGAATTTCCAGCGGCATACCGGCGTCATCCGCGATCACAGCGGGCAAGAAGGTCGCATATGCCGGGCAATCAACGCCTGCGCGAAGCGGTGTCAGGAACAGGCCGAACCCGTATTCACCACTATCCATATAGGTCCGCCAGTACCAGCCGTCAGTCGGGTCCATATAGGGGACGAACACTTCCGACAAATGCGTCTGATAAATGACCGAACGCCATTTGCCCTGATCGTTCACATCGATGTTTGAGACAACCAGACCAGCACGCTTTTCCGCGCGCAGGTTCATGCGCCAAATATCCCATTCCAGATGATTACCGTCCAGCGTGTAGTTGGGTCCACCTTCCTGAGTCAGTAGCACCTTGTTGGTTTCAGGGCGCAGCTCGGCCCGTTCGGCAACCTCTTCCAGCGTGTAACCCCAGGGATCTTGCGGCAAAGGGATCGCACCGGTGTCGATGACCTCAACAACTTCCTGCTTGCCGATGTCGTAGATTGCAAACAGACCCTCGATTGGCTTTGCGTAGAAGTTTGAGCCCGTCGGGTTTTGATAGCAAGGCACCTTCATCAGACGTGTACCGTCGAATTCGGGGGTAAAGAAATTGCCCGCTGTGAGAGGCAGACAGAACGCGTCTTCATTTGTTAAACCACGTGCTTCCAAACCCGCGATCATGTCCGGGTGGCCCAGAGCACCTTCCAGCGCACCGATAAACTCGGCGAACAGAACCATCGGCTGGCCCGAGCCCTCGATGACAAAGTTCTCTTCGACAGTGCCTTGCGTAATGTTTACGATCGCCTCGCTAAAGCCTTGATCGGTTGTGTATTGCACCATCGCTTTACGATCCAGCGCATCCCCTTCTTTCCACGCCAGAACGTCGGCCTTCGACGGCTCATGCAGGTCGATCAACGGATACAGCGTCTCATCCGTGACGGTGCCGCTGTCTTTCAGGATCGTGTTGATCTGCTGAAGCTCGTCGGGCGTTAGCCCGTCCAATGGATGCGCAAGAGCCCCACCGGCGAAGACGGCTCCCAGCGCAGTTGTGGCAAGGATATTCCTGATTTTCATCTTTTCCTCTCCTGTCTTCCTTTAGCTGAATACGACTTGGATATCGGTGTATTCGGCCAAACCTTCATCGGCGAATTCGACGCCGATCCCAGATGATTTGACCCCGCCGAACGGGGCGTTGGGTTGAATGGCGCCATGCTTGTTGATCCAGACTGATCCGCATTCCATACGGCTGGCAACTGCCTTGGCGGCCTCAATGTCAGACGACCAGACCGAGCCACCCAGCCCATTCGGGCTGTCATTCGCAGCGGCAATCGCATCTTCCACGTCCGAGTACTTGATGATCGGCAGCGCCGGGCCGAACTGTTCTTCATCAACCAATGGGTCGCCGTTATTCAGCCCCGCAATGATCGTAGGAGGGAAGAACAACCCATCGCCCGGTGCGCCACCCAGTAGCACCCGGCCACGCTGTTTCGCGTCGGCGACCAGGCGGCTGACCTTGTCAAACTGCATTTTGTTCTGGATCGGGCCGAGTATTGCATGGTCGTCCATGCCATCACCCACCGGGATATTGCGGGCAAATTCGACAAGCGCGTCGCAGACCTCGTCATGGATACTTTCATGAACATATAGGCGCTTCATCGCGGCACAAGTCTGGCCGTTGTTGATGAATCCACCCCAGAACAGACCTTCGGCAATAGCGTGTGGGTCGGCGTCAGGCAGAACGATGCCCGCATCATTGCCGCCCAGTTCGAGCGTCAGGCGTTTCATGGTTTCGGCGGCCGACGCCATGACCTTTTGCCCGGTGGCGCAAGACCCGGTAAAAACGATCTTACGGATATCGGGATGGGCTGACATCGCGCCACCGATATTATCACCCATGTCATCGCTGGTGATAACATTCACAACGCCCGCAGGCAGAACTTCGTTCATAATCTGAACAAGACGCAATGTTGACAATGGCGTCTGGGGTGATGGCTTGATGACGACAGTATTGCCGGTACGCAATGCCGGCATGATGTGCCAAATCGCAATCATCACCGGGAAGTTCCAGGGTGTGATCGATCCTACAACACCAAGTGGCTTGCGATGTAACTCGACCCGTCCTTCATTACTGTCCTGCAGAACCTTCATCGGCAAAGACAGGCCAGCAGTATATCCGGCCCAGGCCCCTGCCGCACCCATTTCCCAGCGCGATCCCAGACCACTCAGCGGCTTTCCCTGTTCGGCGGTAATGATTTTGGCAAGCTCATCGGAATGATCTCCGATCTTCTGTGCCACAGCCTCGCAGGCGGATTGTAATTCTTCGTCCGATCTGGCCGACCAGCTTTCAAATGCTGTTTTTGCAGCTGCAACTGCCGTCTCCAGTTCGGCTGTCGTCGCATTGGGCGCCCGTCCTGCAACTTCACCCGTCGATGGGTTCAGCACATCAAACATGGTTGCCGTGGATATTGGCTGACCATCGATGGTCAGATCGTATTCGATCATGTCTCGTCCTCCCTGAATCTCGATGCTCGTACACGACCATCAATCATAGAGAGAAAGTTTAGCCGACCGGTCGGTCGAGTCTTGGGGTTTTGCGCCACAAGATTTGGGTCAAGGCGACATATTCTTTCGCGCAGCCCCCGGGGAGACACCAAATCGTTCCCGAAAGACCTTGTAAAAATGCGACAGGTCGTTGAACCCGGAATCATACGCCACGACGGCGATCGTGTCGCGTCCGGCGTCAGAGTTCACTTCCTTCAGTCGGGCTTTTGCGGTCTCAAGCCGCACAGACAAGATACGCTTACTCGCCGTTTCACCAATCGTTCCAAAATGGCGCTGAAGGGTCCGGGACGATACTTGCAAAGCTTCTGCCAACGCTTGCGGCCCGAATGCAGGGTCGGTCGCTTTGCGCTCTATCAGTTGCAAGGCACGTGACAGAACTGCGTTAGCCTCTCGTCCGTTTTGATCTTCCTGATGGCTGACACACCGGAAATAGGCCCCCAGCAAACTCAAGAACGCCTCACCCAGCTGCAGTGTAACTGCGTTATCTTCCGCAAATATCTTGGCCAGAACGGCGCGCATTGCCACAAACAAGGGATCATTGTGGTCCACCCCAATCCCGCCGGTGCAAATTGCCCCGAATCTGTGCAGCATCTCATCACGCGGCAGGTGGATCGAGATTTGGCGAGAGTTCATCCCGTCATAGACAAACTCGGAGCGTTTTGCGCTATCAACAAGATACATGTCGCCGGGCGTCAACAAAACCGACGTATCGTTCTGGTGAATGCGGCAGTTTCCCTTGTCCTGTATGAGTAGAAACAAGTGCTCTCCGGGGTCCTTCCGTATCATACGCTCGTCTCGAAAAACTCTTTGAGCGTCTAGAGATACAATTGCCGTTTCAAATCGTGACACTGGTAATGTGGAAACGTCTCCATCAATGCGCCCGCGTGAGGCAGACCCAGACTCGACGGCAAACTGCCCGCAGACCTTTTCAAGATCTTGAGAAAACCCTTCCACGGATCGCGAACGCAAATTTGCCCGCACAAGCGGTGCAAATGATGCGTTGTTTGGTTGTGGATTCATGAGCGTTGGGTTTGCTGTGATTGGATTGGCGTAAACAGTACCGGTGTTGTGGGTTTTCAGCAAAACGTTTCTTGTTGCAAGACGGGTGGCTTTGGCGAGATGATGGCTGCTCTGGCCGCCTATCAAGGCGAGGAAATAACTCTGATGATTGATGCGACTTACCTGAAGGCTCATCGAACTGCATCCAGTTTTGACGTCAAACAGGGGCGCGCGGGCGGCTGAACCAAGGGCGGCATGAACACAAAGTTGCATGCGATCTGCGACAGCTGAGGTCGTCCACCGAACCTCTTTGTAATCGCCGGATAGGTCAGCAATTACATCGGTGCATGCGTCTTGCTCAGTAGCTTGCCAGATGTCGATTGGTTGCTCGGGATCGCGGCTATGATGCTGTTTGGTTCAGGAAAGCTTTGTACGACAATGGCACGCCCCTGCATACTAGGTCGAAAGCACCGCAAGAAACCCGCGAGGTATGACATGTGGCGTTACAAACGCCGCTACCGCAAAGAGATCATGTTCGGTCGATTGAAGGATTGGCGGCGCGGCGCAACACGGTACGACAGGTGCCCGACAGTTTTCCTCTCAGCAATCGCCATCGCAGCTCTCATCATGTTCTAGCTATGAGTCCTGAGCCTAGGTGACCTATTCAAAGGGGTGGCGATAAACTAGATCCGTCGGATCTTGACGAGGTGCTGCTGCGTCCAGATTAGCGCCGAGCCTTTCTGCAAGCGAACGGGATCGAATATTAAGTGGATCCACATAACTGACCAGTGTCTCAAGTTTCCTTTCATGATACGCCCAGCGTTTCAACGCCTGTGCAGCTTCGTAGGCAAATCCTTTACCCTCTGCGTGTGAATAGATAAGCCAGCCCAGTTCATACTCTGGAAACAGAGGACCGGAATTAACTCCTACTTGCCCTAAACACTGCCCCGACCAACGTTCTTCGATCATCAGCGCGCCAAATCCCATCAGTGCCCATTGCGCAACGTCGTGACAAAACAATCCCCAGGCAGCAGCAAGAGAGAAAGGACCACCCATGAAAACCGAGCGTTCTGACACCATCAACTCAGAGTATTCTGGCCAGTCCTCCATCGTGGGCACACGCAATATGACGCGCTCAGTTTCCAAAGTAGGTATCGAATACATAGACTATTGGCTTTCAGTTGAATTCTGATGGTCGTTGCCAATACCTTCACAAGTAACGAAAATCAGCAACGACAACTTTCCCACTCCCCTGCCTTTCACAAAATTGCGCTCAATGTCCGCTTTACGCGTTCACTACGCGCCGTACTTGCATAGGCCCGAAGCGCGACTAACGGCAGCTCCGGGCTCAGAATGGACGTTTTTTCAGCAGTGCACTTGTACTGGCGATAGGAGCCCTTACCAGACCTTCACCGCACTTTGAGGCTTCGCCCGTGCAGAAAGTTCTGAACCGTGCAAACCGGACATTCCCTATCGCTTTGCCGATGGAAGGACTGCGGACAAAGCAGACCGCCACATTCGCACAAATTTGGTGGTTTTGGGTTCTCGTTATAAATTCGAAGAAATGGGGGAGGGAACGATGAAAACACTATGCTATTTCTGCGCCTTAGCATTTGCCAGTGCGGCGTTTGCGCAAGACAACATTGTCGAAGGACGGCCGATGACCGCGGCCGAGATGGGGATCATGCAAGGGAATCCTCCAACACGTACCATCGATATTTCTGCTTGGGACAAGGGCCCGGACAATCGTTGGGCGTTCCAGCATATCAGTGAGTTCCTGCACGTTGCAAATATCAGCCGTGGTTCAGGACCGGCCGCGCCTCTCAATCTCACGCCTCAAGACCTCTCAGGGCTTCAGTTTGACGGCTTGGACGGTCAACCGATGACAGTCGCGGACATGCTGGTCCGGACGTATACTGATGGTTTCATCGTTCTGCACAACGGCGATATCGTCTTTGAAAAGTACTTCAATGGAATGACTCCGGACACGAGGCACCTTCTGATGTCCGTGTCGAAGTCCGTTACAGGTACTCTGGCCGGGATACTCGTGAATGACGGACGACTGAACCCGACAGCGAAGGTCACGGACTATATCCCGGAGATGGATGGCGCGCCAGGTTTTGGTGATGCGACGGTTCGGCAAGTTCTTGATATGACAACCTCTATAGTCTTCAGCGAGGACTACGCCGACCCAGAAGCAGAGGTTGTCGCACACGAGGCCTCAACAGCTTGGCGCGGCGAAAATGCACCCATGGCCGAGGAAGGGGTCTATGCCTTTGCCACTACCATTGAAAAAGAAACGTCGCGACCGCACGGTCAGCAGTTCCAATATGCATCGATCAACACCGACGTTCTTGGCTGGTTAATCGAAAGAGCTTCGGGACAGCGGTTTGCGGACTACATGAGCACCGCGATCTGGTCGCAGCTTGGAGTCGACCACGATGGCCACATCACGGTCGACTACAAGGGCGCTGCCGCTGCAAACGGCGGATTCGTTCTGACTTTGCGCGACCTTGCTAGGTTCTCGCAAATGGTCCTGGACGATGGTTTCTTCAATGATCGACAGATTATACCGCCTGGGTGGATCGATGATATCCGCTTTAACGGGGACAACGCGGCTTGGCAGCCAACAATCTACTCTAAGACTTGGCCCAACGGCTTCTACCGAAATCAGTGGTATGTGACCAAGGACGACCACGGTTCGTTCTTCGCCGTCGGGGTCAACGGTCAGCACATTTGGATTAACCCCACGACCCGGACAGTAATCGTTAAATTCTCATCGCTTCCAGTGAGTGCAGACAAGGAGAATATCGCGTTGGGGTGGGCTGCAATGGACGCGATCTCACGCTCATTCGAGGAGTAGTCGGGAAACCTAGCCATTCCCCTTTTGAAGGCACAGAAAAAGGCACTTCAAACGTCTGCTCCGTGCTCAGCCCAGACATAAGTCGACTTTTTTCTGACTTCGAATGTCTGCAACGAGCCCAAAGCCGCCTTTGATCACGCTTCAGTCTTTCGCGAGTGCGGCAAGTCGCAAACCGCTCATTCCGAACGTTCAGAACCAGGTAACAAATAGCAGGCAAACGGACAAAATGAACTTCGCTCACAAGTGGGGTATTTCAACCTTGCTAGCTTCATTAGGCGTTCCTGTGGAAGATTGTCTCAACGAAAAAGTAACCTCCTGGCGACGCCACTCACGTCATCTCCAGGAGGTTAACCAGACAGGTCTGGCAAATGCGCGAGCAACAGAGGTAATACAGACTTGCCACGCATTCGAATACTTGAACTTAAAATGCAACAATTCAAGTATTTTTGCGCGCGACAATAATTTTGTTCTCGCGCGCTTGATATTTGCGTGGGCATTCAAACCTGAAATCCTGCGCCAGAAAATACGGCGACTTGAGGTTTCCGAATAGTGAATGCGCCAACCCCTTTTCAGAGGCGCTTAACCTATATTGGTCCGCTTACGCTGCTGGCAGGTATTTCCAGTACTATCACTCACGTTGGTCCTCGTTGTCGGCCCATACTTTTGATCATCGGCAGTGCGGTTTTAGATACGCCTATTCGATGGTGTGCTGGGAACGGAACTTAGTGAACTGCAATTCTTGACATGGCTAATTTCAATGAGTCCGCACCATGTTTACAGATAATAGGCCCTAATCCGCCATTCCGACGGCTGGGGCCTCAAGTAGGTTGAAGGCCTCGGCCGGCGGTTACCATTCTTCGCTTTAGTCGACGTTTTCTGCCACTGCGAACCGACGGAACGCATATTGCATCGCGGCCAACGCAAAAAGCCCGAACAAGGTCAATGTGATCCAGCTGGCCAACCCCAATAGAACCCAAGAGGGTCTTATCGTTGTGAATGTGAATAGCCCCACGGCAGCCGAAGCCGCCACAGCCGCAAAGATGGCAATCGACTTCGCGATGAACTCGACAAGTGAACGACCAAGAAATTCGAAGTCTGCTCGTCCCATCGGGAGGAGTTTTGTCGGAAACAAGAGATGTATCGTGTTCTCAACGGTATAGAGAAGCACGGTCAACGGGAATACAAAAGCCGCAAGAACCAGTGCATCGGGTATGCCGAGTCCATCTTGAAAGACGACGATGCTGACGATCATGGTCACAGCAACGACACAGGCCAGAACCACCTGAGTCACGAGCTGACCTGTGCAGATCCGCCATGGTGGGATGGGCAAGGTCTTGTAGACTTCCATCCGGCTCAGGTCGCCGCGAAAGTCGCAAACCAGTGTTCGAGGCAGGATGAACACAAAAAAGATGTAGAAAAACAACACGGCCCGCGAGTCCGTGACTGATATACCGGCCGCGGAAAGGACCGGCCCGACGCAGGCAGCCATACCAATAAACACGGCAACGACCCTGAATGAACTGCGGGCAACGTTGAGGGCCTGACGCCAGATAATCGGCCCCAAACCACTTACAATCGGCGCACGACGGATCGAAGGTATTTCGGCCCGTTCAGTGGCCCAGAACGAACCTCCTTGCTTTATGCGCTCCCATCGGTCGCTCTGTCGGGCGTTTTCCTTTAAGGCACGATCAGTCGTGCGCGCGTCGAGCTTGATTGCAAGGTGCAATAGTGCAGCGTTGATGAGGACCGCGATTGAGGCCCAAAAGAACAGATGCGGAAATGGCGATGGCGCTACGAAGAGTTCGGCAAACACGATGTAGGGTGACAGGACAATGGTGCCGATCCACGAGTGGCGAAACTCGAACAGCAAGTCGAATAGGCTGCGCTCGGGCGTTGTCCAAGCGTAGACTGCGGTGGCGGTCGCAGCGGCGGAAAGCAGCGCAATTGCGGGCCATCGAAGCCGCGCAAACCTGCTGCCTTCCAGTACTTGCCCAGCCATGCCGATGACGGCGCTGTTCAACTGAACGAAGACGAGCGTCAGGAGCGAGGCGATAAACGCAGTCAGTGCGGACCCCGTTTGCGCCTGTGCAAAGATGGTGATGAGCGCACAGCTTAATGTGGCACCGGCAACGTAGGCGCCGAATTTGTAGATGATCAGGTCGCGCCGACGGAATGGCCCGGTGAAAAGAAAATTGATCTCTGCCGGCGAAAAATGAAACGTAGGACCGACAGACAGCGCGACCGTCAGCAGGGACATCGCAAGCATTCCGATCGGCATGTAAGTGCTGATCTGCGTGTTTAAAGCTTGCCGATCCAAGGCGGCGTCTACCAAGAACCCCGTTTCCATAGATGAGCCGTTTGCAACCAGCAGCAGCCAAACGATCCCGCAAAAAGCAACAGAAAAGAGCAGGCCGCGCAAAGTTGTCAATTGGATCAGACGCAGGCGGATGCCGCCACGCAAGCGCATCAAAAGAAGACGAAAAAGCGCAGAATCCATATTTTTAAACTTCAGCCATTTCTTTGTCTTGGGTGATGCTGAAATACGCCTCTTCTAGGGCCGAATTACTGTCGGTCTCGCCGACCTCGCTCAGCACGTCGCTCATCGTGCCAAACCTGCGGCACTCACCAAGGTTCAACACCATAATATGCGTGCACAAGTTCTCGAACAGGCTCAAAAGATGCGAGCTGATGATGATGGCGGCACCAGAACGCGCACGTTCTCGGATCGCCTGCTGGATGCCCCGAATCCCCTGCGGATCAAGCCCCGTCAGAGGCTCATCGAACAGGATCACCTTGGGATCGTGCAAAAAGGCACAGGCGATCGCCACCTTTTGGCGCATACCGCGAGACAAGTTATGGACGAGCGTATCGCGCTTATGGGTAAGCTCGAAGGACACAAGAAGCGCTTCGGCGGTTTCCTCAAAATCAGCGAGTCGGTAAGCCGCCGCAGTAAAGGCCAGATGTTCCCAGACCGTCATGGTGTCAAAAAGCCGTGGGTCATCAGGAATATAACCAATGTTCCGTTTGGCTTCGATCGGCTCGCGTACGATGTCATGGCCCGCAACCAAGAGGCGCCCCGAGGTCGGAGGGACAATTCCGCACAAGGCACGTAGGGTCGTCGTCTTGCCTGCACCATTCGAACCAACCAGCCCGAGGATTTGGCCGGGTTCAACCGAAAAGCTAAGGTTCTTCACGGCCGTGAAGCCTTTGTATTGTTTGCTGAAGTTCGTGACTCTGATCATGTGCTCGTTGCTCGAGATTCTCTGGTTTGCAGCCAACTTGGCGGGCTGACATGGGCTCCAACACCACTCAAGTCATCGAAATTTTGGACTAATTCATGTCAATTCTAAGTCCAAAACTGTTTTTCAAGTCATTTACTATGCCCATAGCTGAATGAAACAGTGGAAATACGTAGTTAGCGCACTGGGATGTGCTAAAGGTTGCATCGATTTGCTACCAAAAGAAGTGGCGAATTCTGACTACTGACCTTCCAAAGCTGACAATTGGTTGTCACACCTGAATACCTGCGAAGTCCTGCGTTTTGTGAGTTCGCAAGTATCCCGATGTTACAGATGCAGTGAAGGTCCGGTTTAGCAGGCCGCGCCGCAGCATAGAGACCATGTGGTGAAGGTCCGCATTGGACCGTACTTGCATCGCACAGCGCCCCCTACAGCGAACGTGCGGCACCGCATCTAAGGTCAGCCCCGAGCCCTCTCTACCAATTGATTGACCAGTAATCTCACAGACGATAGTAAGTGTTCCATGGAAAACACTACGATCATCACAATGACTTGGTGGCTGGCCTCCTGACAGGGTGGCCGGATTACCAAACGTATTCCGAGGCCGCCGCATGGGCGGCCTTTTGTTTTCCGAGCCTCCCGATGCGCCGCCTCCATTTTCTTGAGAAGACGCAAACGAACAAACCAACCATTCTGACAGGTGACCGCACCACGGGGCCGCTTCACATCGGACACTATGCAGGCTCGCTTGCAAACCGGCTGCGCTATCAGGACAGTCATGAACAATTTCTGCTGCTGGCGGATAGGTGGAGTGAGTTTCGACTTGAGCACCCACACACGGAAAAACTATGACCTTGGCACCGCTATCAGCCGTCGTTCATCACCCTATCGGACAAGGCTTACCCATCCCTGTTTTCGTAACTCGCGTAGCACGGCTTCTGCGTTCTCGACGTCTTTGTGGATACTTTTGAGTATCGCGTCTATTGGCGCGTCCGGCCATGCACGCTCAAGTTCAGCCAGCTTGGCTTTAGCCGCTTGGTCTTGCCCCATGGCTGACAGCGCTGCCGTCACATAAGCCAAAGAAGGAGCGCTAAGCGGATCGCCAAGTTGCTTAGCCTCTTCAAAGCGCTCTACCGTTGTTTGATATTCACCCAGATGAAAGTGCGTCGCGCCCGAAATGTTTCGATTGGCAAACCTCTGGTTGCTGGGATCCAGCAACGTGAGCCTGTCTGCGGTCTCGATAGCCTCCTCGAATGCGCCGGAAAACAAAGCCACAGCGCCAAGAAAGTCGAGAACCGCTCCATCATTCGGATCAAGTTTTGAGGCCCGTCTACCGAGTTGCAAAGCTGCGTCGTAATCGCGATTGGCGAAAAAGGCCCAGCTTTTAGCGGACTGGCTCCAGGCTTGGTCCGGAGCAAGGCTAACTGCTTGGTTCGCCAGCTTCATGGCGGCATCAGCGTATTCGGTCTTGGCATCGGACGGTGGAGTTATCACCGCAAGGGACGCGAGTGCCTGCGCTGCACCCGCATATCCGCCGAAATACTCTGGGTCGATTTCGATCACGCCTTCGAACACGGTGAGAACCAATAACTGGCGCTGTTGGTCGAAGATCGGAAATATCATTGTCCGCGCCTGTTGCGCCAAATTGAACGCTTGTAGTGCGGCCGGGGATTTTTCGTAAATTGCAGCGCGCTGCAAGTACGCGTTCGAGTCACCTGCAGGCAAACCGCCCACTTCAGCAGAAGCAGTTTCCTGTCCATCTTGGGCAAGACCGACTGCGACCAATGCACCAACGAAAGCCCCTATTGCGAACGCGCCTATGGGTAGTCCAAAACGTTTAACTTCAGTCGAGATTGATACTGTACCGATGCCTGAAACGGCTTCGAAACGCGGCCTATATCCACCGCTATCGATACACAGTCGTACTGGATCACCTTTTCCAATACCTTCGTAATGCAGTTCCAAGAACTGGCGAAGCCGCCGAGCATCGACGCGAACGATGTTCTCCGGATCAGTTCCCTCCGAGGTATCGCGGTCGTAAACATCTTGAGCGATAGTCTTGCTGCGGATTTCCTCGCCGCGCCCAGCGAGTTCTTCCTCGACGATGTACGTCAGGAACGCCTGAAGTCTATCGGATCCATCTAGATGAGCGTCAGCAAGCAACCTGCCTAAGGCAGCGCGTTTCTCACCGTCCGAAACGATTTCAGGATGCCGTACCATATTCGTATTTTTGCAATTATCGGTGCGTGAGTCACCCCGTTATTCACCGTGAGTCACTTACGTGTATGTTCCCTAAGCCTCAGGCTTGTAACCAAAACAGCGGGCCGGAGCGCGAAAATCCGCATTTCCAGCTTGCCAAACCACCAAGCGACTGGAGGATGACACATGGCTCAACATCTGAATTACAGGAGTCTTAGCAAGCACTTCGCAATTGGTGTGATGTTTGGCGCTTGGGCTGTCTCCCCTCAAGCGATTACCGACGCGGTATTTGATGTAGTTGCCCCCTCGGCAGCATACGCGCAGGAAACAGAAGAGGTTTCTCCGACGATGGTGCGTGATCGCCCGCGCGATGTGTACTATCCCAATACCGAAGATCTCGCCGAAGACGAGATGCGAGTAATTGCCTGCGGAACCGGAATGCCTACAACGCGGGCTGCTCAGGCTGCTGCGTGTTTCCTTGTGGAACTGGGCAATGGAGACAAATTCTTGTTCGACATTGGTTCGGGATCGGCCGAGCGAATTTCTTCCCTGCAAATCCCGTACAATTATTTGGACAAGGTTTTCATCGGCCATCTGCATACTGACCATTTCGGCGCGTTGCATGACCTGTTCATCGGTGGAGCGTTGATGGGCAGAAATGTTCCGTTGCGGGTTTGGGGGCCAAGCGGTCCTGTGGAAGAGTTAGGGACAGCCTATGCGCTTGAAAATATGCGTCGGATGTTGACCTGGGATCTGGCCGCGCGTGCCGGTAATACAGATTTTCGCGGATACAGCTTGGAAATCAACGAATTCGACTACAAAGGTGAAAACCAAGTGGTCTACGAGAACAATGGTGTAACGATCCGGTCCTTTCCAGCAATCCACGCAATTGATGGCTCGGTTAGTTATGCTTTGGAGTGGAATGGGCTGAAATTTGTGTTCAGCTCGGACACCTATCCGAACAAATGGTTCAAAGAATACGCAAAGAATGCAGATCTCGCGATCCACGAGTGTTTCATCGCCGTACCTGAACTGGTCACCAAAATGAAGTTTACACCTGAATCGGCACTATTGGTCGGAACCCAAGTCCACACAGCACCTGAAGCCTTTGGAAAGGTGATGAGTGACATCCAACCAAGATTGGCCGTCGCGTATCATTTCTTTAACGATTTCGACACGGTCAACTCGGTCTACCAGCGTATTCGATCAACCTATGACGGCCCGCTCAGTCTGGCAGACGACTTTATGGTATGGAACGTCACCAAGGACGACATAATCATCCGTATGGCCGCAACCGAAGAAAGAACTTGGGCACCTCCATTGGCTGCTCCGGCGCAAGCACCAGACATGCAGGATCGAGTCAATTTCTCTGAAAAAGCTGGTGTGCCGCAAGATGTTCTCACGTTCTCAGAGTTCACTCTCGGGGGTGTTGACGACGTGGATGACGTCTTGCGACCGATCTACGAGGAAGCGTCAGAGGTGTTGGGCCAAGAGTTCCCGTATCCCGGCGATCAATAAAGTCAAATTTGACCGGCGCGACTGCAACACGCGCCGGCTTTACCTAAATCTGATCGGGTTTCCTTATGCGACACACATCTTTGATTTATCGCCATTTGGTTTGTGTGGGTTGGTTGACTATAGCGACATCCCATGCGGCGAGCGCTCAATCTCTTGCGCGTTCAGAAGATGATGAAGGCGGGTGGCGACATTCCATTACGCCCTATCTGTTCCTGCCGCTCAGCACGACGGGTACATCAACAATTGATGGTACAAGCGTCGATCTGGATCTGAGCCTGAGCGAGGTACTCGATGTTCTCCAAGGTGCCGCCTCAGTGCGCTACGAAGGTTGGAACGGAGACTTTGGGATCATCTCTGAACTCTACTATGTAAGGCTTGGTGAAGACGGAACTCTACCGGGCGGAAGAGCAGGCGTTGATGTTGATGTCCGGCAGACCTTTGTAAACGTTCAGGGGGCTTACCGGTTCGCAAACGGGGTCCTTGCTTCGGGCCGACGCTATGCAGCAGACGCCGCAATTGGCGTTCAGTGGAACCGACTTAAACAAGAGATCAACATTGCAGGCCCCGGACCCGGCGTAACGCTGGGCGGAACGGAAGATTGGTTCGAGCCAATGATCGCACTCCGCTATGCGATGGAAATCAACGAGAAATGGAGTTTCGCCAGTCGCGCTGAACTGAGTGGTTTCGGCGTGAATGGCGATGACCTGCAATATCTGCTTCTGGCTGGTTTTGACTGGAAAGGCTGGGAGAACACGTCCCTGCGGTTTGGCTATCAGTTCTATGGAATTGACTATTCCACTGACCGCTCGGGCGGGGAGTTTGCCTATGATGTTGACCAGAATGGTATCTATGCTGCCGTCGCGTTCCATTTCTAAGATTGGAGAATGCGGCACAATATGCGTTTGGTTGGGCTCGGTGCTCGCCAGTCTTACGTTTAGCGCGAACCAATCGATTGCTGACCTCGTGTCCCCCTACGGCGGGGAAACCGCCCCAAACTTTGTCGAGCTTTCGGTGCAGCCCGATCATGTGCGAGTAACCCTTGAGGTCGATTTGAACGACTATCCCATATTCGTCATTCCAGACGATGGTTCGGGTACGACACTGGCCGAGCGTACGGGTCGAAACCTTCAGATCTGGGCAGACGAAGAGGAACTGACCAGCACAACGAATACGATTGATGTACGCCCCAGAATTTCCCGGCAAACTGCAGCGAGCGCTCAGTTTCGACCGCGACCACGCAGCGAAAATGTCGTCTTCGTGGATATGGAGTTTCCGTTCAATGGCAAGCCTGAACGGATCACATTCATTCCCCCCCTAAGTCCAGACGGGATCCCCCTGGCTTCACTCGGCGTTGTGGTCGAGCACATGGGCGTTCCGGTGACAGACTATCGTTACCTTTCTCAGGCTGAGACAATGCTGCCAGATTGGGATGATCCTTGGTTTAGCAAATTTGAGAACCCAAACCTCACCCGCCACCACAAGTCTCCAATGATGTCGTTCTTGGCCATGGAACCGCGTGTCGTCCGGCACGAGATCATATTGCGTTTGAAAGACTTCGAAACTTGGGCGGATTTGGACTTTGAAGGCGCAGAGCGATTAACCTCAGATGATGTCGCCAGGATCAAGTCTGGCGTATCGGACTTTCTTGCGACTAGAAACCCGCTCGCCGTAGACGACAAGCCGATGAAACCGGAAACGGTGCAGGTTTCACGTATCAAAGTTGGTGCCGAAGGTTTGCGTGCTCTTCCGGATGAAGCAGAGGCTAACCGAAAGACGATGCTATTGGGTGTTGTCCTTTCCTATCCGGTTGAGACCTTGCCGAGCCGAGTTGACCTGGCTTGGGAGCTTTTCCCAGATGGTCTGGAAGTTATTCCGATCACCCTCTCCGATCCGGCAGGGGCGGTTCCCTCGCAGATTTATGCATCCGATCCTGTTATAAGTTGGAACAATCATCTGACAACTTGGGTTAATCCGAAAACGAGCCCGGTCGTCGTCAAAGTCGCAGGTGTAGCTCAGGTGCCTTCGCTTGCGTTCGGCTTAGGTTTTCTGTGTTTGGTATGCGCCTATTATTCGTCGCAACGTGCAAACGGTCAGCGTCTGATCTTGCTTGGCCTGACCGGGGCATTCGGTGCCGCTGCGATTGTCACTTACTCACTGAACAACTTGTCGACAGCGCCTGAGCCGGATGAGATCGCGACGCATCAAATCGTAGAAGGCCTTTTGACCAACATCGGAACCACGATGCTTGAGACGCGAGATGACAATACCGTGGCGGCGATGGAGCCATATGTCGAAGCAATCAATCGCGAAAAGGTTCAAGCAGAGATGCGTCGTGGCTTGTCGGTTACCCTGCCCTCTGGCGCCTTGGCACGAGTCGAAGCGATTTCAGACCTGAACGTCGAAAGCTTCTCGCCCGGCGAAGACAGACATCAGCATCAGGCCCTCGCCAATTGGACTGCCCGTGTAAGCGGAGGTCATTGGGGGCACCTACACAGGCAAACGGTTTCTTATCGCGGCTTGCTAGACGTTTCGCAGCATGGCGACCATTGGATGCTTGATGAGCTGACGATTATCAGCGCCAAAACAGGAGGGTAATTCTGTGGTAGTGGTTAGATTGTTTTTTGCCACGTTCCTGTTTGCCATGATCTTTTTGTGCGCAGGCAGAGCAGAGGCGCATTTCAATCTAAACCAGAATGTCCGCATTCATCATGTGGCCCATTCGGAAGATGGCTTAGATGTCTATTTGCGCCTTCCGATGCCGTATCTGGTTGCGGAACTCGTCGGTCCCGAAGGCCCGGACGGTTTGCCCGAACCAGCTCCTTACACATACAATCTGATCGAAGATGGGGTGCTGATGCACTACTTGGATCAGGTCGCGTTGCAAAAAGATCCAACCCGCTTGGCTCGTATTGCTGAAAACGGCTTTGTGCTATCTATCGACGGTCACCAACAAACATCAGAAATCGTCTCGATAAGACTGCATCCGTCGGGACAAGAACCCGGCTTTGCCACGCTTGATGAGGCGCGTTCAGCACTTGCGCCAAGAGATGTGTTTCCAACAACCGAGGAGATTTATGTTGGCGAGGTGATGGTTGACGTACATCTGCGCTTTGTGACGGGAGAAGTTGGAGCATACAGTTTATCCTACACTTCTGATCCGGGACTTCCTGAACAAGAAGAAACGGCGAACCTGATTCTCGACTATAACGGACAGGATGTTCGGACATTTCGTGCGCGGGGCCTGATGCATACCCCGTTCGAAGTTTCCGGATCGGCAACCGCAGCCGCTTCGACCTTCTTTGTCGAAGGTATTCGGCATATTTTGGAAGGTCCCGATCACGTTCTGTTTGTGCTTTGCATGATCATCGGTGCATTGAACTTGCACAGCCTTCTCGCCCGCGTCACAGGCTTTACCTTGGGCCACACGGTAACACTAATTTTGGGTTTTTTCGGCTTCGCGCCGAGCGGAGCGTGGTTCATCCCAACTGTCGAACTGGCAATAGCACTTTCAATTATCTACGCTGCTGCGATGGCGGTTTGGCCACCAGAGAAAGGACATGGCGACCTGAAGGCTTTTGCCATCACGTCCGGGATTGGGTTGCTGCACGGGTTTGGTTTCTCCTTCATGTTGCATCAAATTCTACGAGTTGATGCACCAAACGTTTGGCACAGCTTGCTGGCCTTCAATGTTGGAGTAGAGGCTGGACAAGTCATGATCGTTCTACTGGTCTGGCCCCTGGTGTTGTTGCTGCGTAAACAACCAGGTCGCATCTGGGTCAGCTCTCGCGCTGTCGTTGCCGCGTGCGCAAGTTTAATCGCAATGGTTTGGGTAGTGGAAAGGGCAGAGTTCTTTCTCTGATCCTTGCGTTTGTTGACATGAATCACGTTAGCCGCTGGTCGTCCGATACGTGGTTTTTGCCGCTGTACGGTAAGTTTCTTTACGCATCGTTTAATCTGCGAAGTTTACTTGCGAATATCCGCTTCGGGCTGTGACAGGTCGCCGAACAACAATGCAGCGAAATGCGGCATGGAGCCCAAAACAGGCAAATGATAAATCAGGCTCCTTTGACGGCAGACCCCAGCCTCTGTGAACATCTAGTATCAAACTGAAACAGAAAATACTGCCTCGCACTTGCGAATTAGCCTCAGCTTCTGCCCACTAAAGCGTGCGAAGCCATTCAGGACAAAGCACTAGGAATAGCTTTTTTGCACCTAACTGTCAGGAATCATATTAGTTAGCACTACCAGTCAGCAAAAAATTTACAGATATAGCTGCAATTGGTGAATAAATTTACAAAATTTTATTTCAAATCCAGCAATTTGTTGTGAAATTTTCCTTCGGCTTTCCATTATTGATTTGCACATAAGTGCGCTTTCGTCTGCTGGAAGAGGAGCCAAATGACGAAAGAAAGGGAAATGGGAGGAATTAATGACCAATAAATCTGTCACACGCCGCGGCGTGTTGAAGTCTGGTGCCGTCGCAGGTACCGGTCTGGCCCTGCCTACGATCTTCACGGCTTCGTCGGCTGCTGCTTACACCAACGAACCAACCGGAGGGTCCGTAACCCTGGGCTTCAATGTTCCCCAGACTGGGCCGTATGCTGAAGAGGGTAACGACGAGTTGCTGGCGCAACAGCTGGCCGTCGAACATCTCAATGGTGAGGGAGATGGCGGTTGCTTGAACACCTTCACCTCGAAGGCACTGAAGGGCAACGGTATCCTTGGCAAGAAGGTCGAGTTCGTCACAGGCGACACGCAGACCAAGTCAGACGCTGCGCGTGCATCGGCAAAATCGATGATCGAAAAAGACGGCGCCATCATGATCAATGGCGGTTCGTCATCGGGCGTGGCCGTTGCTGTGCAGGGCCTCTGTCAAGAAGCAGGTGTGATCTTCATGGCGGGCCTAACCCACGCCAACGACACGACTGGCAAAGACAAGAAGGCCAATGGTTTCCGCCATTTCTTCAACGCCTACATGTCGGGTGCTGCCCTTGCACCGGTGCTGGCCGCCGAGATGGGCAATGAGCGCCGCGCCTATCACCTGACGGCTGACTACAACTGGGGTTGGACTCAGGAAGAGTCCATTGTTGCCTCGACAGAAGCTTTGGGATGGGAAACGGTCAACACTGTCAAAACGCCGCTCGCGTCCACGGACTTTTCGTCCTACATCACTCCGGTTTTGAATTCGGGCGCTGATGTTCTGGTTCTGAACCACTACGGCGGCAACATGGTGAACTCGCTCACCAACGCTATTCAGTTCGGCCTGCTTGACAAGGTGGCCAACGGCAAAGACTTCAAGATCGTCGTTCCGCTGTATTCGGAACTGATGGCCGCTGGTGCAGGCGAGAACATCAAAGGCGTGCTGGGTTCGATGAACTGGAACTGGCAGCTGCAAGATGAGGGCACCAAGGCCTTTGTGAAGTCGTTTGGTGAAAAGTACGGCAAACCGCCGTCCAACTCTGCACAGACCTGCTATGCACAAGTTCTGCTTTATGCGGATGCCTGTGAGCGTGCTGGTACATTTAACCCGTGCGGCGTTGTCGAAGCTCTGGAAGACTTCGAGTTTGACGGTTTGGGCAACGGTCCGACCTGGTACCGCGGTGCGGACCACCAGTGCTTCAAAGACGTGTTGGTCGTTCGTGGCAACGAGAACCCGACCAACGCCTATGACACTCTGGAAATCGTCGAGATCACGCCGCGCGCGCAGGTCGAATACGACCCCGAGCATCCGATGTTCGCCGGTGGCTCACTGGGTGAGTGTAACCCGGGCGCGTAAGTCCTCGTGTCTAAGTCTGGCTGCCAGGAAGGTGGCCAGACACCTTCAACAGGGCTGATCCTGTTAACCACTTAATTCACACTGACCAACCCTGAGGTGGGGCCAATGGACGCCATCCTATTGCAAATTTTGAACGGTCTGGACAAAGGGTCGGCCTATGCGTTGATTGCGCTGGGGCTGACGCTTATTTTTGGAACACTGGGCGTTGTGAACTTTGCCCACGGGGCACTGTTCATGATCGGTGCGTTCTGTGCCGTTACTCTGCAAAAGCTCATGAACCTGAGCTTTGTGACCATCGACGAGAGCCAGACCGACTTCTTGGGCAACCCACTGAAGGTTGAAACACCCTACGTCGAGGCTTGGTTCGGCCCAGAGACCGGTGCGGCGATCATCGATTGGTCTGTTCCACTGGCTGTCCTGTTTGCGATCCCGATCATGTTGGCAGTGGGCTACGTGATGGAACGCGGGTTGATTAAGCACTTCTACAAGCGCCCTCACGCTGACCAGATCCTTGTGACGTTTGGCCTAGCGATCGTGTTGCAGGAAATCGTAAAGTATTTCTTCGGTGCCAATCCAATCCAAACTCCACCGCCTGACGCGCTGAGCGGTTCTATCGACCTTGGCACAATGGTTGGATTTGACCCCAACGCCATAATCTATCCAATTTGGCGTCTGGTTTACTTCGGATTTGCCGTCGCGATCATCGGTGCTGTTTTCTCATTCCTGCAATTCACCACGTTCGGCATGGTCGTGCGCGCCGGAATGGCGGATCGCGAGACCGTAGGCTTGTTGGGAATAAACATCGACCGGCGCTTTACGATCATGTTCGGTATCGCTGCCGCAGTGGCCGGTTTGGCCGGTGTAATGTACGGGCCGCTGAACCCGCCAAATTATCACATGGGGATGGACTTTCTGGTTCTTAGCTTTGTTGTGGTTGTTGTCGGCGGCATGGGCTCGCTGCCCGGAGCCGTGCTGGCTGGCTTTCTACTGGGCATCCTGGAGAGTTTTGCTTCAACAACCTGGGCCACCACGACAATCCCTGGGATCAACCAAATCATCATCTACCTTGTTGCCATCATTGTGCTTCTGACACGCCCACGCGGGTTGATGGGACGCAAAGGCGTGATGGAGGAATAATCGATGTTTGGACTGAACAAAAAAGACACCAGCCTTCTGATCATCGTCGGCCTTCTCACTCTGCTGGCCCCATTCATCCTGAACCCGTTCCCAGAAGGCAGCGCCATGGCGCAATTTAACGCGGGTTATCCGGACTTGATGCAGCGTTTCGTGATTTTTGGCATCTTTGCCATCGGGTTCAACATCCTATTCGGCCTTACAGGATACCTGTCATTCGGTCACGCAGCCTTTTTAGGTGTCGGATCGTATTCAGCGGTATGGATGTTCAAGTTGCTGAGCTACAATATCATTCCAGCGATCGCACTCAGCGTTGTGGTTGCCGGGGTGTTCTCACTGCTGATTGGTTATGTCAGTCTGCGCCGGTCGGGCATCTACTTTTCGATCCTGACTCTGGCCTTTGCGCAGATGAGTTTTGCGTTGGCCTACTCTGTCTTGTCGAACCCCAAGTTCAACCTAACCAACGGGGAAACCGGTCTGCAGGTTTACGCAGACGATCCGCAAATCTTGCAAGGCGCCAACTCACCGGACCTGCCGCATCTATTCGGGCTGCCGATGCGCGCAACCTATACAATGGACGTGGGAGCGTGGAGCTTTGATTTTAATGCGGGATACTATCTATGTGCGATAATCATGATGATGGTATTCTATCTGTCCATCCGCATCTTCCGCTCACCTTTTGGCATGATGCTACGGGCGGTCAAATCAAACCAGCAACGGATGAGCTATACCGGCCTAAATTCAAAGCCGTACACATTGGCGGCGTTTGTAATCTCTGGCATGTATGCCGGTTTAGCTGGTGGCCTGATGGCGGCAATGGATCCGCTGGCAGGCGCAGAGCGTATGCAGTGGACCGCTTCGGGTGAAGTCGTTCTGATGACGATCCTGGGTGGTACAGGCACTTTGATCGGTCCAGTACTGGGTGCAGGTTTCATCAAATATTTCGAGAATATTTTCTCGAAGATCAATGACAACGTGTTGCACAGTTGGTTTGCTTTCCTGCCTGACGGTTTGGAGGACGCGGTAGTGTTCGTGATCCATCCGTTCATTGGAAAAGGTTGGCATCTGACGCTCGGCATCCTTTTCATGCTGGTCGTTATCTACTTGCCAGGTGGTCTTGTCGAAGGTGGCCAGCGTTTGCTTAACCGGATCAAGCGCAAGAAATCAAAAGCCGACGATGCAACGTCAGGCAAAACGGAACCGGCGGAATAAGGGGCGCGCCATGGCAATTCTAAGAGTCAAAGACGTCAGCAAGCGCTTCGGCGGTCTCAAGGCACTAACGGACGTAAATCTCAGTGTTGAGGAAAACTCGGTTCACGCGATCATCGGACCCAATGGTGCCGGCAAGTCGACTTTACTAAATTGTCTGGTGGGCAAGCTTATGCCAGACACCGGTTCCGTATTGTTCGACAACGCCTCGGTGTTGGGGCGTGAACCCTACCAGATCAACCAGATGGGTATTAGTCGCGTGTTCCAGACGCCGGAGATTTTTGGTGAGCTGACAGTGATGGAGAACATGTTGATCCCGATTTTTGCAATGCGGGACGGTGCATTCCGAATGCATGCATATGAGACCATCGCAAACGAGCGCGACATCGTCGATCAAGCCGAAGCCATGCTGGAAGAGATGAATATGGCAGACAAACGCGAAATGCATGCTGCCTCGCTGTCGCGCGGTGACAAGCGGCGGCTTGAGATTGGCATGTGCCTCAGCCAAAATCCGCGGCTACTTCTACTGGATGAACCCACGGCTGGGATGGCGAGGGCGGATACCAACAACACGATCGACCTGCTGAAACAGATCAAAGATGAGCGCGACATCACCATCGCAATCATCGAGCATGACATGCATGTGGTCTTCAGCCTTGCCGAACGCATCACTGTTCTGGCTCAGGGTACACCCCTGGTTGAAGATACTCCTGAAAACATCCGCGGTAACCCCAAGGTTCGCGAGGCCTATCTAGGCGAGGCTGCGTAAGGAAAAGCTATGAACGAGAAACCTGACTTTTCGAAAAACGCCAATTTGGCCAGCACGGCCCCTGCGTTTCTCTCCGTTTGGGATATGCACTCCTACTATGGAGAAAGCTACATCGTGCAAGGCGTCAGCTTCAACGTGCACGAAGGTGAAATTCTTGCTCTTCTCGGGCGCAACGGCGCGGGTAAAACCTCAACACTTCGTTCGATCGCGAGAGTTGGAGAGCCTGAAGTAAGACATGGTGAAATCTGGCTTGACCATAAGCCGTTACACAACATGACTAGCTACGAAGCCGCCGCGGCAGGCCTTGGTCTGGTACCGGAAGACAGGCGAATTATTCCCGGCCTGACTGTTGAAGAAAACCTGCAGCTTGCTCAGATTGCCCCGCCAATCGGATGGTCACTGGAACGGCTTTACGAACTGTTCCCGCGTTTGGGTGAGCGTAGAAAACAAGAGGGAATTACACTGTCAGGAGGCGAACAGCAGATGCTGTCAATCGCCAGAGCCTTGGCGAGGGACATCAAGGTCTTACTCTTGGATGAACCATATGAGGGACTGGCTCCTGTCATTGTCGATGAAATCGAAAAGACCCTTATTCACGTTAAGCAACAGGGTATGACCACGATCATTGTTGAGCAAAACGCCGTACGCGCTTTGGAGTTGGCGGACCGTGCGATCATACTAGATACCGGGACCATTGTATTTGATGGTACGGCGAAAGAGGTGCTTGAGGACACCAATCTCCGTGAAGAGTATCTAGCAATCTAGTTCGCATATTTCGCGCTAATCAGGCCAAAAGGGCAGACTTAAAACGCCTCCAAAGCACTTGTTTGCTTCGGAGGTAAGTTTACTGACTTGCGCAAACCTTCGCCAATTCTCGTGCCGCAGCAGCATCTTGAAGCGGCGGTAATCCAAATAGTCGTCGATATTCGCGGCTGAATTGGGACGTGCTTTCATAGCCTACACGGTAAGCCACCGACGCAGCGTTGCCTTCACGGGCGACCAGATAACGCTTGGCTTCATGCAGCCGGAACTGCTTTTGATATTGGAGTGGGCTGATACCTGCGACTTTCTTAAAGCGACGGTGGAAGGTCGTAAGGCTCATGCCCGCCAATTCAGCCAATTCACGGACCTCCAATCGTTCGGCATGATGTTGGCGTATGAATTCCATCGTCTGACGAATGCGGGATAGATCGGAATCTGCTGTGCCAATTTGACGTAAGAATGGACCCATTGGTCCAACGAGAAACCTGTACAGAAGTTCTTGCTCATACAGAGGTCCAAGCGCTTGTATTTCATCTGGACGGTCGAGCATACCCAACAGTCTGCCCCAAGTTTCAATCAGCAATTCAGAAGCTGACTGCAACCCAAAGCTTTGATTGCCCGAGTGTTCAGATACCGGGGCTTTTCGCATCGCGTCAGCGAGTTTGGTTGTATTGATCGTTAAAGCAAGCGCCAGAAAAGGTTCGCTGACAGATGCGTGGATGACTTGTCCGAGCGCCGACAATTCTGCTGCTATCATCAGGCAAGAGCCACCCGAGTAATCCAGCACCTTTTCCCCGATGATGGTGCGTTTTTCGCCTTGTAAAATCAGGCAAACGCTTGGCTCGTATATGAGTGGGATCAACTCTGTAGGCTGGTCCAGCTTATGTATTTCCAAGTCAGGAATCGCAGATGAGCCTGCATGTTTCAACGCAAGCTCTTTGAGATCGGATAGCTGTTTCATGCAAGGAATAAGGCGATTCCTATGTGGACAGTCAATATCGTGACAGAAATAGGCAATGATTGCACAAGATCAGGCAGGGACGACCCTTTCTCCATGCCCATATGCTCCACAACGATCAATCAAGAATGGAGTATTGATATGAAAAAGCGACAACTGGGCAGCCAGGGACTTGAGGTATCCGCCCTCGGCTATGGTGCGATGGGGGTGACGTCTTTCTATGGAACAAGTGATGAGGCGTCCGCCCTTGCCGCTGTCCAGAAAGCCTATGATTTAGGGGTTACCTTCTTCGACACAGCAGAATTGTACGGCTGGGGTGAGAATGAAAAATTCATTGGCCGCGCGGTCAAAGAGTTTCGCGATGACATCGTGATCGCAACCAAGTTCGGATTCTCACCCGATCCTGACGGCGGTTTGAGCATCGGTTTGAACAGCACCCCCGAGAACATTCGCAAGGTAACTGAAAACAGCCTGCGCTTTCTCGATACTGACCGCATTGATCTACTCTATCAGCACCGGCCAGACCCAAATGTTCCGATTGAAGACGTTGCAGGCACCGTCGATGATCTCATCAAAGAAGGCAAAGTGCTGCATTTCGGGCTAAGTGAAGCGGGTGAGAAAACACTCCGACGCGCCCATGCTGTACATCCCGTCGCAGCATTACAAACAGAGTATTCTCTCTTTGCTCGGGATGTAGAAGTACTGTTTCCGGTGCTGCACGAACTCGGGATTGGTTTTGTTCCCTATTCGCCACTAGGGCGCGGGTTCCTGACAGGTCACGCAAAACCTGCGGGCGACTATGAAGAGACCGATTTCCGAAAGTTTGACCCACGTTGGCAGCCTGGCAACTATGAAAAGAACGTTGACGCGGTCGAACAACTCAAAGCGCTCGCCAAAACGAAAAACGCATCTGTCTCACAACTTGCGCTGGCGTGGCTTTTGGCACAAGGCGACAACATCGCTCCTATCCCAGGTACACGTAGTCAGGAACGCCTGACAGAAAACGTCGGTGCGGCAGAACTTGATCTGAATGCTGATGACTTGAAAGCTATCGCGGAAATCCTTCCAAAGGGAGGATTTGGTGCGCGATACGCAGAAGCGTTCATGCCGCAGTGGGACTAATCTCGCGCTCAGCGAGTAACTTTGTCTGACTTGAGTTCACTGCTGAAAATTAAGACAGCGGTCATCGGTGGTAAGTACGATGGCCGCTTTGTCCCGCTATTCGGAATCGCAAGGTTTCATCATCATTATCCGGTCAGGCGCAAAGGCGCACCAATAGCCTGATAGTTTTGGACACGATCGATCGCTCTGGCAGATCACCGATTTCTGACCGGAAACCCAAACCCTGCTTGTGATCAAACCAAGAGAAAACCCCCAAAACTGTTAGTCCTGGTGGTTCTGATTGTTAGTAGTGAATCGAACGCTGACCCGGTGTTTTCTGCAGAGGAGGCGCAAATTTTGTCAGGTCAATTCCATCTACAGCGCGCTTGTATTCATCCATGTTCGGGGTGCGACCCAGAATGGCCGACAGGACAACTACAGGAGTTGATGCCAACAGTGACTCGCCCTTCTTCTCAGCCGAGTCCTCAACAACCCGGCCCTTGAACAGGCGCGTGGATGTGGCAAGAACGGTATCACCTTTTGCGGCTTTTTCCTGGTTACCCATGCAAAGGTTACATCCCGGACGTTCAAGATACAGGATGTTCTCATATTCGACCCGAGCTGCGCTTTTGGGTGCCGCATCGTCGAATTCGAACCCCGAGTACTTTTGCAGAACTGCCCAATCGCCCTCTTCCTTCAACTCATCAATGATGTTGTAAGTCGGGGCCGAAACAACCAGCGGAGCATTGAACGAAATCTTCTCATGCGTTTTTTCAAGGTTGCGAAGCATCTGTGCGACGATCTTCAAATCACCTTTATGTACCATGCATGAGCCGACAAAACCCAGATCAACCTTCTTTTCACCGTTGTAGTAAGAGACAGGCCGGATCGTATCATGTGTGTACCGCTTGGAGACGTCTTCATTGTTGACGTCAGGATCTGCAATCATGGGCTCGTCGACCTGATCCAGATCCACGACCAGTTCTGCAAAGTAGTTCGCATTCAAGTCAGGGGTCAGGGCCGGTTTTGAGCCGGATTTAATCTCGGCAATGCGCTTATCGGCGATGTCGATCAAGCCCTGCAGAGTCTGGGCCTGATTGTCCATTCCCTTGTCGATCATGATCTGGATTCGGCTCTTGGCGATTTCGAGCGATTCAATCAGCGTTTCGTTTTCGGAAATACAGATCGATGCTTTGGCCTTCATCTCAGCCGACCAGTCGGTGAAGGTGAATGCCTGATCTGCGATCAGCGTGCCGATGTGAACCTCGATGACGCGTCCCTGAAAGACATTGTCCCCGAATTGCTTCAGCATCTGAGCCTGCGTTGCATGCACCACATCACGGAAGTCCATGTGATCCCTGAGGGTTCCTTTGAACGTAACCTTCACGGATTCAGGGATTGGCATCGTTGCCTCGCCTGTTGCCAAAGCAAGTGCAACGGTTCCCGAGTCCGCACCAAATGCTACGCCTTTGGACATACGGGTATGAGAGTCGCCACCGATGATAACTGCCCAGTCATCGACCGTGATATCGTTGAGGACTTTGTGAATCACGTCCGTCATGGCGTGGTATTCACCCTTTGGATCCCGTGCGGTGATCAGGCCGAACTTGTTCATGAAACTCATGAGCTTTGGGATGTTTTCCTGCGCCTTGAAATCCCAGACAGAGGCGGTGTGGCACCCGGACTGATACGCACCGTCAACAGTCGGTGAGATCACGGTCGCGGCCATGGACTCAAGCTCTTGTGCAGTCATCAGGCCGGTTGTGTCTTGCGAACCGACGATGTTCACCTTGACCCTTACGTCCGACCCGGCATGCAGGACGGCCCCGTCGGCGACACCAACTGCATTCTTGTTGAAGATCTTCTCAACCGCGGTCAGGCCTTGTCCTTCATGCGAGATCTCTTTGGACGCAGCAAAGACAGGTGGCGTTTCAACGCCGAGTGTCTGTGCAGCGAAGTTCTGAAGCTTTTTACCAAACACGATCGCATAGGAGCCGCCGGCCTTGATGAACTCGACTTTTTGCGGGGTCAGTGACGAAGAGATGTCAACCAGCTCTTTATCGCCGTCATAGAGCTTTTTTGTCTTGGTGTTGATTGTCAGCACAGTGCCATTATCAACCGAGTAGGCTTGCTCAAGCACCGGTTCGTCATTGTCATCCAGGACTGGCTGACCGTCTGCATCAAGTTTCTTGACCCAGTTTTTAAGGTCAATCCCAATGCCGCCTGTCACTCCGACGGTTGTCAGAAAGATCGGCGAAATACCGTTCGTACCGGCCACAATCGGTGCGATGTTGACGAATGGTACATAGGGGCTTGCCTGCTTACCAGTCCACAAAGCCACGTTGTTCACGCCCGACATCCGGGACGAACCCACGCCCATGGTCCCCTTTTCCGCGATCAGCATAACGCGCTTGTCTGGGTGCTGCTTCTGCAGTTCCTGAATTTCGACCTGAGCCGCTTCGGAGATCATGCACTTGCCGTGCAATTCACGGTCAGATCTGGAGTGAGCCTGATTACCAGGCGAAAGAAGGTCGGTCGAAACATCACCTTCTGCGGTAATGTATGTTACAACCTGAATTTCCTCATCGATGTCGGGAAGCTTGGTAAAGAACTCGGCCTTGGCGTAGCTTTCCAAAACTTCTTTGGCGACCGCATTACCAGCGGCGTAGGCAGACGCCAGGCGGTCAGTATCTGCTTCATACAGAAATACCTGTGTTTTCAGCACTTCGGCCGCTTGCTGAGCGATCTCCAGATCATCTCCCAGTGCCAGATCAAGAAGGACGTCGACGGAAGGGCCACCCTTCATGTGCGACAAAAGCTCAAAGGCAAAAGCCGGTGAAATCTCTTCAACGGTTGCCGCGCCCAGAATGATCTCTTTCAGGAACCCCGCCTTTTCGCCTGCAGCGCTGGTTGTGCCCGGCAAGGTGTTGTATACGAAGAACTTCAGGGATTCTTGCCTGTGTTCATTTTCAACATCTTTTATTTGCGAGATGATTTCTTTTGTGAGCGCGCCGTCTTCGATAGGCTTTGGGTGCAGCCCCTGCCCTTTGCGCGTTTCAATCTCATTTAGGTAGTCTGTGAACAGGCTCATGATTTTCCCGACGTATAAGCGTTAAATGAAGCTTGAACGATGGGCCTCAGCAGTGACTGGCGAACCCGGAGAAGCTTGCTGTATGCGGCGGTATACCAAAAGAAACAGAGTTGCAAGAAATACGGCTCGTGGCATGTTGCCCCACCTGACCCATACCTGAAAGTTGCTTGCAGCGTCAGGTTTGGTTCGCCTCCTGCTCCCCATTTGGCAGTGAAGAGTTTTCACCCTGCAACTTCGACATCACGATAGCAGAAGTAGCCGGATGTCCGTCTTGACCCAGATTCCAGTTCCGGCGTTTCTTAACAGCGAAAAAGTAAATCATCTGGCCTGCAGTGAACTCACAGTGTTATTGGTCAGCATGATATGAGGAGGAGCGGTATGTCATTGAAACTGGAAGAAATGTGCAGCGGGCTGGGATTTCCTGAAGGCCCTGTGGCTATGGATGACGGATCACTGCTTTTCGTCGATATCAAAGAACAGACACTGCTGCGCCTCAGCGAAGATGGCAAAGTCAGCGTAGTTGCTGAAATTCCCGGGGGTCCGAATGGCATAGCCATCGGGCCTGATGGCGCCGCGTATGTTTGTAACAATGGTGGCGTCTACAGCTTTGTGCCCTACGGCCCCGAGCAAATTACGGTCCCCGCCCCGATACGACCGAACTACAAGGGAGGATCAGTCCACCGTGTGGATCTGGACACTGGGGAAGTAACCCAACTCTACGATTCGTATGACGGAAAGCGCCTCATCGCTCCGGACGATATCGTTTTCGACACGTCTGGGGGATTTTGGTTCACTGACACGGGCATTCAAGATGAAGAATCGACGCGATATGGCGGCCTGTATTATGCAACCATCGACGGAAAATCCCTGACCAAAGCCGCCACCATACCGATGCCAAACGGTGTGGGACTGTCCCCAGATGGCAAGACTGTTTACGTATCAGACACTGTTTACGGACGTCTCTGGGCGATGGAAATCACTGCTCCCGGTAAAGTGAAGCCGGGACCTTTGCCTGGAATGCCGGGAAATGTTGTTCAAACGCTACCCGGATACCAGTGGCTTGATAGTCTTAAGGTCGAAGAAGACGGACGTGTTTGCGTGGGAACATTGTTCACCGGTGGCATCACAGTATTCAATCTCGACGGAACCACGGAACACGTTGAAATACCTGATCTTTTCACAACCAACATGTGCTTTGGCGGCAGTGACATGCGTGACCTGTGGATTACCGCTTCAAGCACAGGCAAGATCTACAAGACCAGATGGCCTCGACCCGGATTGAAACTTGTTTATTCAGCCTGATCTCAAAAACAAGATCGACTTTGCGCAATCAGCAACTCGGATCAACCCATAGCTGTGTAATGCGTGACATTTTGGCTGCCGTTCAATGAACCTTGGTCACGTGATGTTGCGTAAGTCTGGCGGGACAACCTTTGCTGTAGTAGATAGGTTTTTCAGATGGGGGATGTTGCGAACATACCAGTGTCACAGCAAGCTAGCCTTGGTGAAAGACGCCAAGTGTCCGTGTTGTTCGCGGACATGGTCGGTTATACCGCTATCGTTGCCGAACTTGGCGAAGAGAAGGCCCTCAATTTTGTCCGCCTAACTTACGAGACGCTCACTAACGCTGTTGAGGAGCACGGCGGTACAGTACGCGACTTTGCTGGCGACAGCATCATGGCTCTGTTCGGCATCCCAGAAGCACTTGAAGATGCAGCACTGCGCGCATGCCGGGCAGCGATGGCGATTCACAAAGCCCTGGCGACAGCAGCGGATGATCTGGAAGCAGAATTCGGGGTGCGCCCACGCATGCGTGTTGGCATCAGTTCCGGAACTGTCCTGATGGCCGCTGTGCAAGGCGAGGACGGACCAACAACTGCTGTTGGCAGCACGGTCAATCTCGCGGCGCGCATTGAGAACCTTGCACCGCCAGCTGGTACCTTGATGTGCGATACGACACGTCGTCTGGTCGAATGGGTCGCCGATCTGAGCTTCAACGGTGAGCATCAGATCAAAGGTTTGCTGAAACCGCAGAAGCTCTGGCAATTGCAGTCGGTCAGCAATGATGCAACACGCTTTGATGCCTCGATTGCGCGTGGGCTCAGCAGCTATGTCGGGCGAGTTGGGGAACTGAACCAGCTATTCGATGCGCTGGCCAATGTAGATGACGCCTTGTCCGTCATTGATCTGGTCGCTGAGCCCGGCTTGGGCAAGACGCGCCTTGTGTTCGAATTTCTTAAGAGAGTACCTTCCGAAGAAGCCTCGGTTCTTTCCGGCTATTGCTTTGCGGATGGTCAGCAGGTGCCATTCCTGCCCTTTCTGGAAATCATGCGCAGTGCGTTCAAAATCCGCGAGGCTGATGACCCGACAGAAGTAGCTCGTAAGCTGGAAAAGGGACTGACCGCCGCGGATTTACACTCGGCTGAAAACTTGGGCTTACTGCTCAACTTGCTGGGCCTGAAACCTCCCGCAGGTGCTCTTGACGGGCTTGATGGAGTTTTGATCGGTCTGCGCACGCGCGAACTGCTGCCAGCTTTGATGAAGGCAAAATGTGCGCATGGCAAAGTGATCCTGCTGATTGAAGATGCACATTGGATCGATTCCGCTTCAGAAGAGCTTGTTCGAAATCTGGTTGAAAGTGGTCAACAGAATAACCTGCTGATCATCCAGACACGGCGCCCGGAATATACTCCGGGTTGGAATGCGCAAGCCGGTGTGACAACGATTTCGCTCGGCCCGTTACCGTCTGACGATATTACCTATCTGGCCCAGACGCGGCTCGGGGTAGACACATTGCCGGACGATCTGGCTTCTCAATTGACAGAACGTGCTGGAGGAAACCCTCTATTTGGAGAGGAGCTACTAGGTTTCCTGCTAGATGAAGGCACCCTGAGAGTTGATGCAGGACGAGCCTATTTCGAAGTTGGCAAAGGTGAGAATGAACTGCCCGTAAGTATGCGTGGCCTGCTCGCCGCCAGAATGGAACACCTCAAACCAGAAGACCGAGAGTTGTTGCAAGCGGCTGCTGTCATTGGACGGAGGTTTGATCCTGGCCTGTTGTCTCAACTGGTTGAAAAGCCCGGCGACGTAGGGGCAGCGCTACAAAGGCTGCAAGCTCTAGACGTTCTTTATCGGGAAACCAACTCTTCCGACTATATTTTCAAACATGTCCTGCTGCGAGACTCGGTGTACCAAAGCCTCGTATCAACTCGCCGGTCGGCACTGCATCTGGCCATCGCGGATATGTTGGAGTTGAGAAACTCGAACCGACTTCAGGAAGTTGCTGAAACCCTTGCCCATCACTATGGGCTCACAGATCGAACGGATCAGGCCTTCAAGTACAGCACTTTAGCAGGTGTAAAGAGCTTGGGCATCTACTCCCTTGACGAAGCCAACAAGTACTTTGTTTCTGCGCTCGAACTTTATCAAAGCGATCCGGGCTGCGCCACGAATGAGCAATTTGTGGAGTTTCTTGCAGATTTTGCCTTGTGCTCGAATATTTCGATGCGTGTGCTCAAACTGATCGAACTAGCTGATAATGTTCGGCCGATCCTCGAAGAAGCTGGAGACAGCAGCCATCACGCCCTTTTCCTGCATCACTACGTTTCCTGTCTCGTCTGCAATGGAAAATTCCGCAAGGCACATGGTGTTCAGCAAGAGCTGACCGCAATGGCTGAACGACTTGGTGACCCGGCCTCCCGAGCGTATGCCATGGTTAATGAACTATCGGTGTCCATCTACTTTGCACCGATTGAAAACGATCTGTTCAACGCCAAGATCGCCGAAATCGAAAGCTATCTGGAAAAGATTGAAGACGCCTATATTCAGAACTTCTTCCTGGCGACCATCGGTTGGAATGAACTCAATCGTGGTCGGGTCGCTGCGGCACATGCCAATTCGGATCGAATGATCGCCGTTGGCAAGGCCAAGAACGATCCACGCTCGCTTGGTTACGGCACCGCGATGAAAGCCCTGATTGCGATGGTCACTGACGACCATGAGCTTGCACTAAAAATGGCAGAAGAAGCACGACGCCAGTCACAGGTCGAATTTGAGTTGGCCATCGCCGAAGTTGCGCGGGTCAGTTCGATGATACCCTTGGGCAAACCGGGTGCCCTTGAGACGGTCAAACAACATATCAGCACATGCGATGCCAAAGGCTGGGCATTATTCACCAACGGCCCAGCAACCATGCTGGGTGTCGCCTACGCTCTGAATGGTCAGATTGCCGAGGGGCTACGCCAGATCAAAGATGTTATTCGCCAGCGCGACGAAGATGGTACCCAAACCGCTGCAGACTGGGGCCGCCTCTTCCTATGTGAAATGCATCTGGCCATTCTCACGGGTGAAGGTGGAGGATCGCTTGGCGTCTTGTTCAGAAATCTGCGCTCGATCCTTCGGGTCATGATCTTTGGTGAAAAAGAAATGATCGCCATGATCGAACACATTCGCAAGAATCCGCAATTCGACAGTGGCGGTCATTATATCGCACGCTGCGACATGATCATGGGCCTGCTTTACAAGGCAAAAAAGAAAAGGCCCTTGGCCGTGGAGCACCTGCAGCGGGCCCGTCTGGTCGTGGAAACCGCGGGCCAGTCGCCGATGCTCACACGGATCGATACCGCGTTGAATGAGCTTTTCCTAAGCGCCTAATTAGTCAACTCTGACAGGTACTTGATCGCAGCAATGCTTGGCAGGAACGTATAGGCTCCGCCCCGCGACGTGATCAGGCGGGGAATGCCGCGAATGCGGATCGTGTCACCATCCGGCAATCTCATATCGAACCAGCTGGTTTCAGCTGTGTTGGCACCCAACAGTGGATCATTGGATCCGGTGATGGTCGGATCATGAAGACCAAGATTGATCCAGTCGCACATAACCGCTTCGAACTGCGCACCTATATTGGCTCCGATGAAGCTGCCAAGCAGTCCGCGCTCATGACTGTCCGGTTGCTGAGGATCGAAATCCGGACCGTATGACATCCCGCGCCGCACGAGCCGCCTGGTATAATTGGCAATGCGCTGCACGATGGGCCCGCCACGAGGGTTACCGCGTCGCAAGTGAGAACCGGCCGGGCAACGAGAATTGCGCGTGTAGTCGAAATTGGTTAGTGAGACCGGCTCTTCGGGGAATTGCGCATCTGGGGACAACTCGTAGGGCACACCATTGCGCCATCTACCGCACATCTGTGCGGCAACGACCTCACGCAATGCGCCATGCAGATCCAACCCCTCGCCAATCCGGTCCAGATTTTCAGGATCAGCCAGTTGCGTTGCTTCAGGATGCTCCATCAACTCGGTGGCGGCCTGATCCAGATAAGCTTCGAAACCCACAACATCCTGCGCGAGAATGCGGAAGGCGTTGAACGACCCATTGAACCCCAACTCATGGGGCGTAGGGACCCGAAACGTTACCCCTTCCTGACGTGTGGGATAGCCCAGCAACGCCGTACCAAGTGGATCGATGGGTTCATCCACACCTAGCTGATCCGGATCGATGACATGTTTGAAGCGTGGCTGCGAGATGCCGTCAACATAGCCAAAGAACACCTTGCCTTCAGGCAGGTTTCGCCCGTTGCGCACGCCCAGAACATCGAATGCACCTGCCACCTGTGCCTGAACCTCATCCAAAGGTTCTTCGGTATCCGCGTGTATCGAGGCAATGATGTGCACACGATCCGGAGTATCGAAGGGCGCAGGCCAGTTTTCGGGGGCACTCTCCCCGAAATCACCAATCTTCATGGCGCGTTTCGCCATACCCTGACGGAATTCAGTCGGGAATGTATCCAGATGCTCTGATGGCGTGCCCAGCGCACGCAAGCCTTCAAATGTCACACCGATATTGAAACAAACCGCAGGCTTCTGGCGCCAGGTCGTGTCCCGTGTGATCGCCGGAACATCCGGGTTGTTCCCATCAACCGAAGCAGCCAGAAAACTTCTTGCCGCTGCCAGATCATTAACCTCAAGAATGAGATGTCTTACAAAGTTGCGGCGATAGCCACGCAGGATGTTTCCCTGAATATCGCCGAGATCGAAAGCCTTGTTCACCAGCCCACTCCGAATTTGCTGCGTACTTGAGCGGCAGAAACACCGGGATAAGCGCGGTAACCGCCACCCAGTGAAATGTTGGGATTTGCATGCAACTGCAGGATCAGATCGCGCGGTAGCGAGCCAATCATGTGCGGCGGATCATTGGGAACTAGCCCTTTGGCTGCGTCTTGCAGACCGAACAAATCTGTTGGGAAGTCAGGCGCTTGAAACAGATCATGCTCATGCACCCAATCGATGAACTTCTCAACGTTGTGCTCGGTCGGCATAAGCTCACCACCGCCTTCGACCAACGACATAACATCGTTGAAGACACTGCCTATCGTTGTGATGAAATCCCGGATGTAATTGCTGAAATCGCCATCATAGACAGATATCATGCAGATGTTGTTTCCGATCAGCAAAAAGCGCGCAAAGTGCACCGTACCAACATTATCGAGACCGGCAAAAATCTCATCGACATTCTGGGCAATCGCCAACGTTGCCCGCGCCCGCCCTGCCGGTGACGGATCCTTCAGCGGCATGATGAGGTTCATCATCCTCTGAACATTTTCGCTGGGCTGCGGTGACGGGCGGGGGCCACCCGGCAGCTTTGGCTTCGGCTCTTTCCAGATCCAGTAGGGCACGACCACGTAGCGGGAGAGGAAATTAAACCATCCTCGCTCGGGCAAACTGTTGACATAGCGATTGAACCATCCGTTCCGGCTTGTCATGGCATTAACTCCGCGAAAATGGGCATGGTGATCCGTTCCGCCACTTGCTTGAAATCTTGTAGGATTCCTTGCGGATATGCAGCACCGGATCATCTGACGCCTCTATACCATCAGTAAGGAGGCCCGGATTGAAGCTGAGCTTTTCGCACTGCTCCTCCTGGTTCTCGGGTATGGCGTCGAGCGTGAGCGTTCCCATCATCACCCTTTGCCGATGCGGTGGCCAAGGTCGTGACGAGTCATTGAAGTCATCGCCTACTTCGCCAATTGTCATCATCAGTGAAAAACGAGCCGGTTCGTTAGCAATGCGGTCCATAAGTTCTTGCTTGAGGTAATCATCGACCGGCGTTTTGTTGGGATCGGTTCTGAGAACGCCCGCAATCGGCTGCCAGCTAAACCGCACCCAGCGGCGCGTGTTGTCAGGATCAGTAACCACGAAGGTGTGGACCGCGTGATATGCCGCACGCACATAACTCACCGGTGCGCCAATGGTTGCGGCCTGTAGCACGCCAAGCTGCGCATAGGCATTCTTGTCCGCAAAACGGATAGCTCCTGCATCGGGGCTGATGGTTTCACCCGGATATGGATCACGTTCGGGCAATCTCAGGTGCAGCAGTTCCAGAATTTTCTTCCACGGTGATTGCCCCTCATATGGCGCCGGGGCTGCCTCTAAAGCAAATTCCAGAAACGCCTCGGGCGTAGGGGCAAAAAACTCCGGCAAGGTCATTGCGATAAGGTCGGTGTCGCTCCCGTCAGACAGATGGAAACGTACCGCCATCCCCCGTACATCAGACCAGCCGTCTCGTATCGTTGCGCTGCCCGAACCGTTTGAAAACCGAACGATTACGTTTGTTTTTTCTGCTTTGAAATGCTCTGCAATACAGAAGTTGCCCGCGATCGGTGACGGTTCAAAAAATCCTGTGGCGCTGACACCAAATGTGTGAACGGGGCGCAACGAAGTGTCGCCATCGCTGCGCTGTAGAACTTCGACCAATTTCTCGGCAATGTTGGGATCGTCCATATGCCTCCCCTTCGCGTATGAACAAATAAGACTTGGGCGTTAACCTTTATGGTTTAGCCGCAATCGCAACAAACACTTCGCATTTTCTGGAAAGTGCCACAAAAACAAAGCGGGGTGTGTTCTAGTATCCCCAATCGATGTCCCGAAGTCTCTCAATAGGACTACCATCCACGAAGCATCTGCACCGCGCGCATCCAATCTTCGGATTCTTTGATAGACTGATAGGCTTCATCCATCAGATCATAGGCGGCGGGCTTGTGTGTCGACAGCCCTACAACCTTGGGCAACGGTGGGTTCAGGCGCACCAACCGATCTTTCAGCACCAGTCGCGCCATCCAGTACTGGTTCTCTGCCGATGTTGTCAGCAACAATTCAATCAGCGCACCGCGCGGTGCGTTCGAGGTTATCCCAAACCACTTTAGCAGACCCCAATCGTCAGGGTCCTTGATCATCTCTTCCGAGATATCCGTAGGCTGCTGACCGGTTCCGATCGACAACGCCTCGATTTGCTCAAGACCCTCAGCCCGATCTGCAGCTATCGCTATGTTGATCCCATTCAGCACCGGATTGTTCGCAAAGGTACCGCCATCAGCGAAGTACCCGTAATCAACCCCATCCGCCGTTATCAGGTGCGGTGGAAAATATGTCGGGGCCGCCGAGCTTGCCAATGCAACGTCAAGCAATTTGACCGCGCTCATATCCAGCCATGATCCATTGCCCAGATCCTGGTTGGTGACTGTAAATGGCGCCCAGCCGGCTTGGTCACTGCGATGCAGGCACACTGTATTGATGGCCATCACCAGATCCGAAGAAATTGATCCAACGGTCCGATCACCGACAAGGGTCTCGCCGATCTCAGCCAAACCGGTCGAATTATACTGCGCAGCTGTAATTCCCGGGCCACCGCCGAATTTGAATTTTCGAAGTACTTCATCGAGCGCTTTGTCTACCAGACTACGCTCATTCTCTCTGAAAATCGTATCCGCATCGTCACGATAATGCGATGCAAGATCCGTGATCAATGCGGTCAGGTCTTTTCCCTGAGATCTGCCATCCGCCAAAGCGACCGCTATCAAACCACCGGTCGACGTTCCTGCAAACCCATCGGCCTTTTCCAGAAACTGAGTTTCCTCCTGCAGACCCTGCAAGATCAAACATGTTAGATATCCTCTGATCCCGCCCCCATCGCAGGATACCAGCCTGAATGCCATCCGCCTTCATTCCGTTCGTTCGCTTCCAGTGCGTTTGATGATCACTGAACGGTTGTTCCAACTACCCCCGGAACTTTCCGTCAAATGTTCACACTGACTGCTTCGTTTCCCTCACCCTTTTTTATCACGTTAATAATTCCACGCCAGACAAGACCGCAAAGTCTGGGGCACTCAAATTGGTGTGATTTACACCTTCGCCTGTCTTGGCCGCAGCAAGAGAGGACCATATCCCCAGAGAAATCCGCCAAAAGACAGTAGCCAGAGCAACCCGGAAACTTCTGTCAAAACTGAAAAGCTATCCGCACCGAACCGAGCGATGACAGCACCAAAGAGCGAGCAATAGACAATGACAGTCAGCAGATTGGCATGCAGAGGTTGCCCGGTATGTCCAAGGGTAGCGCGGGTCATGACTGCTAAAGTCATCCCCCCGATGCCGCCCACCATCCACAAGTGTTGAACCGCGGCTATCCCATCACCTTTCAAAATGGCCATACCCAACACCAAAGCCCCGGCAGGAATGAATGCGTAAGAAATGTGCAGCACCCAAACCAGGGGCTCAGTAGCCGTGTGATAACCTTTCCAACGCAGCAAGCGCACCAGATGCAGAGCGCCAAGGGTACACAGCAGTAATGCAGACAAAGTAAGTTCAGGCGCAATAACCCAAATCAAAAGACCTGCAATCGTCAGCAAAAGCAGAAATTTATCGAACCGCTGCATGGGTGGCACGGGCAAAGACTGGCAATTGTGTTGAACCATCCAGTTGCGGGTAAACGATGGGATAATTCGGCCTCCAATGACAGCGATCATCATCACCGCCGTTGCCAACCCCAAACGCAGCCCTGCCCCCTGAGCTGCAAATTCGCCGGTTGCCGCTTCGATATGGAACAGCGCATTGGCTATGGTGAACGCCGCTAGCAGTCCCAAGATGATCAGGTTACGCCAGTTTTTACCTGCCACGATCTCTCTCAGAACGACGTACCCTAGTACAACGGTGAAAGACAAATCGACCAAGGCATCCGCCCACGGCGGCAGGTGCGCAGAAAAAAGTAATGCGACCCGACCTGCGATCCAGAGAGCAACCAGCCCAAAAAGGGGCCAGCCAACCAGTGGAAGTCTTCCGGTCCAGTTCGGCACAGCCGTCAACAAAAAACCTGCCAGAACGGCATTTAGGTACCCAAACAGGAATGCGTGAGCGTGCCAGGAAACCGGATCAAACCGCGTAGGCAGATCAAGCGCACCCGATAACGTCGCGATCCATAGCAGCATGGAAAACACGGCCCAGACCGCACTTAACAGAAAAAATGGGCGAAACCCAAAGCTGAGCAACGCTGGTCCGTTCCAGGCTCGCATTTGCTCCGACGACGTTTGTGCCATGAGGTGTCTCCTAATTCTTATTGAGACCATCCGCGACATCCATCAGGTGCCGGATGTGGCGTGCAAAATACCAGGTTGCAGGCAGGCCAATAAGACAGCCCAATACGATGGACCACCCGGTTGAAATGACCGGAACTCCCAGCCAGCTGAAAATCAGCGAGGCAAAGAACACATTCACCGCCGCAGCCCCTGCACCGAACGGATACAAGGCCAGCGTTATATGTATGGTGGACCAGCCTTGTCGGTTCATCTGCGCGCGACCAGCCGTTGCACTGCAATCAGCGCGATGATCAAGGCGATGCTGCCGATGGCAAACCAGAACTCTGCTGTCGAAGATTGTGGTTGTGGGATGGGACGGTCGAACCCATCGGACCAGGCTGGGGCGGCGACAAGTGTCAGGAATATAGCTGCAATACGCATGTCAGGTCTCCTTCGTCAGAGTGCGGTAGATATCGGGTAAGGCGCGCGTCAGGCGCTCGGGTGAGGGCAACAGAGTAAATCCGCCACGCCCGAAGATGCGCGCAAACCAATCCTGTCCGTCTTCGTCGATGACAACACCGTGCAAGCTCAGACCGGCACGGCGTGCTTCGCGAACGGCCATATGACTGTCTTCGATCCCGTGCTGACCTTCGTAATGGTCCAGATCGTTTGGCTTACCGTCGGTCAGCACGATCAGTAACTTATGAGCCGACGGCTCCTCGGCCAGCTGGGCACTGACGTGACGGATCGCAGCCCCCAATCTCGTGTAGTGCCCGGGCGTTAGCGCGCCGATATTTGCCGTGATTTCTGCGCTCATCGGGGCGTCGAAGGTTTTGCAACGGGTCAGGAAAACCCTGTCACGCCGCAACGAGGAAAACCCCCAGATGCCCAACCGATCACCTGCGGCATCAATGCCCGCCGCCAATGCGCTCATGGCTTCGCGCGCAACTTCGATCACCGAGGTATCACCGATGGCCGCCTCGGTTGATCGCGAGCTGTCGATCAGGAAAGCGACGGACAGGTCACGCTCGATTTGACGGGCCGCTTGCCAGATACGGTCTGAACCGCGTCCCGTCGCGGCAAGATCGGCACGCGTGGTCAGCAACGCGTCCAGATCCAGCTCTGACCCATCGACCTGCCTTGGCTGTAGAATGCGGCGGGGACGCAGTGCCTCAAACTGTCGGCGCACCTCGCGGACGCGGCGTTGGTTCGGAACGAACGGCTGTGAGGCATCCGGTTGAGCCGGTGCATCCAGCACACGGCAATGACCTTCCATGTAAGATCGTGAACGATGGTTCCATTCGGGATAGGTATGCTCACCGGCCAGAGCCTCGTGATCGGCATCGGCGGGGGAAAGATCAAGATGCAGGCGCAGGCGCGTGGCCGCCTTGCGGTGCTGTTTCGACAGAATGATCTCGTCCTGATCCTCGGCCGCTTTCTGGGCGTTCTCGTCATCGTCGTCATCGACGCTGCGGTTGATATTCATCGACTCGACCCATGACAGGATCGATTCAAAGCGGTGGATGATGAAGCTATCCTTCCGGTTCTGCTGGTCCTGATCCCTGCGGTGGCCCAGTTTCCGGCTGGTCAGCGCCGCATTGGGCGGAGGGGCCGCAGGATCAGCCTGTTCTTCGGTTGCCGCCGCACCCGATCCGGGGCGGGCAAAGCGCAGCCAGATCGGCACCGGGGCAAAGGGTTTATAGCCGCGCGGGGCGGTTTCGACCCCGATCACCGGTGTCGCACCGCAGAGCTGATCGCGGATCGCGGTTTCGATCTGTGCCTCGGGTGTCGGGCGCATCACGTCGGGACGTGTGGCGGCACAGTGTTCTGCCATTCGGGCGTAGTCTTGGCGCAGGCCCGGGCAGCGGGCATAGACCCGGTCGGCGGTCACGGCGTTGGCGCGAATTTGCGCCCCGTCCATGGCGGGGCCGTCACCTTCCAGATCGAAATTGGCCATATCACTGACCGCCGCCAGCGCGGTCAGCCAGAAATAAGCGGCGCGATTTAAGCGTGACTCCGGGAAGGCGGCGATGACCGGAGGCAGCGACAGGCGTTCGCCGTCGTAACCGGCCACCCATTCCCGGTCCCGCTCGGCCCCCAGATTGCGGCGGACGGGTCGGCGGTGACGCACCAGCGTCGCGGCGGCCTCGGCCAGTTCCACGCCGGGCGCTCCGCCCAGCGCACGGAACAGGACCGCAAGGCTGGGCTGGACCGAGGCAAGGGAGATACCAGCCTCGGGATAGCTGACATGCACCGCGATCCCGCTGGCCATCTCGTGCCAGAGATTGCCAACGGTTTCTTCGGGTTCCATGAGATCGAGAAGTCGCATGACGCTTATCCGTAAATGGTGGCAACCAGATCGCGCAGCGCCTGCTGCATGTCGGTCTCGTCAGTCAGGGGTTCGACGATGGCAGCCTCAATCGCCTGGCTGACCCCCATGCCCCCGGCCATCAGCGTGGCGGCATAGATCAGCAGACGGGTCGAGACGCCCTCTTCGAGGTCCATACCCGACAGCGCCCGGATATGACCGCCCAGACGGACCAGAGGCGCGACACGGCCCGGTTCAAGACGACTTTCGCGGGCCACGACGGCGATCTCGGTCTCTTCGTTGGGGAAGTCGAACGAGATCGACAGGAACCGCTGCCGGGTCGAGGGTTTCAGCCGCTTCAACACGTTCTGATAACCGGGGTTATAAGAGGCCACGAGCATGAAGCCCGGAGGCGCCACCAGTTCCTCGCCGGTGCGGTCGATCATCAGCGTGCGGCGCGTGTCGGTGAGCGGGTGCAACACCACGGTCACGTCCTTGCGGGCCTCGACCACCTCATCAAGGTAACAGATGCCACCTTCGCGTACTGCGCAGGTGAGCGGGCCGTCGACCCAGACGGTTTCCCCGCCTTTGAGCAGGTAGCGCCCGATCAGGTCGGCCGCCGACAGATCATCATGGCAGGCAACGGTATAAAGCGGTTTGCCCATCTTGGCCGCCATATGTTCGACAAAGCGTGTTTTTCCGCAGCCGGTCGGCCCCTTCAAAAGAAGGGGCAACCCATTGTCATAGGCCGTCTCGAACAGCTCGCATTCACGCGCGACAGGCTGATAGAACGGCAGGGTTGGAGGGGTTTGCATGTTCATGATTTACTCTCCAGGAACCGAGCTGACCGAGCCGGGCGTGATGATCTCTTGCTTGCGCACGACCAGCATCGAGTAGATGAACAGAAGCGCACCGATCACCACGGCGGCACCGGCGCCGAACCGCATCAGGTAGAAGACGGACAGGGCGTCCTGCACATCCATGTAGTAGTCGCCGACCACCCGCTGCATATGGGTCTGGATGGTGCCCGCGAAAGTCAGCACGAAGGTCATGAACGCCATGCCGCCGGTCATCAGCCAGAACGAGGCCATATTCAGCACTTGATTGTAGGGCGCGCGGCCCCGCAGCATCGGCATCGCGTAGGTGAAGACCGCCAGGTTCAGCGCCACATAGGCCCCATAAAAGGCAAGGTGACCGTGGGCTGCGGTGATCTGCGTGCCGTGGCTGTAGAAGTTCACCCCGTGCAGAGTGTGCAGGAAGCCCCAGACACCGGCGCCGAAAAAGGCCACGGTCGAAGACCCCAGCGACCACAGAAGCGCCGCCTTGTTCGGGTGGTTCTTGCGGCCCTTCCAGACCATGACGAAGGCAAAGCTCATCATCAGGAAGAAGGGGATCACCTCGAAGGTCGAGAAGATCGAGCCGATCCACTGCCAGTAGCCCGGCAGACCGATCCAGTAGAAATGGTGCCCGGTGCCGAGAATGCCGGAGAACAGCGCGGTGGCGACGATGACATAGAGCCATTTTTCCACCACTTCACGGTCCACGCCTGTCAGCTTGAGCAGCAGGAAGGCGAGGATGGCGGCCATCACCAGTTCCCAGGTCGCTTCGACCCACAGGTGCACGACGAACCACCAGTACATTTTGTCCAGGCTGAGGTTGTCCGGGTTGATGAACGCAAACACCCAGAGCAGCGACAGCAGCCACAGGCCCATCAGCAGCACATTGGTGATCGCCGTTTTCTTGCCCGCCAGAACGGTCATTGAGACGTTGAACAGAAAGATCAGCGCCGCGACGAGGATGCCGAACTTGACCCACAGGGGTTGTTCAAGAAACTCTCGTCCGCCGTGGATGCCGACCAGATATGAGCCGACCGCACCCAGCGTCCCCACCAGCAGGATGATGAGTTGCAGATAGGCCAGCTTGACCGAGTAGATCTCGCGCTCGGATTCCTCGGGTATGAGGAAATACGCCGCCCCGAAAAAGCCGAGCAGCAGCCAGACGATCAGCGCGTTGGTGTGGATCATGCGGATGATGTTGAACGGCAGAAGTTCGGATAGGAAGTTCGGCGAGACATAGACCCAGCCAGCCAGAAGCCCGCCCAGCACCTGAATGCCGAATAGGGCTATTGCAGCCAGAAAATAGTAATACGCCACTTTTTGAGATTGGTATTTCATGTGATTTCTCCTTCGTGCCGCTTAGCCAGCGTCGTTGGGCGGCCAGCCCTGCGTGTCGGTCTGATCCGCCCAGCGAAGGAACTCGGCAAGGCCGCGCATCTCTTCTTCGGTCAGATCGAAATAGGGCATCTGGCGGCGGCCCTCGACGCCCGAGGGCTGCGCCTTCATCCAGCCATCGAGGATTTCATAGGCGTCCTCGGGCGAATCCATGACGTCCCAGCGGGTCATGACATTGCCCAGCTCAGGGGCGAAATAGGCGCCTTCGCCGTGCAGGCTGTGGCAGTTGATGCAGGAATGGCGTTCCCAGACATGTTTGCCCAGAACGACCTCTTCGCTGAGTTCCATGCCTGCGGTTGACGTATTAACCACGTAGCGGTGGCTGTGGACGGTCATCGCCACGAAGATCACGACGAAAAAGATCGAGCCCCCGTAGAAGATGTTTCGCGCCCGCGATTTGGTTAAGATTTCAGCCATGCGTCGGCCTCCTTCAGATCGGGATGCCTATTGCTAGCCCGAGCGAAGAAGGCACTGTTTGCGCCAGCGCAACGTTTGGAACGGTTCCAAGCCTAAAGTCGAGGGTGAGAGGAACCCCAATGCCTTGCCCGAACATTGACGATCCAGACCTGACGCTTGCGGATCTTATGACGCGATGGCCGCAGACAATTCGTGTTTTCCTAAAACATGGAATGTTATGTGTCGGATGTCTTGTGAACCCGTTTCACACCATCTCAGACGCCTGTCTGGAATACGATCTGGATGAAACGGCCTTTTTGGAAGAGCTGAAGAGCGCAATTTCCAACTGTGCCTGACCGGGCGGCTAGCCCTGGCTGAGCTCGACCAGCGCGTGGGGATCGCATACTTTGATGCGCTTACGTTTGCTTTCAACGATTCCCTGCTTTTCCCATGCGCTCAGCAATCGGCTGACCGTATGCAAGGTGGTCGCTGTAAGTTCCGAGAGATCCTGTCGGGTGATGGGAAAGTCAATCTCAATCCCATCCTCCACCTTGCGACCGGTCTGATTGATAAGACGCAACAGCGCGTTAGCTACGCGCTGTTCCACCTGTTGCGTCGCAAGCTCCACAATACGGGTGTTCATTTCTCCTACACGGTGGCCAACCGTCTTGTAGGTTTCAGTGGCGAAGCCGTCGTATTCGGTGACGAAAGTATCCCACAGTCTGGTGGGCCAGCTCAGCGCAATGGACTCTGTCGCCGTGACCGCCGTGGCCGGATAAGTCTCGCGCCCGATCGCCTTTGCAATTCCCAAAAGTTGACCAGCGGGGATATGCAACGCGGTGACCTGTTCACCGGTCTGCGTAACCCGCACCACCCGGACGTAGCCATCCAGCAACATGAAGAAACGATCGGCCGGGTCCTCTTCTTCAAAGATGTGCGCGCCCGCTTCATAGCGGCGCGAACTGGCCTGATCCAAAATCGTTCGGATTTGCCGACGATCCAGTTTTGAGAAGGGTGGCAAATGCGTCAGCAGGCTTTCATCAAGCCGCGGCAATATTTTCTTGGCTGCTTCCATCATGGCTTACCTGATTTGGCACAATCACAGCCGCAAAACCAGATCGTAACGGTCAGCGTTTCCCGAAAACGCAGCAAACCTTGCGCCAGCGCAAATTGCAGATCGCAGAAATCAATAGAGTCAGGCCCAAGAGATCATTCAGGAAAGGACAATTCGATGATCCGCACGCTTACAACCAGCGTTGCACTGGCCACCCTGCTGGCTGGTGCCGCCTTCGCGGAAACCTTCGAGGTGCAAATGCTAAACAAAGGCAGTGATGGCGAACGCATGGTGTTCGAACCCGCGTTCATCCAGGCTGCTCCGGGCGACACGATCAAGTTCATCGCATCGGACAAGGGCCACAACGCTGAAACAGCCAAAGGCATGCTTCCTGATGGTGCCGAGCCCTTCAAGGGCAAGATCAACGAGGAAATCGAAGTCACGCTGGATACCGAAGGCGTCTATGGCGTGATCTGCAAACCCCATTACGCGATGGGCATGGTGATGACCATTGCGGTGGGTGACGTCGCGGTTCCCGAAGATTTCCTTGAAGGCCGCGTCCCCAAAAAAGCCAAGGCGCGTTTCACAACTCAACTTGAAAACTTCTGATCCCCGATACGGCAGCGAAATTCTTACCCGCTGCACCCATCCGACCTCAAGGAGGATACCATGACCAAGTTCATCAACCCCGGCCTTATGAAAACCAGCCGCCGCAATGTGTTGCGAGGATCGGTTCTGGCAGGCGCTGCAGCAATGACCGGTGCAGGTGCCATGGCAGCTCGTCGTACACCAATGCCGCTCAAGGCAGATGCAACCTCGGCAAAACTCTACAAAGTTGCGGGTGAACAAACGGCTGACAGCACAGCCAAACCGGCGGATTTGTCTGGCTATACCCGTGTTAAACAGGAACTCGTTGCACCACCCTTTGCACCAGAGCACGAGCAGGTAGCGACAGGCGGACCAAAGATCATCGAAATCACCATGGAGACAACCGAACGTCTTATGGTCGTTGACGAGGATACCGGCGCGTCTGTCTGGGCACTAACCTACAATGGTTCAGTCCCAGGCCCGCTGATCATCTGCCACGAAGGCGACATGATCGAGTTGACGCTGCGCAACCCCGAAGACAGTGTGATGGAGCATAATATCGACTTCCATGCTTCGACTGGTGCCTTGGGCGGCGGTGGCCTGACCCACGTCTATCCGGGCGAAGAGACTGTTCTGCGCTGGAAGGCGACCAAACCTGGTTGCTTCACCTATCACTGTGCGCCAGGCGGAGCGATGATCCCGTATCACGTCACTCACGGCATGAATGGTGCGGTGATGGTATTGCCACGCGATGGCCTGAAGGACAAGGACGGTAACCCGCTGAAATACGACAAGATTGCCTATATCGGTGAGCAGGATTACTACCTGCCCAAAGATGAAAACGGCGAGTTTAAAACCTACGAAGTTGCAGGGGATGATTACGCCGACAGCTTGGATGCGATGCGTACTCTGACACCGACCCATTCGGTCTTTAATGGTGCGGTTGGTGCTTTGACTGGTGAAAATGCGCTCAAGTTCAATGTGGGCGAGACGGTTCTGATGATCCACAACCAGGCAAACCGTGACACCCGTCCGCACCTGATTGGTGGTCACGGCAACTATGTCTGGGAAACTTCGTTCAGCGATGATCCTCTGACCGGTGTCGAAACTTGGTTCGTTCGCGGAGGGTGTGCAGCGGCTGCGATGTACACGTTCGAACAGCCCGGCGTTTATGCCTATGTGAACCACAATCTGATCGAAGCTGCACTTCTTGGAGCTACCGCGCACTTCATCGTTGAAGGAGAGTGGGACAATAACCTGATGGAACAGGTTGTAGCACCCCGCCCATTTGCAACCTGATTTCGGGAACCAAACAATCATGAAAACCGTCGCCACACATAAATTCACCCAACCGATCGTCATCGTCGGGGTTGGTGCAGCAGTGGCGGCGGCTCTGGCCGGAGGGGTGTTCTTGCTGAACACCCCTCTTCCCGCATCTCAACCACTGCCAGAAATGGCTGAAAGACCGATTCCTCTGCCAGATGGTGAACAGCTTTATGTACAGCGCCACGAGGTGACAGTTGCAGAATGGAACTTGTGCCATGCCGATGGCGGTTGCACCCTGAAATTGCGGACTCGCAATGGGTTCACACCCGATACAACGCCAGCAACCGGTCTCAGCTTTGTTGACGTTTCCGAATATCTTCGCTGGTTTAACGAAGCTACGCGACACGATTTCCGACTGCCCACAACCGCCGAGTGGGAACATATGGCCCAAACGGTCCTGCCAGAAGAACCGGATCCTATCTTTACCGACCCATCGCTGACTTGGGCCTCAAGCTACCTCAATGAAGGCCTCACACCCAGAGCTTTGAAGCCACAGGGCAGCTTTTCAACCTCGCCCGAAGGTGTCGTTGATCTGGATGGTAGCGTCTGGGAATGGACGCAGGAATGCTACTCAGGGACAGAAGCCGATCCTGATCGCTGTCCGGCCTTTTTCGTCGGCGGCGAACATCTGGCCGCCGTGCCATTCCTTGTTCGCGACCCCGCCCGAGGTGGCTGCGCTGTTGGCTCGCCTCCTGCTCATCTGGGTATGCGTCTGGTATCGGATACACCGGTCGGAAGTTAACAGGTCAGATACCATGCTGCCTCAAGTTCGAATGCGGAACGCTAGTTACTCGCCAGACGTTTCGTAATTTCCGACAAACGCGACCATGACTGCAGTGTGATCGGCAATGCCAATGCCGCCTCTGTGAATTCCCAAGAATAGCTGACGATAGAAAAGATAGCCCCCGCTGTTACTCCAAGCTGAGTGGTCGCAAACCACAGGTTAAACAGCAGCATTCCCAGAAGCAGTATAAAGATCGCGCCGTATAGCACCGCCTCGACATCCGACAGGGCAACTTCGTAACGGCGCAGTCTCAGCAGATGTAGAAGAACAGGTCGGTCGCGCCGTGTTTCGAGTATCCTGACCTGCTGCTCACTCTGATGGTTGAGCGCCCCGTTCCAACGATAGAAGCCGCTGTGGAACAGAGAGTAGATAAGGACCATCCCAATCAGCACCACCGCTGCCGCCAATGCCAAAGTGGGCGAAAACAGATACAGCAACACAATCGCAGCAACGAACTGTACGGTGCCAGCGATTGCCTCGGGCAAAACGCCTTCCAGAAAATCGGCCAACTCGCGGCCCATTCCGAGACGCGCATTCAGCTTTGACACAGGCAAATCGCGTGACCGTGCGACCTGCGCTTTGCCAATCTCAACCCGCATAGTGCCGTAAACGCGTGTATCGTAGATACGCCGGATCACGCTCAGCACGATTAGCACGAATAGCAGCGCGGCCAACTGGGCCAAGGCACAGGTTTCCCCGGCCAAGAGCCCATCAATTGCAAACCCGATGAAGAGCGGGATCAATACGGTGATCCCTGTCTCGGACAGGATCAAGAGCCAGGTCAATCCGACCTGCCAGCGGAAAACACGCAGCAGCGTACCGATCGAAAAGGTCTGCCCGTTCAGCATTGCAGTTTACTTGTCGTAGTAGAGGCTGATGCTGACATTCCCCGGCATGACCGAGGCCGCCGCGAAATCGGTGTCAAACTCTGGTGTTGGCACTCCGGATGCGCCGATCCCTTCCAGCAACCGCTCACCTTCCATGTTCAGGTTCTGGTCGCCGTTTTCATCATGCAGCGCCAGCACTGCATACGGACCTTTGTTCAGCGCTTTGAATTCGTGCTGCACCACGCCTTGCTTTGCCGGAACCTCGGCATAGTCAACGGCTTTGGTCATATCCAGTGTGTCGAAAGCATTGGCGTCGTCAAACACGATGATCAGCAGCTTTCCATTAGCGTTGCGGACGCCTTCAACCGTTAGCGCAATGCCATCCGCCAAGGCTGGGGCAGAAAACGCAAGCGTCGCGAGTACAGAATAGAAAATAGAACGTGTCATGTTGTGGACCTCTGTTGATAGGATTGAGAAGGGGTCTTGCGGAAGAGCGCGATGAAGTCTTCTGAGATCGCGATCAGCACCGGCACGAGGATCAGCATCAAGGCCGTGCCGAATAGTTCTCCGAACGCAAGCGATACAGCCGCAGGGATCAGATATTGCGCCTGTTCTGACGTCTCGGTCAGTAACGGCAGCAAGCCGATCACCGTCGTTGCAGTGGTCAGAAAGATAGCTTTGAAGCGACCGATACCTGCGCTGTGAATGGCACGGTCGACGGTGTCACCTTCGTCGCGCGCCTGATTGTAGCGGGTTATCATCACCAGACTGTCGTTCACGACCACACCGGTCAGTGCGAGCATTCCGAAGAAGGAAAAGAGCGACAGGGACACACCCATAATCATGTGTCCGACAGCTGCCGAGATGAAGCCAAATGGAACGATGGCCAGGATGACAAATGGCTGCCAATAGCTTTTCAGCGGCACGGCCATCAGTACATAGATCAGGACTGCCGCAAGCAGAAGCGCCCGTTTCAGGCCACCGCTGATATCTCCCATTTCTTCCAGCTCGCCCGCGGGCAAGACCTTTAAGCTCGGGTACTTGGCCGTCAATTCCGGCACAAGCTGTTCAAAAACAGCCTGAGCAACCTCTTCCGGAGCCACAAGGTCCCGGTCAATCGAGGCTGCAACGACGTTCATGCGCCGCCCGTCGCGACGCTGAATCGTTCCCGAAACATAGCTACCCTGCACATCGGCCACAGTTTCCAGCGGAACCCATGCACCATTGGTGCTACGCAACCTTGTCTGCATCAGGTCTTCGATTGTGTCCCGATTGGTACGCCCGTTCTGAACGACAACTCTCACCTCTGAACCGTCACGGCGTAGTTTAGTCACTTCGGCACCGCCAAATCCAAAACCGATCTGGCTGGCCAGAGTTTCAGCATTGAACCCTAAGCTACGCGCATCCGGACGCAGGCTCAGCTTGAGTTCGGGTTGTCCACCGACCAAACCATCGCGGATGTTGCTGACACCTTCGATATCAGCCAGAAATTCCTGCATTTCTTCGCTGGCCAGACGCAACAGATCCTCGTCTTTGGACATCAGCCGGATACGGAAGCCACCAGCGAGTTCCTCCGATCCTGTAAATTCAAGCTCGGTCGCCCCTTCGACTTCTACCACACGTTCACGCCATTCTCGGACGACATCCAGGATTGGTACTTGAGGCCGTTCAGCCACGGGCAACATTTCGGCAAAAATCTGGGCGCTGCCTGCGCTATTGATAATGGTAAAAATGGTCTGGATCGGGGGCGATACCATGCCGGTATTTGCTGCGAGTTCAGCGTTCAGTTCCTCACAAACTGCTTCGATCCGATCAACGTTTTCACGTGTCAGAGCGAAGGGCGCACGCGCATCCATTTCGAGGTTAATAGTGATTATCTGCCCAGGAACATCGGGGAAGAAGACGGTTTTGACCTTCCCTTTGTACATCAGCCCCAAACCTAGCATCGCCGCCGCAATGAACAGGACTAGAACTGCGTAACGTTGCCGTACCGAGGCGACCAAGACCGGTTGATAAATATGGTCGCGGAACCAAATCAAGCCGCCCTGAGCTGCATCCTGAATTCGCCCCCAGATCCGGGTCAGCAAATACCGACGCTCCTGCCCCAACGGAACATGCGCCAGATGGGCGGGCAAGATGAACTTACTTTCGATCAGTGAAAAGATCAGCGTCAGGATCACGATGCCGGAGAAACCAGCCAGCACTTTGCCCAGCGGGTTATCGATCAGCAACATGGGGAAAAACGCCGCGATGGTTGTGAGCACGCCGAAAACCGTTGCAACAGCAACCCGGTTCACGCCGCGTTCGGTGCCTTTGATCGGGTCTTTTTCCTTACTTCGCTCTTCAAAGACGCTCTCGCCGACAACAACGGCGTCATCTACCAGAATGCCCAACGCAATGATAAGACCAAAGGTCGTCACATCATTCAGGGAATAATCGATCCATCTCGAGCCAGAGACCGCGATTGCCCCCATGACTGAGATCGGGATCCCCATAGCCACCCAAAACGCCAGCCGTACATTCAAAAAGACCGACAGCATCAGCGTCACAAGGATCAAGCCCTGCACCCCGTTCGATCGCAATAGCTCGAGGCGATCCGAGATGTATCCCGCACTGTCGCCCCATATTTCAGCCTGAATCTGCGGGGGCAACTGGTGACTGAAATCATCAACCGTGTCGCGGACGACGCGGCTGATCTCGAGCAAGTTTTCCTTCTGCCCGATCAGAACTTCCATGCCGACGGTTGGATTGCCGTTCAGGCGGAACAGAAACTCTCCATCCAGAAAGCCATCTTCAATTGTTGCGAGATCACCGAGCGGTACAAATGACCCGTCATCCCGTTCGATAACCGGCAACTCAGCATATTCAGGTGCATATTTTGCCCGGTCGTCAGCGCGCAGAAAGATGGTGCCACCTTCGGTGCGCAATTGCCCCGCCTGAAAGGTCAGTGAGTTTCCCCGAATGGCGCGGGTGATATCTGAAACAGTCAGCCCATATTGGCGCAAACGCTCGGGGTCTATCTCGATACGCAACTCACGCGGTATCAGCCCCCAGATGTTCAGGCGTGACAACTCTGGCTGGGCCAGCAGGTCTTCCTTGAGCCGTTGTGCCAAGGTCTGCAATGTGGCCGGATCTGCGTCGCCATGCAGGTTTACGTAAAGCGCAGGAAAGTCATATCCCGACGCCTCAATCACTGGGCGGCGCGCTTTGTCTGGCAGGTCCGTCAGGCCGTCGATGCGAATACGCACCCGATCCAGAACTGCCTGCAGTTTCTCACCTCCGGCCCTGCGCACTGAGATCGTGCTAAGACCGTTTTGCGAACGTGATGAGATACTGCGCACACCTTCCAGACCTTCAAGCGCTTGCTCGACCTTCTGGGTAATGAGTTCATCCACCTGCTCGGCAGTGGAATCTGGATACTCGATCGAGATCGTGACGCTTTCAGGTGGAATACGCGGGAACCCTTCGATGCGGATATTCATCAGGGTCTGCACACCAAGAAACAGGATCAGCGCCATCAGCAGGTTGGCGGCGACCGGATTGCGAATGAACCAGGATGTCAGGGCGTGCATGGTTTAACCCTCATCAACGCGAGAGGTGACGCGCTGACCCGGCAAAAACGACGCAAGCGGAGTTTTCGCGATGTGCCAGGGGCCCTGCCCTTCGGGCGCAGTAATTGTCACTGCATTATCAGCACGGAACAGAATATGCGGCTTGATCCGTTGCAACAGATTGCCGCCATCAACCACCCAAACATAACCTGCGCGGGTCAATGAGCTTTCGGGAAAGGTCAGTGTGTTAGAAATCGTTCTTCCGGGAATGGATACCCGCACAAAGTCACCTGCAAGCACCCGCTCATCCGGCTCGGAAACCTCCAGAAACACTCGCATCTGACGTGTTTCCTGATTCAGAAATCCCCCGCCCCGACGGATACGCGCCTGCCCGATCCGGTCACCGTTGCGAAGCGTAAGAGTGGCCAGAGATCCGGAAATTGGATGCTGTAGCAACGCCCAGTCGTCCTGATTGAATTCTGCGACCAACTCAAACTGGCGATCGTCGGACAATCGCACCAAAGGATCGCCCGGACTAACAGTTTGCCCGAGGCTGGCAGCTCGCCTGGTGACAAAACCGGAAAACGGCGCGCTTACCTCGGTATCTGCCAGATCGCGCTGCGCTGCATTCAGTCTTGATTTCGCCGAGGCTACGGTCTTTTCCGCAATGCGCAGTTGCGGCAAACGAATGGCAAGTTCCGTCGGAGGTTCTTTTTCATCCCGCTCGAATTGGCGGCGCGCGACAGTAACGTCGTTTTGTGCCCGCAACAAAGCCAATTGCGCCTGCTCCAACTCCATTTCGGCTGCAGCAACTGCGCTTTCATACTGCGCCTTTTCGACAGAAAACAACGGATCACCCAAAGCGACCCTTGATCCGGCAAGCGCGCCATCGTGCACGGCAGTAATACGCCCGGTCACCGCAGAGCGAAGCTCGGCATCCCACCGCGGCCGGACCTCCGCAAAAGTTGAAATCTCTGCCTGAACAGCTTGCGCGGACACTGAGACCACCGAAACCATGGGTGGGGGTGGTGGCGTATCCGTTTTTTGAACATCAATTGTGTCTTCGGTTTCGAACACCAAAAGCACCACGGCAATCAGAAGCGACAACGAGAGGCCGATCCATAACCATCGGCGCCAGTGCGTTCCGCTTTTTGCATTAGGTTCTTCAGGCATGTTCGAAGCCTTTCAATTGCGATCAGAATCAGTGAGCCAACTTGCATAGGCTGGTTTTTCGCTATATACTATGAACGATCGTTCGTTCAATATGTGACATAAAAAATGACCGAGAGCCAAAGCAAACAATCCACCAAACGTGACAAAGCCACCGCCAAACGGCGCAACCAGATACTGGAAGCAGCGGTGATGTGCTTCCTTGAGCGCGGATATCACCAGACTGGTGTTCGCGACATCGCCGCTCGGGCCGGCGTTAGCTTGGGAAACCTCTATAATCACTTCCCCGGCAAGCACGATGTTCTGGTTGAGATCGCGGCACTGGAACGACAGGAGATGGAGCCGTTTCTCAAAATTCTCGCAGAGCGATCTGCTGCCCCGCGCGTTCTGAACAAATTCATAAAGGCTTACGCCAAATACCTGGCTGCCCCAGAGAACGTCATTCTGAGTCTGGAAATCGCCAGCGAAGCAATACGCCAGCCGGATATTGGGCGGCTATTTCTGGAGAACCGAAACGAACTTGTCGGAGCACTCACAAATCTGCTTGAACGCGGTATTTCAGAACATGATTTCCGACAGCTCCCTGACCCAAACCAGACATCGCAACTGATAATCGAGACCATCGAGGGCAGCGCTTTTCGAAGCGTCTTGATGACGACCCCCATGCGCAAAATCACCAATAATGTTTTGGATTTCATAATGACGTCAGTCGTTTCGTGTTAAGGCCCCTTCAGACCTGAACAACGAAGGTCAGATCGTCAGAAGAGTGCCGTAACCAGTTACTGAATCTTTGATGCCAATCGCACGCAAGGTTTGCCAATAGACGGCGGCGTTGCAAGCAACAATGGGCTTGCCCAGTTCTGCCTCGAGCTCACCAATCAAGGACACAACCGGCAAAGCGGTCCCAACCTGCAAAACAGCATCGCATTCCGCCGCTCCGACCTCGCGAAACACCGCCCGGATATCGTCAAGCGATGTTTCGCATATCTCGGGTAAGCTTGGTGCGCAGGTTCCCTTGATCGCAACGACATCAAATCCCGCGGCTTCGGTATTTGCTTTAACGTGCTGGTCGATTTCGGCATTGAATGGAGTCACAACCGCAACTTTTCTGGCCCCCAGTGCTCGCAGCGCCGCATGATCCGCAGCTGAAGCATTCAGCACCGGTACACCCACCGCCTCCTCTAATTCGGTGCAGCGGCGCGCCAATCTCTCAACACCACCGGGGCCTGCATCCGTGGTCAAGCCGATGCACAACGCAGCAGGATTGCAATCCATCAGCTTCTCAGCTTCTTCGATCAGGTCGTCCGAGACATTGTCACCGCCCAATCGAAAGCGCTGCATCTGATTGGTCACGCCTTCTGGCCTCAACAACTCCAGTTCAGGTTGCACGACTGTGTTCATTGCTGGTGTCATTACACCGATCACAGCACGGGGTGCGAGAGTGTCAGCCATCTCAGTTCCCTTTCAGAAATTCGTTCAACCCAGTCATGCCGCCGATGTAGATCTGTTCCCCTACGATCGCCGCCATCTCGTTTTCCAGTTCCATGTCGCAGTCGAAGCGACTTTCCCAGATGCCTAAGGTCTGATCCGTATGCGTGATTGGCACAAACCGATGGGTTGAGACGTAATTTCGAACCGGCAAAGGACTGTCGATGATATCGTAGGTGTAGAAATGTTCGACATCGGAAATCTCAAGAAGTGTTTCGCGAAACACCGTCCCATCCACTATGTCCAAATGCCTGATACTGCCCGGTGAGGTTGCTGAACCTGTTTCCATTCGTGCGCTCGTAACGGCCGGGTTCCAACCCGAAACACCGTCAAATGCCCGGACAGCAGACCAGACCTGATCAACCGGTGCATCCAGGATCATGCTTCGAAATACGTGCATCGCCACCCCTACTCCTTTGAATTGTAATCAGCTTAGATCGACTATGACCGATAACTGCCTGCAGAAAACGACGCCAAAGATGTCGTTTTGTCTATAGCATCTGCGCCTCGCACCGCATTCCCTGAGCAGAGAACAGCAAGTTTGGAGCCCGATATTGGCCAGACGGAAAAGGGTTATTCAGGAACCGCTAAAACTGCAGGTAACGCCTCCGCCTCAGGGAGGGCGATTTCAACCTCTTGGTCCCAGACGACTTGCTGAGATCACCGAAGCTGCGTTTTCGATACTTGAGAAGATTGGAATGGCAGATTGCCCGGCCGATATCACCGCCCTCGCGGTTGAAGCCGGAGCCGACCTACGTGACGATGGCCGGATTTGTTTTCCCAAAACCATGGTGGACGACATAATTTCGAAGGCGGCGCGCCGGGTGAGCATTCCGGGGTTTGTCGAAGATTTTGGTCTGACCGTCGGCGGAGGAAGCGTACATATCGGCACCGGCGGTGCTGCCGTCGAAGTTCCGGATCAAGCTGGTGGATTTCGCGAAGCCAAACTCGCTGACCTCTATCAGCTCATGCAGATCGTTGGTCGCGCGGAAAACATCCACTATGGCGTTCGTCCGATCGTAGCCAGAGATATGCCTTCGCCCTGGGAACTTGACCTAAATACCGGCTTTGCCTGCCTCAAAGCATGCCCAAAACCCATCGGTATAAGTTTTGACAACGCCACCCATGTGCAGAGCATAGCCGCTATGTTCGATATGGCGCTGGGACAGGATGATGCGTTCAGGCGGCAACCGTTTTGCATGGGCGTAATTGTCCATGCGGTCTCGCCTTTGCGATTTGCGCAAGAAGGTCTTGAGATCATGAAGGCCGCTATAGATGCGGGTATGCCACTGCAGATCTGTACGGCAGCACAAGCAGGTGCGACCAGCCCTGTGACACTCGCAGGTGCTCTGGCGCAAGGACTGGCAGAGGCTTTGGCCGGGCTTGTAATTGCAAATGTTCTCAAGCCCGGGTTTCCAACCATTCTCGCATTCATGCCCTTTATCAGTGATTTGCGCACCGGCGCGATGACCGGTGGTAGCGGAGAAGCCGCTGTTGCCAATGCTGCCGCTGCTCAGTTGCTGCTGAACCTTGGCCTGCCCTCAACCGTTTCTGCAGGCATGACGGATTCCAAGGTACCGGATGCTCAGGCCGGATACGAAAAGGGATACACCGTGGCTCTGGCTGCTCAGGCGGGCGCTGACATGATCAACCTCAGCGTTGGTATGTTGGGTTCACTGATGGTGGCCTCACCCGAGGCATTAGTGATTGACGATGACATGTGTGGCGCCATCCTGCGATCAGTTCGTGGAGTGGAGCTGACGGACGACGCGCTTGATCTTGAGATGATTGAAGCCGTCGCATGTGGACCGGGGCATTTTCTGGGCGAGGCCCAGACCCTTGCTCGGATGAAAAGTGAGTACGTCTACCCATCGCTTGCGGATCGGAAGAGTGTACAGGATTGGCAAGATGCGGGCAGCCCTGATCTTGTAGATCGCGCCCGAGAAAAAGTTGCCCAGCTGACGGATGAACCACCCGATCACCTGCCGCCGGATCGCGAAGCGGCCATTCGAGCCGCCTTTGACATCAAACTATCATAGGATCGTTCATGAATTCACATAAGCGCGTTGTTGTCATCGGTGGTGGAGCTGTCGGTTGCTCGATCCTCTATCATCTGGCTTTGGCCGGGGTGACAGATACTCTTCTGCTGGAACGGGACGAACTGACCAGCGGCTCAACGTGGCACGCTGCGGGCAACATTCCGACCTACGCAACCTCGTGGCTTGGAATGAGGGCCGGAAACTATGGTTGGCAGATGTACAAAGATCTGGCCGAGAAGGTCGATAGCCCGATTACCTATCGGCATACCGGCGCCTTTTGGCCTGCCCACACAAAAGAGCGGATGGAACTCTTCGGTCATATCGAAGGCATCGCCCGCAGCGCAGGGTTTGATCTGCATCGGCTGGGCCCTTCCGAGATGGACGCGATGCATCCGTTCTGGTCGCCTGATGACACTGTGTTGGGTGGTATCATGGATCCCTATGAAGGTGACATTGATCCCAGCCAGCTTACACAGGCGTTGGCCAAGGGCGCGCGAGAACTGGGTGCTGAAGTTCGGCGGTTTTCACCGGTCACCAGTATTGCCCGCAAGCCAAATGGCGAATGGATAGTCTCAACAGCCAATGACGAAATTACCGCCGAAATCGTCATCAACGCTGCAGGATTTTACGGTGCAAAAATCGCAGAGATGGCAGGGTTGAAAACACCAGTGATTACGTTGGAACACCAGTATCTGGTCACTGAACCTCTGGCAGCGCTGGAAGAGCATCCTGAACTGTTCCCGTTGGTGCGAGACCCTGACATCCGTTTCTATCTGCGGCGTGAGCGGAATGCGTTCCTGTTGGGATCCTATGCTCATGCCGGTCGCCCTGCATGGCCTGAAGACGGTCCCCCTGATGATTTTGCCCATCAGTTGTTTCCGGATAGTGTCGAAGACATTCTTGAGGTGCTGGAAGACACGATTGTCCATGTTCCGCTGCTGGCTGAGGCGGGTGCCCAGCGCTTTGTCAACGGACCTATTGCCTATGCACCAGATGCTTTGCCCCTTGTCGGTCCTGCAGCAGGGGCGCCCAATTTCCACCATGCGACGGGCGTTCAGATCGGCATTACGCACTCAGCGGCCATCGGCAAGGCAATGGCCGAGTGGATTACCGAAGGTGAAACGGAATGGGACCTTGCCGCGTGGGACCCCCGCCGCTTTGGTGACTGGGCGACACCCGACTACGCCCATGCGCGCGCTTCTGAGCATTATGATCTGCAATATGCGATCCCCTACCCGCATCGAAACATGACCTCGGGACGACCAGTGCAAAGGACGCCCCTGTACGAACAACTGAAATCATCAGGTGCGATCATGGGCCAGATCGCTGGTTGGGAGCGCGCATTCTGGTTTGAAACAAACGAATGTCCCGATACCGGCAAGCTGAGTTTTCACGAGGAACCGTGGCACGCCGCCGTTCGCCAAGAATGCCTGACAGTCGCCGAATCCGTGGGTGTGATGGATCATGGTGGTTTCACCAAGTTCACTGTAGAAGGCCCAGGTGCCGAGGCCTATCTGGACCGTGTATTTTGCGGAACGATACCCAAGCCAGGTCGCATAAAACTCAGCTATATGCTCACACCAAAAGGGCGCATCTGGTCTGAGGCGACCATCGCCCGGTTATCCAATGACCGCTTCCTGCTGTGTGGCCCAACGCTCGCAAGCCTTCGGGATTTCGACTGGTTGAGTGCGATGTTGCCAAAACACGGCGTTACCCTTTCGTCCGGCCATGCAAAAGACGGTGCGCTGATGGTCATGGGACCAAAATCTAGGGATCTTCTGGCTCAACTGACTGATGCAGATCTTTCGGCTGAGGCGGCACCGTGGATGTCTGTCGCGGAAATACAGATCGCCGGCATCGATGTCGTCGCGATGCGAGTTTCATATGTCGGAGAACTTGGGTGGGAGCTGCATGTCGCGAGCTCTGATCTGCCTGCGCTCTATCAATCGATCATGTCCGAAGGCGCGAAATTCGGGGTTACCCAATTTGGATCTTACGCGTTGAACTCGATGCGGATCGAAAAAGGATATCATGGGTGGGGTTCGGATTTTGGCACTGAATACACGTTGTTCGATGCAGGCCTGAGTGCTTTCGCCAGGCCTGACAAGGGCGACTTTCAGGGAAAATCCGCACTGTTAAATCAACAAAACAGCGCTGCCGAATGGGAATGGGTTGGACTGGAAGTCACCACTCCTTCTCCGTGGCCGCTGGCCTCTGAGCCAATCCTCAGGGAAAACCAAAACGTCGGATACATCACCTCAGCAACGCATGGCGCACGAACAGGCAAGATGCTTGTGCTGGGTTATATTCAGCGCGGAACCATCGCGATGGGGGAACAATGCGAAATCTGTGTGCTGGGTGAAACTTACCAAGCCACAAGGCATTCCTCTGCCCAATACGATCCGCAAAACAAGCGCATGCGCCAGTAAACTTCTTTGGTGCAGAATGCCATCGAAGCCCCCTACTAGAACCTGCCCGGGTAGAACGGGCGGGGAACCACTCCGATTGCGGGGTCTCAAGAAATTGCCTGGGAGTCCCTTCTGATCAGTATCGCTGGTTGCCGCATCGATCGCGCCTGTTGACTCACTCCCAGAGTTATAGACGACGTAATCAGGAAGGACATAGGCCACCCAGACAACCCGGCAGGCATGTGCAGAAAATCAAAAATACCAAACCGATTACCCCACCGACATTGGGTTTTGGCCGCTCGACCATCAAACCCGCCAATACAGCAACCCCCTGGTCTCACGCCCTCATATCTTCTTCTAAACCAGTACTTTCAATTCACGTCCCGAAATTCTGTTGTTGCAACTTTCTGATTGATTTGGATGATCAGGCGCATGTTGGCCGGAATAATCGGTCACCCGCATCGTGGTGCGGTTCATATAAATAAACTTGGGGAGACTAAAAATGGTCCTGAAGAATTTGATGCTTGCTGCCAGTGCAACGGCGCTGCTTGCGGCAGGCGCATCAGCAGAAACACTGCGCTGGGCACGTGCTGGCGATGCTCTGACACTTGATCCACACGCACAGAACGAAGGTCCGACTTCTGCTCTGGCACACCAGATCATGGAGCCGCTGGTCATGCGCGACATGACCGGAGCCATGGTTCCTGCACTGGCCACCGAATGGGGCCCGTCGGAAGAAAATCCGAACATCTGGGTTTTCAAGCTGCGTGAGGGCGTCACATTCCACGATGGCGCCGAGTTCGACAGTGAAGACGTTGTGTTCTCGCTGAACCGGGCGATGACACCGGATTCCGACTACAAAGAACTTCTGGCGTCGGTCAAAGAGGTTCGCGCGACCGACAAATACACGGTCGAAATCGAAACCGATGGTCCGAACCCGATCATGCCCAACAACCTGACCAACATGTTCATGATGGACAAAGGCTGGGCCGAGGCAAACAACGCCGTCAAGGTTCAAGACTATGAGGGCGGCGAAGACACCTATGCCGCCAAAAATGCAAACGGCACTGGCCCCTACAAACTGGTCAGCCGTGAGCCTGATGTGAAAACTGTTCTGGCGGCAAACGAGAACTATTGGGGTAAAGACGAGTTCCCGATGCAGGTAACTGAAATCGTCTATACACCGATCCAGAACGCGGCAACCCGTGTTGCGGCCTTGTTGTCGGGTGAAGTGGACTTCATTCAGGACGTACCAGTGCAAGATCTTCAGCGCGTTTCGGGTACCGATGGTCTGGATGTTCGTACGGCACCACAGAACCGCGTGATCTTCTTCGGTATGAACATGGGTGATGCAGACCTGTCGTCTGACAACGTCGATGGCAAGAACCCACTGTCCGACGTGCGCGTGCGTCAGGCGATGTCAAAAGCGATCAACCGCGATGCAATCAAACAGGTTGTGATGCGCGGCCAGTCAGCACCTGCCGGCATGATCTCACCACCGTTCGTCAACGGCTGGGATGAGACCATGGACGGTTCGTCCTCGACGGATATCGAAGGTGCAAAGGCACTGATGGCTGAGGCAGGCTATCCTGACGGTTTCTCGATCACGCTGAACTGCCCGAATGATCGTTACATCAATGATGAGGCGATCTGTCAGGCAGCCGTTGGCATGCTGGCGCAAATTGGGATCACTGTGAATCTGGATGCTAAACCAAAGGCACAGCACTTCCCGCTGATCAACAACCTGGAAACCGACTTCTACATGCTGGGTTGGGGCGTTCCGACTTATGACTCGGAATACATCTTCAACTTCCTCGTTCACACAAAGGGTGAAAAGTACGGCTCGTGGAACGGTACGCGCTATAGCAACCCAGACCTGGACGCTAAGATCGTAGCGCTGGCATCGGAAACCAATCTGCCTGAACGTGACAAGCAAATTGGCGAAATCTGGCAGGTTGTTCAGGATGAACAGCTTTACATCCCGATCCACCATCAGGTGCTGAACTGGGGCATGAAGTCGGATGTTGGTACCGGTGTAGCACCGGACGATACAGCCAAGTTCAAGTACTTCACACTGAACTAAAGTTCATAGTAGAACTGCGAGACAGGGCGCGATTTCGCGCCCTGTCTTTTTTCCGTTTCAGATACCGATTTGTCTGAAACATTCCTTTCGCAGTAACAGGCGCGTGATCTCGAATTGAGATTTTCTTTACCAATCAACAAAAACCGAGAACACTTGCTGAATAAACAGGGAGTTTTCGCCATGATCTTCAGGAACAGTGCCATCGGCCTGACCATGTTGCTTGCCAGCGCGGCGCAGTCCGCGGAATTCAAATGGGCCTCAACTACTGATCCGCAAACGATGGACCCGCATGCGGTGAACTCTGCCGCGGTGTTGGGGTTTCTAAACAACGTTTATGAGGGGCTGGTTCGTCGCGGCAAGGATATGAGCGTGGAACCGGCGCTTGCGGTCAGCTGGGAACCAATCGGGGATGGTGAAGGATGGCGCTTCAAGCTGCGAGAGGGTGTCACCTTTCATGATGGCAGTACGTTTGACGCGCAGGACGTCCTGTTCAGTTATCAGCGCGCCTCCGACGAAGTCGCAGACACACGCAGCTGGTTCGCACCGATCAGCGAAGTGAAAGTGGTAGATGACTACACGGTCGACTTCATGACCACTGCTCCGAACCCTTTGTTCCCGTCTTCGATCGCGAACTGGATGATTATGGATCAGGGCTGGACCGAGGCAAATGACGCAGCACTTCCGGACAAGGAAACCGGCAACTATGCGACGATCAACTCTAATGGAACCGGGGCATTCAAGGTAACTGCGCGAGAGCCGGGTTTGCGCACGGTTCTTGAACCGTTCGAGGGTTGGTGGGGCGAACCCGAAACCAACCTGACACGCGCGGAATTCAACCCTATCCAGAATCCTGCCACTGCGGTCGCTGCGCTGTTGTCCGGCGACGTTGACATGATCAACCCTGTGCCGATTCAGGACGTAGCGCGATTGCAAGGTAATGGGGATGTTGACGTCATTCAGGGTATCGAAGCTCGCGTGATCATGCTGGGTTTTGACCACGAAGCAGAGACGCTCAAATACACCGACGATGCGGGCAAACCTAATCCGTTTCAGGACGCACGCGTCCGTCAGGCGGTTGCAAAGGCGGTGAATGTCGATGCGATCCTTGCCACCATCATGCGCGGGAATGCCGAAGCAGCCTCGCAACTGGTCAGTCCAGCGATGAGTGGCTATTCCAACGCAAACTCGGATCGCCCTGCTTTTGACGTGGAAAGTGCCAAAGCTTTGTTGGCAGAGGCCGGATATCCGGATGGCTTCTCCTTCGGCCTTAAATGCCCCAATGATCGTTATCTGAATGACGAAGCTGTTTGTCAGGCCGTCGTCAGCATGCTGGCTCAGATCGGGTTAAAGGCGGAGCTTGATGCGATGCCTGTACGCAACTACTGGCCAGAACTTCGTGAAGATAACTACGATATGTACCTGCTCGGCTGGAGCCCGGGAACTTTCGATGCAGAACACCCGGTGCGATTCCTGGTTGCAACGCCCAACGAGGAAAAGAAACTGGGCAGTTGGAACTTTGGCGGCTTTTCGAATGCACGTGTCGATGAATTGCTTCCGATCATCCAGTCGGAACTGGATGAGGGTAAACGTCAGGCCATGCTGGACGAGGTTGCGCAGATCATTCAGGATGAACAGGTCTATGTGCCACTATATGTCCAGCCACTCGTCTGGGGCACGCGCAACAACATCGAACTGACCCAAAGACCGGATAACTTCTTTATCCTGCGGTGGGTTACAGTGAACTAGATACCTTTGTTAGATCAGGTGGGTATTGTCTTCAATGACGGTGCCCACCCGATAGTCAGACAAACCAAGAATGTGCCGACCAAAAGCACCAAGTTTGGAAAGCATGGGCCGTCTCAGAACCGCAATGCCGGAAAGCCACACTTTCCTGTCGTTTCCCTTTAGCGATTGCTTGACCATCCGGTCGGGGAAAGCATAGACAGGCGGATCAACGGGGAAAATGAATGTTCGCATATATCGTCCGAAGGATGTTCCAATCCGTGATCGTGCTATTGGTCGTGGGTCTGGTTGCATTTTCGATGTTTCGTTTTGTCGGTGATCCAATCGACAACATGCTGGGTCAGGAACGCACTCAGGCTGATATCGACCGGCTCAGGACTGAGCTTGGCTTAGATCAGCCGTTTCCGGTTCAGTACTTCAAGTTTCTGAAAGGTGCTATTCAGGGCAATTTCGGCGTTTCTTATCGTCAGGGACGACCAGTTTCGACGATTATTGCCGAACGCGCACCCGCGACGTTAGAGCTGGCCTTTGTTTCAGGATTTCTGGCAATCACCATGGGGATTGCGCTGGGGGTATTCACGGCCATCCGACGACAAGGGATTGCCGCAAATGTCATCATGACCGTATCCCTGATCGGAGTATCCCTGCCCACCTTCTTAATCGGGATTTTATTGATCTACATATTCTCGGTGGAATTAGACCTCCTCCCCAGCTTCGGGAGGGGCGAAACCGTTATGATTGGCGGCTGGTCCACCGGCTTCCTGACTGCTTCTGGTCTAAAGGCGCTGATCCTGCCTGCTATCACGCTGGGCCTTTACCAAATGACCCTGATCATGCGTCTGGTTCGGTCGGAAATGCTTGAGGTGATGCGTGCGGATTATGTCCGGTTTGCCCGTGCCCGTGGGTTGTCGGATCGGGTGATCAACTTCCGCCATGCGCTGAAGAACACTCTGGTTCCCGTGATCACCATCACCGGATTGCAGCTGGGCTCGATCATCGCCTTCGCCATTATCACCGAGACGGTGTTCCAGTGGCCGGGAGTCGGTCTGCTGTTCATCAACGCGATCCAGTTCGTCGATATCCCCGTCATGGCCGCATATCTGATGTTGATTTCGGTCATGTTCGTTACGATCAACCTGATCGTGGATCTTCTCTACTATGCCATTGACCCGCGCCTGCGTGTCGACGCGAGGGCCACATGACCGACACTATCGAAACCCCCAAAGCCCCCGCCAAGTCGCGTTTTGCCAAATTCTGGGACAGCGACTTTGCATGGTCATTCCGTCATTCGCCAGTTGCTATCATCGCTTCGCTGGTGGTTGTGATCCTGGTACTGGCGGCCATATTCGCTCCGCTGATCGCGACTTATAACCCGTTCGATCCGGCGACGCTGAACCTGATGAACGGCTTTACTCCTCCCGGCACGCCAAATGCCTTTACGCAGGATACATTCCTGTTGGGTACGGATGATCAGGGGCGGGACGTGTTTTCAACCATTCTCTATGGTTTGCGGATCTCGCTGTTTGTTGGGGCCGCTGCTGTTCTGCTTGCCATGATTATCGGCGTGATCCTTGGCCTGATTGCCGCCTACTATGGCGGTTGGATCGAAACCTTCATCATGCGGGTCGCAGATGTGCAGCTGACTTTCCCTGCAATCCTTGTGGCTATGCTGATCTTTGGTATCGCCAAGGGGGTGACACCCCCGGAATACCGGAACGAGATGGCGATCTATGTTCTGATCATCGCGATCGCGCTGTCAGATTGGGTGCAGTTCGCCCGGGTCGTGCGTGGTGCGGCTCTGGTGGAAAAGAACAAGGAATACGTTCAGGCCGCACGCCTGATCGGGCGGGGTTCTTTCCCGATCATGTTCCGTCACATTCTGCCCAACGTGCTCAGCCCAGTTCTGGTGATTGCCACGATCTCGCTGGCACTGGCGATTATTGCCGAGGCAACGCTCAGCTTCCTGGGCGTGGGTGCGCCTCCGACGCAACCGTCACTGGGCACACTGATCCGTATCGGGCAGGGTTTCCTGTTCTCGGGTGAGTGGTGGATCCTGTTCTTCCCGGCCTGCACCCTTCTAGCGCTGGCCCTGTCTGTAAATCTGCTGGGCGACTGGCTGCGCGATGCGCTGAACCCAAAGCTGCGGTGATTACATGAGCCTTCTGACAATCAATGACCTGACGGTCGAATTTCCGACGCGTCGCCAACTGTTCACCGCCGTTGACCATGTGGACTTGTCCGTTGAGCCGGGCGAAATCCACGGTCTGGTGGGCGAGTCCGGCGCGGGTAAATCCACTATTGGTGCGGCCATCATGGGTCTGCTGGACCGGCCCGGCCGGATTGCCAGCGGCACCATCAAGCTGAGCGGCGACCAGATTAGCGGTCTGGATGCTGATGCGATGCGCAGCCTGCGCGGCAAGAAGATCTCGATGATCTTCCAGGATCCGCTGACCTCGCTAAACCCGCTGTTCACTGTGCGTGAGCAACTGGTTGAGACGATCCAGGCCCATCTTGGCGGAACCGATGCCGAGGCGAACCAGCGCGCCCGTGATCTGATCGACCGCGTTGGCATTCCTGACCCGGACACGCGGCTAGACCAGTACCCGCACCAGTTTTCAGGCGGTATGCGGCAGCGTGTTGTGATCGCGCTGGCCTTGTGTACCGAGCCGGACGTGATCATTGCGGACGAACCAACCACGGCGCTGGACGTCTCGGTGCAGGCGCAGATATTGGATCTGATCAAGGAACTGGCGCAGGAACGTCAGGTTGGCGTTATCCTGATCACACACGATATGGGTGTGATCGCGGATACGACGGACAAAGTGACGGTGATGTATGCGGGCAAGGTGGTTGAAACCGGCCCGACCTCGCAGGTTATGGGCCAGCCGAGCCACGAGTATACAAAGTCGCTGATCGCTGCCGTGCCGCGCCCGACACTAAAACTGCACCGCTTCCCGCAGATCAGTTATGGCGGCCGTGAGACTCGGTTCGCGATTGAGGATATGGCCAGGCACTGGCCCAAAGTGGAGAATGACGCCAGCAAACCGGTGTTCGAAATCCGTAACCTGACCAAGAAGTTCTTACAACGGCGCGGCCTATTGCCGTGGGATCGCACCTATTTCACCGCGGTTGACGAAGTCAGCTTCGATATCCGCGCAGGCGAGGTGTTTGGTGTTGTCGGAGAATCCGGCTCGGGCAAATCCACCGTCGCACGTATGATTGCTGGGCTTTATCCCGTAGATGGCGGTACAATCAAATTCGAAGGCCAAACGGTCAGTGATCTGACTAACAAGGCCGCTCTGGATGCTTATCGCAAGAATATCCAGATGATCTTCCAGGATCCGTATTCATCGCTCAACCCCCGTATGCGGGTGGACGACATCGTGGCCGAGCCGATCCGCCATCACAAACTGATGGATGGGGCAGATATCAAACGCCGTGTTGACGAGTTGCTGGATCAGGTGGGGCTGGGTCACGAGGCCGGGCTGAAATATCCGCATGAGTTTTCGGGCGGTCAGCGGCAGCGGATATCGATTGCGCGGGCTCTGGCCACGCAACCCCGGTTCCTAATCTGCGACGAACCCACCAGTGCGCTGGACGTGTCGATTCAGGCGCAGATCCTGAACATCCTGAAGGACCTGCAGGAGCACCTTGGCCTGACACTTTTGTTTATCAGTCACGATTTGCCAGTGGTGCGCCAGATGTGCGACCGGGTAGCCGTGATGAAGCAGGGCAAGGTGGTTGAGCTGCAAGAGACCAACGAACTGTTCGCCAATCCGCAAACCGAGTATGCCAGTGAACTTCTGAGGCTCATGCCCAAACTGGATGATCTCTCGACCGACGGGCTGGGCGTTACCGAATAGCGGACAGCCAGTCTTGTTCGACACACAAGACCTGACGTGAGTATTGCCGCAAGTGCATTGCTCACGTCAGAAATCTACATCTAACTCAGAATATGCTCTGATTGGCTCGATGGTCCAAATCCGCAGAGCCATTCAAACGCTATGCGGGTTTCACGTCGAGTACTTGCGCCGTCCCTTTGCTGGACAAAGTAACCGTGTGTCGGCGGCATCTCTTCCGAAAACAGACGGACGACTCTCCCATCCTTCAGATCCTGATCTATCAATGGCAGCCAGCCCACAATGGCACCCTGCCCCTCCGCCGCGCCCCGGATCAGCACGTTGGCATCTTCAAAGACTGCGCCACGCGGGGTTCCTTGAATTCTGACATTCTGCGCCGAGAACCAGTCGATCCAACCCCAGTGATTTCGTTGATGCAGGATCGGAACGCTTAGCAGATCAGAAGGTTGCTCAAAGGGGCCGAACCTCTCGACAAACTCGGGGCTGGCAACAGCAATGGGTTGCAACTCAAGCAGCTTCACCGCCTCGCCGGGCATTTCGCTCAGGCGGTCCCATCGAATAATGATATCCGCATGATTTTGTTGAAATTCGCCGGGACGATAGCTGGGGACAAATTCAAGCTCGATACCCGGATACTGTGCCCAAAAATCACTGATCCGAGGCATCAGCCACCGCGCTGTGAATATGGGACCGGCCGCTATCCGAACTGATCTGCGTGGCACGGTCCGGAAACTCTCGATCGCGTCCTGCAAAGTGGTGAACGCAGAAGCAGTCGCATCAGCAAGCCGTTTGCCATCTTCGGTCAGAGTGACATTGCGCCCTACCCTGTCAAACAGAGATGTCTGCAAGTACTCCTCCAGCCCACGCACATGGTGGCTGATCGCCGTTGCGCTGACCGAAAGGTTCTCGGCAGCGGCTCGAAAACTGCCCAGCCTGGCGGCTGCATCAAAGGCACGAAGAGCTGAAAGTGACGGTAACATAGCAAAGCACTGTCAAGTTTTACTCATCTGTTGCTGAGAAAGCTGTCTTTGTAAAGTCAGCAAATCAATGGTCTGCTTTGGATAAGCCAAAAGAGATCGGTTAACCGATGAGCGAGACTAAACAACGACGAGGACGCAAGTCCCGGATCCAGCAGGCTACGGCGCCTGAGGACAATCCTCCGGTATGGCCGGGATTGGAAAGTGGTCGCTTCAAACCCCTGTCCCCTTCCGAAGCTGCATTGATCGAAGAGACGGCCTTTCAGTTGCTGGAAACGCTGGGTCTGAGCCAGGCCACCCCATCGATGATCGAACAGGTCGTTGCAGCAGGTGGACAGGCTACAGATGATGATCGCCTGCTATTTCCCCGCGATCTGGTCAAATGGGCGATTGAGGGCGCCCAACGTGGCTTTACTCTTTGCGGACAGGTGCCTGAAAATGACCTGAGGATCGAAGGCGCGCGGGTTCATATGTCCACCGGAGGTGCCGCGCCAGGTGTGTTCGATCTCGACACACACGAATATCGCGATTCAACATTGCAGGATCTCTATGACGCTGCGCGAATTGTCGACCGGATGGAAAACATCCATCACTTCAGCCGACCGGTGGTTGCCCGCGATATCGATGACAATGCGGCGATGGATCTGAACACTGCCTTCGCGTGCCTGAGCGGAACCTCCAAGCACGTGTCGATCTCAATCACTGAACCTCAGAATGTCCCCGACATCGCCGAGCTTTGTTACCACATCGCCGGAGGTGAAGCAGAATTCCGTGCACGACCGTTCTTGACCGTCATGGTGTGCCACGTGGTTCCCCCGATGCGCTTTGCCGAAGAAGCTTGCGACGTTCTAGAAGCCGCCATCACTGCGGGCTTTCCTGTGCAGCTTATCAGCGCCGGCCAAGCCGGAGCCACAAGCCCGGCAACGATAGCGGGATCCCTTGTTCAAGCTGTTGCCGAGACACTGGCAGGTCTGGTGTTTGCCCGTTTGGTCGATCCGAATGTGAAGGCAATCTTTGCCCCCAAACCACTGGTTGCTGATCTGCGCACAGGCTCCATGTGCGGCGGCGGTGGCGAGCAGGCCATCCTGATGGCGGGCGCTGCGCAAATGGGGCGACATTGGAACCTGCCAACAAGCTCGATCGCGGGGATCACGGATGCGAAAAGGTTGGACGCCCAGTACGGCGCAGAAAAATCCCTTGCCGTAACGATGGCGGCACATGCCGGTTCCAACATCGTCACACAGGCCGCAGGCATGATGTCGAGCTTATTGGGGGTCAGCCATGCCGCTTACGTCAGCGACAATGACCTGCTTGGGAACATCCTGCGCACCATCCGCGGCGTCGAGGCCACGCCAGAGAACATCGCTGCTGACGTCATTGCCTCGGTCTGCAAAGGCGAAGGTCACTATCTGGGCGAGCAACACACATTCAACCGCATGAAATCCGACTACTTCTACCCAGAGGTCGGTGACCGCCGAAGTCCGCGTGAATGGCAGGAAGATGGCGCCTTGCGCGTGGGTGATGTGGCCAGACAGAAAGCCCGCGAAATACTTGATCACCATTACCCGGCTCACCTGTCCGACGATCTGGACCGAAGGCTCAGGGCGCGCTTCGATATCCGGCTGACACGGGCACAAATGGGGCGTCTATCATGAACAATCACGGCCTCTGCCAACGCGCCAGAGAGTGCCTTCCTGGCGGTGTCAGCCACGAACTGCGCTACCGGGAGCCTTATCCAATCTACTTCGAACGCGCAAAGGGCGCTGAAAAGTGGGATGTAGAAGGTAAGCGGTACATAGATTTCAAACTCGGTGCAGCCAGCCAAATTCTGGGTCATGCGCATCCTGAAATTGCCGAAGCTGTCGCACGACAGATGACACGGATGCCCTACACTGCCGATTGTCACCCGCTAGAGGTGGAATGGGCCGAATGGCTCTGTCGCCTGTTCCCATCAGCTGAACGGGTGCGCTTCGCCGGATCAGGCACCGAGGCGACGATGCTGGCGCTTAGGTTGGGACGGGCGCATTCAGGTCGGGACAAAGTGCTGCGCATAGACGGGCATTTCCATGGCTGGCACGATATGTTGCTGAAAGGGTCGAAACCCGGAACCAACTCGCCGCCTTCACTCGGTGTTCCCCAAGTCGTGAGCAATCTGACCGTCGTAACACAACCCGATCTGCAAGTGATTTCCGACGCGCTCGATAACGATTGCGAGATCGGCACCATCTTTGTGGAAGCGTCGGGTGCAAATTATGGCTCCGTGCCCCTGCCAGAAGGTTTTCTGAGCGGCATCCGTGAACTGACTTCGAAAACGGGTCATGTGCTTATCTTCGACGAAGTCATCACGGGGTTACGTTGGGCACCGGGTGGACGTCAGTCACGCGATGGCGTGACCCCCGACCTGACAACGCTGGCCAAAGTGGTAACCGGAGGACTACCCGGTGGCGCTGTCGTTGGCAGAGCTGACATCATGGAGTTGCTGAGCCCTGGTGAAACGCGCGATGGCCTGTCACCGCCAGTCAGTCACAAGGGCACGTTCAATGCCGCCCCCATGGTTGCGGCCGGGGCCGTGAAAGCGATGGAAATTCTCTCTACTGGCGATGTTCAAAACCACGCAGATGCCATGGCGAACCGTCTGCGCGACGGGTTCAACAAAGTGTTCGGTGATTTGGATGTTCAGGCGCTGGCCTATGGCGACAGCTCTACGTGCCATCTCTATTTCGGCGGGACCACGATTGATGGGTTGGATGCCGCCGCGATCCGCCGGACCTCTCCACAACTGGTCAAAGGGCTGAGGGACGGGCTGCTGTCCCGTGGCGTCGATTTCATGTCCTTTACCTCCTGCGTCACCGGTCTGCCACACACACCTGAACTGATCGATGAAACCGTCGACCATTTCCGCGACACCATTTCAGACCTCATCCGCGACGGAGTTCTTCAATGAAGCTTCCCAATCAAGCGCGCACCGTTGTGATCGGGGGCGGTGTCATCGGATGTTCGATTGCCTATCATCTGGCGCGCGAAGGCCGAAAAGATATCGTGGTGCTTGAGCGTTCCAAACTCACCTCAGGCACGACATGGCATGCGGCTGGTCTGGTTCGGCGCCTGCGGCCATCTGCTACGCTGACCAAACTGATCAACTATTCGATTGATTTGTACGGAGAGTTGGAGCTTGAGACCGGTCAGGCCACTGGCTGGCCACAAACCGGCTCTCTGACGCTCGCGACCAATGAAGACCGGCTGACCAACATCAAGCGTCAGGTTTCACTGGGCCGAGCCTTCGGGCTTGAAGCCGAAGTGGTCGACGCCAGACGCGCAAATGAGCTTTGGCCTCTGATCGAAGTGGACGATGTAATCGGGGCGGTCTGGTCACCGGCTGATGGTCGTGTAAACCCGTCAGATGTGGCGTTGGCATTGTCCAAAGGCGCGCGGGCGCGCGGGGTTCAGATATTCGAAGATACTCGCGTAACTGGTCTGCAAAAGAAAAACGGGCGGATATCCGGGGCCGAAATCGGTGATCATGTTATCGAAGCCGACGAGGTAGTGATCGCATGCGGGTTGTGGTCGCGTGAAGTGGCCGCAATGGCGGGCGCGCACATGCCTCTTTATGCCTGCGAACACTTCTACATCCTGACAAAACCTCTGCCAGAGGTTCAGGCGCTTGGCAAAGGCGCGCATCTGCCAACGCTGAATGATCAGGATGCGTTCCTTTACGCCCGCGACGACGTCGAAGGATTGCTGGTTGGTTCGTTTGAACCACATGCGAAGGGTCTGCCACTGGATCGCTTACCTGCTGATTTCAGTTTTGATCTTCTGGACGAGGATTGGGACCACTTCATGCCGATGATGGAGAACGCGCTACGCCGCATCCCTGTATTGGAAAAGGCTGAGGTGCGGATGCTGCTGAACGGACCTGAGAGCTTTACGCTGGACAGTCAGTTCATGCTTGGGGAAAGCCCCGAAGTTCCCGGCCTGTTCCTGATGGGAGGCATGAATTCCACCGGTATCGCGCTCGCCGGTGGGGCGGGCAAAGCCATGGCTGAATGGATCATTGCGGGTGAACCGACGATGGAGCTGAACGAAGCCGATATTCGCCGGTTCAGCCCAGAGATGAACGTGCTCGGTGCTTTGGAGGCGCGAATACCCGAAGTGCTGGGTCGGCACTATGACAACCCCTACCCCGGCCGTTCGATGGAAACCGCGCGTGGCCAGCGCCGATCACCAATCCATACGGGACTGCAAGCGGCAGGTGCTCGCTTCGAAGCGCGTGGAGGTTGGGAACGTGCGGTGCATTTCGGTGGGGAAGCAGCGCATTTGCCTCTGACCTTTGGCATACCCGCCTGGCGAGATCAGGTAGGACAGGAGGTTCAAGCGTGTCGCACCGGTGCGGCCATTCTGGATCAATCCGCCTTTGGGAAAATCCTGATCCAAGGGCCCGACGCCTGCGCCTTTCTCAACCATCTTTGCGCAGCACAGCTGGATATCCCATCCGGTCGGATCGCCTATAGCCAGATCCTGAACGCCCGTGGCGGCGTTGAAAGCGATGTCACTGTTCAACGACATGGTTCAGATGAATATCTACTAATTTGCGGCGCAGGAGAGGTCGTGCGCGATCTCAAACGAATGCGCGAAACGCGGGGTCGTTTTCAGGTCGAGTTCACTGATGTCACAAGTGGCTATGCCATCCTGGGTCTCGCTGGTTCCAAGGCACGGGAAATCCTGCAATCCACAACATTTATGCAAGTTCCGGACCTGGAGCGGTTTCAATTTGCACCAGTTGAAATTGGTCTGGCCAGCGGTTGGGCTGGTCGCCTAAGTTTCACCGGCGAAGAAGGGTATGAACTCTATATCCCCGCCGACATGGCTATGGCGGCTCATGATGCGCTGACAGAGGCCGGTGCGGGTCATGCGGGTCTTTATGCCAGCGGGTCTTTGCGTATTGAGAGCGGTTTTCGCGCGTTTGGTCATGAACTATCGCCCGGCATCACGCCGCTTGAGGCCGGGCTCGCAAAGTTCTGCGCCTTTGGCACAGGATTTGTAGGCGAAAATACCCTGCAGGATCGGACAGCAAAGCGACAGATTGTTTCCCTGCTGTTTGACGATCCAAACGCAATACCGATCCATGATGAGCCCGTTTACTTCGACAACAAAGTCGTTGGGCAGGTTACGTCATCAGCGTGGAGCTATCGGTTCGAACGCAGCATCGCTCTGGCTTTGATCAACGAGCCACTGGGCACAACCGGCGTCGTGAATGGTTTCGAGGTCGAAATCGCTTGCACCCGCTTTTCCGCCAAAGCCTCGACAAAGCCCGCCAAGGAGGCGTTCGCATGAGCGATACTATCCGCACAACTCAGGTTGCCATCATTGGTGGGGGCATCATGGGGGTCGCCACGCAATTTCAGCTGGCTGAAAACGGCTGGACGGATACGATCCTGTTTGAAAAGGCCGAACTGACCAGCGGTTCAACCTGGCACGCCGCCGGGCAAATCGCCCACGCGGTTGGCAGCCGGATCATGGGCTGGATCAACAAGACGTCGATCGAGACCTACAAGCGAGTTGAAAAAGAAACCGGCCAATCCATCGGCTGGCACGAAGTCGGCGGTTTTCGCATCGCGACCACCGATGACGAGGTGGACTGGATGAAATCCATCATGGGGGTCGGCAAACTGCTGGACCTGCCTATGGAGTTGGTGGGGCCAGATGACGTTGCAAAGGTCAACCCATTCTACAAGGTCGATGACGTCAAAGTGGCAGTGCGCACCTTTGAAGACGGGCATATCGACCCATCAGGTGTAACCATGGCACTTGCGGCAGCGACACGGGCGCGTGGCGCAAAGATCGAGCGCCATAACCGTGTGGTCAGCGCCAGCCGCAAAGGAGACATGTGGCTGCTCAGGACTGAAAAAGGGGACGTGCTGGCCGAGCATGTCGTGGTCGCTGCCGGGTCATATGCCAACCAAGTCGGGGCGTGGTTCGGCCTGACCATCCCCAGCGTCTCGTGCCTGCACCATTATCTGGTCACAGACACCGTGCCCGAATTTGCAAACCGCCCGGAATTGCCGGTCATGCGCGACAATGCTTTCGGTGGCTATATCCGGCAGGAGCAGAGATCCGGGCTGATCGGCATCTACGAAGATCACGTCTGTCCTACGGTTTGGGAAATGCCCGATGGTGCGCCTTGGGCGGCTGAGAATGAACTGTTCGAAGCTGACTATGACTCGATTGGCGATTTCCTGATGATCGCATTCGATAAAATGCCGATATTGGCTGATCTTGGCATCAAACGGGTGGTTCGTGGAGCCATCACCCATACACCGGACGGGGGAATGTTGGTCGGTCCGTCGGGGGTACCGAATGTCTGGCTGTCTTGCGGCTCCTCCATTGGTCTTGCCTGGGGTGGCGGGGCTGGCAAAGTCCTGGCTGATTGGATGGTTCATGGCGAGGCCGAAATAAACACGCGCAGTTTTGACCCGCGCCGGTATGGCAATTTCGCTGATGATCATTTCATCGTTGAGCGTACCAAAGACGAATTCAGGCGCCGCCATGATACGCCCTGCCCCGGCAAGCAGTTCCATTCGTTGCGCCCACTGAATCGGCACCAGCTGTATGATCGGCTTGCCGCAAAAGGCGCGGTATTCGGCGAGGTCGCCGGTTGGGAACGGCCCCGATACTTTGGTGAAGTCGGCGAGGTCGAGCAGATTGGCTGGGGACGCCAACCGTGGCACGAGAATGCCCAGCGCGAAGCCCGAGCGACCCGTGCAGCCGCGGGTCTCATCGACCTTTGCGCATTCGCCCAGTTTGAGATCACAGGCAAGGATGCAGGCAAACTTCTTGATCGGCTGTCTGCGAACAAGCTTCCACAAAAAGATGGCCGGATGAGCCTCAATCATCTGCTTACGGACAATGGACGCTTCGAAACCGAAATCACGGTCTGGCGCATCTCTGCGGATCGCTATTTCACCGGGTCGCCCATCGCGCGCGCCAACCCAGACTTTGACTGGATCAAATCGCATATCCATCCGGATGAGGATATTCAGGTCATAAACCGCTCGGCCAATTGGGGCATGCTGGCTTTGTCAGGACCTGCGTCACGTCGCATTCTGTCAGAGCTGACAGATGCAGATCTGACAAATGCCGCTTTCCCTTGGCTTTCTGGTCAAGAAATAAGCGTGGCGGGAATTCCCTGCTACGCATTGCGTGTTTCATTCGTTGGAGAGCTTGGATGGGAGTTGCACGCGCCACTGGCCCAGATAGCGCAACTTTACGACGCTCTATTTGAAGCCGGTTCAAAACATGGGCTGACCGATCTGGGCAGCTATGCATTCAACGGCATGAGAATGGAGAAGGCCTATCGCGCGTCCGGAGAGCTGACGACAGATGTCGGGCCCTATGACGTCGGGCTGGATCGTTTCGTGGTTTCAGAGGGACGCGACTTTCTTGGGAAAACCGCTTTGATGGCAACAGAGCCGGGATGGGAGCTTCTCTATGCTGAATTGCATTCAGATGAAATCGACATCCAAGGCGGTGAACCCGTTCTGCTGAATGGACAGCCCGTCGGTCTGACCACTTCGGGTGGATACGGGTACACTGTCGACAAGTCTCTTGGCTGGTTGTTCGTGCGTAAGGGGACGCCGCACAAGGGTTTGTCCGTTCAGATACTCAAACGCAACTACAATGTAACCGTTCATCAGGACGCATTGTTTGATCCGCAAAATCTGCGGCCCCGATCCGAGGACTAAGTGATGACTAACATGATCACCGGCGGAGAAGCCGTCTATCGCGTACTCAAAGCCAACGGTATCGACACGGTTTTTGGCCTGCTGGGTGGTTCGATGCTGGAACTTTATGATGCGATGTATCAAGGCGGCGAAATCGCCTATGTCGGCGCACGGGACGAACGCGCAGCCGGACATATGGCAGATGCCTGGGCCCGCATGACAGGGAAACCTGGCGTCGTGCTTGGTGCTCAGGCCGGTCCCGGTGTGGTCAATATCGTCACCGCAGTTGCCGAGGCCCATCTGGCCTACTCACCCATGGTGGTCATTGCTGGTGCCATAACACGCGCGGATCAATGCAAAGACACGTTTCAGGAAGTCGACCAAGTCGCGTTGTTTGCTCCGATCTCCAAACGATCGGTGATGGTGACAGATCCCTCACGGCTTGTACCTATGCTTGAGGATGCATTCCGGTTGGCTAATACGGGCCGCCGCGGGCCTGTCGTCCTGCATGTGCCGCGCGATCTGTTCGCCGAAGAGCTTCCTGATTTTGATCCCGCGCCGGTAAATATCGCCCATCCCGGACCTGCTTCGAATGACGACATCGCAGCCATTACAGCGCTGGTGGCAGAAGCCGAACGCCCCGTAATCTTTGCCGGTGGCGGCTTTAAATGGAGCTCTGGTCGCGAGGCCCTTACCAGTCTGGCGGAAACTCTTGAGATACCCGTGGTTGCCTCGACGGGCCATGCAGATGTCATGCCGCATCGCCATCCCTGGTTTGCCGGGCAAGCCGGACCCAGGGGCAATCGCGTCGCAAGCCGCCTGACGAAAGAGGCCGATGTGATGGTCGTTATGGGAGCGCGCCTTGGGTTCAACTCAACTTTCCATAGTAATGACTATGTCGGGGCCGATACCCGCATTGCTCATGTGGACATAGAAGGGTCGGCGGTTGGACGGTACTTCCCCGCCGAGATAGCGGCTCAGGGGGACGCTCGGCTAACGGCAGAAACCTTGCGCCAAACGACTACAAAACCAAAATGCGATGCATGGCGGCAAGCGTTCAAAGACGACATGGATTCGCTTTGGACCGAGCGTGCCGAAGAAGCTGAAATTGACAGCCTGCCAATGCATCCGCGTAGAGCTTTGGCGGAAATTCGCGATACCCTGCCCGAAAACGCGATTGTCACACTCGACACCGGAAATACCTGTCTACAAGCCGCCGACCGACTGGCGCACTACGCCCCCATGAGCCTGATCACCCCGTTGGATTTCGGCCTCGTGGGCTTTGGCCTTGCCGCAGCGATCGGAGCCAAAGCGGCGGCACCAGATCGACCCACTATTGCTATAATGGGAGATGGTGCTGTGGGATACACCATGATCGAAATTCAAACCGCGATCAGCCATCAGCTGCCCATCACAATCATTGTTTTGGATAACGAAGCCTGGGGTGCCGAAAAGGCCTATCAGCAGGAGTTCTACGGCGGTCGCCTGCTGGGCGCGGAAATCCAATCCCCGCGTTATGACAAATTTGCTGAGCTTTGCGGAGGCAAAGGTATCTGGGTCGATGGTCCTGGGGCCATGGGTCCTGCCCTGAAAGAAGCCATTGATTCCGGCAAAACCACTATCATTCAGGCAAAAATTGACCCCGGCGCATTGATGACACTGCGCAAAGATCTGTTCAAAGCGCCGCAAAATGGAAAGCAGTGATGACCACCTAGGATTCGATTGTAATCGGCGCTGGAAATGCCGCTTTATCGCAGGTGCAATCCGGTTCGCCTAAGATGGCGCTGGCAACAGTCGGGCCTTTTTTCAGGACGGTGAAATGCACCGTGGCCGTTCTTTTTCGACTATTCGGGCGGCACTGGGCTGATCAAGGATCCGTTTTTGGTCGTCTTGCTGGTGAACGCGCTGGTAAAGCCTGACGACCAGATCGCTTCCGGCTGATAGATCCGTCAATAATGCTCTAAACATTGCCATTCCACTGCAAGAACGCATTAAACAACTGCTGCTGTGTGCTGATGCCCAGCTTAGAATAAGCGTTCTTTCGATGAGTTTTGACTGTAGGCAAAGCGATACCCAAAGACAGACTTATGGAAAGGCTCGAATGGCCCTTCAGGATCAATCCGACAATCTCGGCCTCACGCGGAGAGAGGATGTCGCTGGCAAAATCCTTCAGCACGACTTCGGTCGGTTTGTTTCCGATTGCTGTCTTTGATTGCCTCGACCAGAGGCTTCGGAATGCGGTTGAAAACAATGAATGAAATGGGGCCAACCGATCGATCAATTCAGTTGAGAAACCGCCCGCTTCGGCTGGTCGGGCAAAGCTGAGTTCCCCCATCGCTCCGTCACCCAGATCTACTGTCAGAGCCATTTCCTGCAGGCCAGCGGGCCAACCTGGGGTTCGATACCCGATTTCCTCTCCGTCCTCGATCAGAACCTCTGAACCTTCGGCAGCAAAAACCCAGTTATCCGGAGCCAGATCAATCATCCTATGGATACCCGGCGGCAAACCATCCAGAAATGCGTTGTAGATCGGATTCAGCAGGTAGGTTTGGCGAACGTAGAGTTGCACCGCCTCTTTTGCCGCACCATCAGGATAGGTGTCGCCGAGATAGACAGGTGCCCGCCCATTGCGATTAACAACACAGAAGGCTGCTGAAAACGTCAGCACCCGACCTGCCGCCTTGATCATATCCGATGCGTCACCATCGCCTTCGATCACACGGCAAAGGGCGCGATTCAAATTCTCGATTTCGGTGTCTTTGTAATTCACGTCACCCTCACACCGAAGCTGCAGTAGCACGAGCAGGCTCGCAGCGCATCATCCTTGAGGATGATAGTGGCGGAACGTTCAATTTCTTAGAAGTGCATCAAAGAAGGAAATCCGCAATGAACTCTCATCCGCTTGTTCTAGATGCCGAAGCTGTCGATCAGCTGTTGCCACAAATTGACGTCCTGCAGGAGATGCGCCAGCTTTTTACCGAGCTTGGCTGCAAGCAGGCAGTGCAACCTGCGCAAACTCTGACCTTGCTGCCTGAAAACAAGGGTGACTTTATCACCTATCTGGGGGCTGCATCCGGTGCAGGTACTTTTGGCGCCAAACTATCCCCCTACCTGATCCAGGAGAATGGGCCCATCATCACTGCATGGACAATACTGATGTCCATGCAGAGCGGGCTGCCGTTGATGCTGTGCGATTCTGGCCGCCTTACGACCGAGCGGACAGCCGCAACCACTGCACTGGCTGTTGATCTGCTTGCTGGCAAAGCCGCCCAACGCGTAGCGATTATTGGGTCCGGTGCGATAGCACAGGCCCATTGGCGTCACATACAAACACTGAGAGACTGGCAAGAGGTTTGCATCTACTCCCCGAACCTGGCCGCCAATCAGAAACTGCAAACGGAGTGGCAGGAACTCTGCCCTGCCATCACTTTTGCCGCCAGCGCAGAAGCCGCAGCTCTCAATTCGGACGTAGTGATGCTCTGTACCTCATCCGGAACGCCCGTGCTGGATGAGGAAGCTGTTGCACCACATGCGTTGGTGACCTCGATCAGCACCAACGTCGCTCTGGCGCACGAGATTACACCCTCGTTCCTGCCCGCTGCGCAAGTCTACTGTGACTACCGCGAAACCACCCCCTCTACCGCAGGTGAGATGCTGATCGCGGCGCGTGACCATGGCTGGAACCCTCAACAGGTCAAAGGGGATCTGGCAGAACTGGCCACAGGTTCTTGCGAATTGCCAGACACCGGTAAACCTGTCTTCTTTCGATCGGTGGGCCTAGGCTTGGAAGACATCGCCATCGCAAATGCCATCTATCGCGCCGCCCGCGCCTGACAAAAGGACAGATCACATGCATATCGAACCCTTTGGCGTCGAAATCTGGATGAACGAGTGGGAGACCAAATGCGAATGGAACCTCGCCGAAACATGTGTGGAAAGCCTGACGATCGAGGAATTGCTCAAGCTTGCGGGCAAAAACCATACGGATCTGTCCGATCTGTTGACGATGAAAATGACATACGGAGCGATTGAGGGGTCGGATCGCCTGCGCCGCGCCATCGCTGCGCTCTATGATCGACAAAAGGTCGAGAATACAATCGTTACGCACGGAACCATCGGCGCCAACATGCTGATCCACAAAGCGCTGGTGTCTGCTGGAGATCGTGTCGTTGCAGTCGTACCAACATATCAGCAGCATTATTCGATACCGGCCAGCATTGGCGCTGACGTTCATCAGTTGAAACTGCGCGAAGAGAACGGGTTTCTTCCCGATTTGGATGAGCTTCGTGCGCTGGTAACCCCCGACACCCGCCTGATTGCGATCAACAACCCCAACAACCCGACGGGTGCCCTGATGGATCGCTCTATGCTGGAAGAAATCGCAGAAATAGCGCGCGGAGCTGACGCATGGATCCTGTGCGACGAGGTTTATCGCGGGACGGATCAGAGCGGTTCGGGCATGACCGACTCAATCGCCGATATCTACGAAAAAGGCATCTCTACCGCTGGCATGTCCAAAGCCTATTCATTGGCCGGGTTGCGTCTGGGTTGGATTGTCGGTCCGACAGAAGTGATTGAGCAGGTTTCGATCCATCGGGACTATGACACAATCTCGGTCGGAATGATCGACGATCATTTTGCAGCGCTGGCGTTGGAGAACCGGGATCAGGTTCTGGCGCGCAGCCAGTCCATCACGCGCGGGAACCTCGCAATCCTGCGGGACTGGGTTGCGCAGGAACCGTTGATATCCTGGATCGAACCCAAGTCCGGCACTACAGCCCTGCTCAAATATGAATTGCCGATCACCTCCCGCGAGTTCTGCGTTGGGTTGCTGAAAAAAACTGGCGTCATGTTTACACCGGGTTCGGCACTGGGCATGGAGGGATATGTCCGCATTGGTTATGCCAACAACCCCGACATCCTGAAGAAGGGTCTGGCACTCGTTTCAGACTATCTGTCCGATATGAGTGCCGAAGCGTAAGCTAACCGGTAACGCATTCGAAGAGGCGGACTTCCAAACCGTTATCCGCCTCTTTGACTAATGATCAGGCAGCTGCGATCTGCCGGGCCTTTTCTACCATTACCTCGGCCTGACGGATCGAGGCATAGTCAATCAAGCGCCCATCCAGCGAAACGGCACCTTTGCCTGCTGCTTCGGCTTCGGCCATTGCCTCAAGAATGCGCTGTGCCTTGGTCACTTCGGCGTCGCCGGGTGACATCACTTCATTCGCGAGTGCAATCTGGCTGGGGTGGATCGCCCATTTTCCTTCGCAGCCCAGAACTGCTGCTCGTTTCGCAGCCGCCTTGTAACCCTCGGGATCCTGAAAATCACCGAATGGACCATCGATGGGGCGCAAACCGTTGGCACGGGCTGCAACAACCATACGTGCCAACGCATAGTGCCACATGTCACCCCAATGTGTTGCGCGATGCGCTTCGGCATCCGGGTCTGTCAGAACCGAATAGTCCGGATTTACACCGCCAATGATTGTTGTACGCGCGCGGGTCGAGGCCGCATAATCCGCAACCCCGAAATGCAGGCTCTCATTCCGTTTGGACGCAGCCGCAATCTCACTGACATTCTGCATACCAAGGGCGGTTTCGATGATGTGTTCGAAACCGATGCGCTTTTTGTAGCCCATCGCATCTTCGATCTGCGTGACCATCATGTCGACCGCGTAAACGTCAGCTGCAGTGCCAACCTTGGGGATCATGATCAGGTCCAGGCGCTCACCGGCCTGCTCCACCACATCAACAACGTCGCGGTACATGTAGTGGGTATCCAGACCATTGATCCGCACCGACATGGTCTTGTTGCCCCAGTCGATATCGTTCAGCGCCTCGATGATGTTCTTGCGCGCCTGTTCTTTCTCATCCGGTGCGACAGCATCCTCCAGATCAAGGAAAATGACGTCCACGTCTGACTGTGCTGCCTTTTCGAACATGCCCGGCTGACTGCCGGGAACAGCCAGTTCGCTGCGGTTCAGGCGGGCTGGCGCCTGATCAATGGAATGAAAGCTCATACGTTCGGGTCCTTCAACTTACAGGTTTGGGTATATAGGGAAACGTGCGCAGAGGTCTGCGACCTCGGCCTTGACCTTGGCCTCGACTGCGCTGTTGCCGTCTTCGCCGTTGGCGGCCAGACCGTCGACAACCTCGATGATCCAGTCCGCGATCTGGCGGAATTCGATCTCGCCAAAGCCGCGGGTGGTGCCGGCGGGGC
>NZ_JBQFQS010000007.1:0-173075 GCF_056537005.1 Ruegeria sp. CH6 | reverse complement strand
GCAAAATCAACTATCTTACCACCCAAATCAACGTGCAAGTCATACAACGGCGTGCGGTTCAAACCAGGCATCTCATAAACCTCTCTTTTAGTTGAATCCGGCAGGTATCTGGCATCGTTGGAGAACATGGCGCACATTGCAATGATTGTTTGGTCAACTCAGGAGACGTGTCGATCCATAAACCATGACACTGGTGGCGCAGCGGGGCGGGTATGAAAAAGATCGACAACATTGCGCTGGTTTCAAAATCAGGTCGCTGTGGTTCGTGGACGCCCAGATCGGGGTGATGCAAGGATGGTATACAGCAGCATGCCGCCCTTATGTCTCCTATAGGAAACTTTTCTCCGTTTCACAACATCTCAGCCTGCCTTATGAATAACAGGAAGAAACTCAGGCACGCATTTCAATAGAACCGGCGGGGCCTTGTGAGATCATCAAAGCAACGCGAGATCCGCATTCAATCTCACAACTGTTCGACAGCCTGCCCCAGCACTTTTAGTCCGGCAACCAGATCACTTTCGGGTGTGTCCTCGGCAAAATCGTGACTGATCCCATTGATTGAAGGCACAAATAGCATAGCGACCGGCATCAGGCGGGACACATTGGTTGCATCGTGCAGCGCGCCAGAAGGCATCCGGCGCCACTGATTGGGTGCGATCTGCTCTGCCCCGGCTTCCAGCGCAAGGCGCAGACGCTGATCCATCGCGACCGGCTCAAGACCCAGCATCGGACCGAAACTGAGATCCATTCCAACACGGTCAGCCACTTCCTGCGCGACGCCCCGGATAATCTCTTCCATACGTCGCAGACGGTCTGCGTCTCCGTCACGCCACTGCATGGAAAACCGGACACGCCCGGGAACAATGGAAGAGGCGTTTGGATGGACATCCACATGGCCAATCGTCCAGACGGTCTGGGGCGTCACCACATTCTGAAACCGCTCATTTATCTCGGCGTTGAATAGCGAAAGTGCCTGAAACGCATCGCGGCGCAGATGCATCGGGGTAGTGCCGGCATGGTTTTGCTGCCCCTCAAAGCTGATCACCATGTCACGAATACCAACGATATCGGTCACCACACCGATCAGGTCACCTTCAGCATCCAGCGTTGGCCCTTGTTCGATGTGCATCTCGATAAAGCCTGAGAACCGGGCCGGATCGACAAAACCCTGTGCCATATCTGACATGGATGATCGGGCCGCCGCAAAACTCGTACCTGAGTGGTCGGTCAGTGTATCCGCCTTTGCAAGATCCAGAGTACCCGACCAGACAGCCGAACCCGTTGTTACACCAAACCGGCCCTCTTCATCCTGAAAGCTGACAACCGAGATTGGTCTGTCACTGGAACGCGCGATTTCCAAAGCCGCGATGACGCCCAGCGCGCCATCCAGCCACCCTCCTTCGGGCTGGCTGTCGGAATGGGATCCCATGAGCAGAGAGGTACCCGGTGCCAGACCAAACAAATTGCCCACCGGATCAAAATGAGGGCGCAGCCCGGCTTCCTCCATCCGTCCGGCCAGCCAGCGTCGCGCCGCAATGTCAGCATCGGAATAAGCAGGTCTTACCACACCCTTGCCGATACCCGACGCCCCGAATTCACGCAGCTTGTGCAGATCAGCCAGAAACCGGTTTTCATTTACCGTCATGACGTTCCCCAATTTTCCGAACGGCCCAACCATAGACCCGGCATCTGGCCCGGCAAGCTGTGATGTATCGATATGCGACGATTTTTGCCCGTTGCCGATCAAACCCCTCTGGTCCCGGCACGGAACCTGCCCTAAGACTTGCCTGCAAGAGGGACCGTCATGTCACATATCACACTGGTTCGTCACGGACAGGCCAACACCACAGCCCGGGACGAGGAAAATTATGACAAGCTGAGCGATCTGGGTCACCAGCAGGCGCGCTGGCTTGGGGCGCATTTGCGGGACACTCACGCCCACCATCCCCGAGTCTATTGCGGCACCCTGAAACGTCACGCTGAAACCGCTGCCAGCATGGGCTTGCCCGAACCGATCCGGGATGCACGGCTGAACGAGATCGAGTATTTTAATATTGCGAAACTGTTCGAAGAGCAGCACGGAGTAGCCATTCCAACAGATCGCGAAGGGTTCGTGCAGCATCTGCCCCGAACCTTTGACGCTTGGGCCAATGGCGACATCAGGAATGCACCGGAAACATTCGACGAGTTCGAAACACGCGTATCTGATGCCCTGAAAGACATCGGAACCGAAGGTGGTCCGGCAATTGTGGTAACTTCGGGCGGCCTGATCTCGATGGTGGTTCGACAGGCCATGGGTCTGGATATCCAGTCGATGGCCCGAGTGGCCCTTGCGATCATGAACACATCAATGCACCGTCTTTACCCGATCGGCGCTCAGCTAAGCCCGGTCCTGTTCAATGCCGTCCCACATCTGGAATCGCCCGAACGGCACTTTGCCCAGACCCACCTTTGACCGGCACAAACAACGGAGTTCCCTCATGCAGCTCTACTACGCTCCCAGAACCATTTCGGTCGCCGTGGCCATCGCGCTGGAAGAAGCCGGTCAGGAATACGAAGCAATCCGTCTGGATTTCGCAAGCGGTGAGCAAACGCAACCGGCCTACAAGCAGATCAACCCCAAAGGACGGGTTCCTGCCCTCGTTGTCGATGGCGGTATTCTAACGGAAACGGGCGCTCTACTGGAGTATGTAGCCGCAAAGGCACCTCAGGCGGGTCTGGTTCCCGTCGATCCGGTGATGGCAGCACGGATGCGGGAAGTGATGTACTACCTTGCATCGACCATGCACGTGAACCACGCACATAAGATGCGCGGACATCGCTGGGCCGACAAGAAATCCAGCTGGAAGGACATGAAAGAAAAGGTAGCACAGACCATGACAACGTCCTGTGACTACATCTGTTCGAACGGTCTGCGCGGTCCGTTTGTGCTGGGCGAGGCGTTCTCGTTGGCCGACGCATACCTGTATGTGGTGTGCAGCTGGCTGGAAGGTGACGGTGTCGATGTCCCGGCCTTTCCGAAAATTCTCGCCTTCCGTGAGGCGATGGAGGCGCGCGCCTCGGTTCAGGCGGTTCGTGCCGCCGGAATGCTCTGACAAAAGGAATATACATGACACATCTCTGGGTCCGGGCAGAACAACGCCCGAACGAAGAACGGGTGGGCCTGACGCCCGAAGGCGCGAAGGCACTGATCGCCTCGGGTATTCGTGTCACGGTCGAGGAAAGCCACGTCCGGGCAATCCCGATCGATGGCTACAAGGATGCCGGGTGTGAGATCGCGGCTGAAAACTCGTGGCCTGAGGCCCCGGCCGATGCGATCATCTTCGGCCTCAAGGAACTGCCCGAGGATGGCACACCCCTGCCCCACCGCCACATCATGTTTGGTCATGCCTACAAGGGCCAGCATTCCGGTCGTGCGCTACTGGAGCGGTTTAAGGCTGGCGGCGGTACACTTTATGATCTGGAATACCTTGTGGAAGAGAATGGCCGACGCGTCGCCGCCTTTGGATACTGGGCCGGATATGCAGGCGCGGCAGTCACACTCAAGACCTGGGCCGCTCAGCAACGGGGTGAAGAATGTCCGCCCGTCGGCGTCTACCCCGGCAAGGATGTTCTGAACGCCGAACTGTTGGCCGAATTGGACGCAACCGGGCAAGCGCGCCCGCGCGCCATTGTAATCGGTGCGCTGGGACGTGTTGGCACCGGTGCTGCGGATTTATGCGAGGCTATGGGCGTCAGTGTCACGAAATGGGACATGGCAGAAACCGCAAACGGCGGGCCTTTTCCCGAGATCCTTGAACATGATCTGTACCTGAACTGCATCTTTGCACGTCCCGGCACACCGGTCTTTGTCCCGCGCGAAGCACTTACTGCGCAGCGCAATCTGACTGCCATAGGCGATGTCGCCTGCGATCCGGACAGCGACTATAACCCGGTACCTGTCTATGACCGGGCCACCACCTGGGACCATCCTGCCCTGCGTGTCGCCACTGATCCTATTCTGGATGTGACGGCCATCGACAACCTACCGTCGATGCTGCCAGTCGAAAGCTCCGAAGATTACGCAGCGCAATTACTACCTTCGCTCCTGACCCTGACTGCTCTGGAAAACGGCGTCTGGGGCCGGGCAGCGGCTACCTACAACACTCATATCGAAGGGATCTGAGCGATGACGATTCATTGGTGTGGCACCGGCCTGTCGGCCATCCCCGGCCTTCGCCGCCTGATCGAGGCGGATCACAAGGTTACCGTATGGAACCGGACTATCGAAAAGGCAAAGGCTGAAATCGGTGATCTGACGGATGACATCCATGCCTTCGACATTGATGCGATTGCTAAGGTTCTGAAACCTGGCGACGTGATCGTCTCGATGCTGCCCGGAGACTGGCATGTACCTCTAGCTGAACTTGCCATCTCGAAAGGTGCGAATTTCGTTTCATCCTCCTACATCGCGCCCGAGATGCGTGCGCTGGATGACAAAGCACTTGAGGCCGGTGTGGCATTGGTGAACGAGGTCGGGCTGGACCCAGGCATCGACCACCTGATGGCCCATGCACTGGTTGATGACTACCGCGCCTCGGATGCGTTTGATCCGGAAAACCATCTGAGCTTTATCTCTTACTGCGGCGGTATCCCCAAGAACCCCAATCCGTTCCGCTACAAGTTCAGCTGGTCACCACTCGGCGTACTCAAGGCTTTGCGGTCTCCGTCCAGATCGATCCGAAATTACGCCCCGCTTGACGTGGCGCGCCCTTGGGATGCGATCAGCACCTACATCGCCCCGCTACCGTCCCCGGAAAGCTTTGAGGTTTATCCGAACCGGGATTCACTGCCCTTCATGCAGCAGTACCATTTTGAAGAGCACTGGCCGGTCAAGGAATTCGTACGCGGTACATTGCGGTTGAACGGATGGTCCGATGCATGGTCCGGCGTGTTCAGCGAAATCGAAACCTTGTCTGGACCAGAGGGTGATGTCCGGCTGAAGGAAATGTCGGATCAGTTCTGGGATGAGAATGCCTATGACGAAGGCGAACCGGACCGGGTTGTCCTTTGCGTTGGGCTTAAGGCAGAGAACGAAGGCCGCGAAGTCTGGAACAAAACCTATGTGATGGATGCATGGGGTGACGAGCGCGGAACCGCCATGGCGCGGTTGGTTTCAATTCCGGTTTCACTTGCGGTTGAGGCCGTACTGAACCGAGAGATCCCGGCCGGCGTGCACGCTGCCCCCAGTGATCCGAAACTGGTGCAGGGTTGGATGGCAGAGATCGACAAGCTGGCACAACACCTTCAGATCGTCGATCACACCTAATGACGAATCTCGGACGAGCGGAATACGCTGTCGGATTTCTTATTTGCCGCGTCTGAAACCTGAAAAAGCAAGGGCCATTCCTGAACTTACGGAATGGCCCTTTGCTTTTACGTCTGGCGCGGATCGCTGATCAAATGACATCAGTATTCAAATGTATCTTTCGATCGTTTCATCGATATCGCTGCGGTTGATCCCAAGATCAGAAAGCTCGCTGTCGGACAAGCGGCCAAGCTCCTGAGCTGCACCAACAATATCTTTCCGGATTGCGCGTATTCTCATGGCCCGGTCAAACAACGCCAAAGCGCTGGCGGATGGGACCGTTTCAAGCATCGGATATGTGTCCAATTCCCGTACCTCCTCATAACCCGTTGATTGGCGTTCAATGAACCAATCAGAAGCGGTCAGTGTACATTCTGCCGAATGGGCTCATGGTGATAGACGCTCTGATACGCACGCCGGTGAATTTCGCTGCGTGGAATACCGATATCCTGCAGGCGTTGATCACTAAGCTGCTCCAGCTCGCGAACTGTTTTTGTGTAGATCCGACGACGAAAGCTCTCGACTCTGGCCTCGGCATAATTGGCAAACAGGCCACCAAACAAACCTTTTTGCGTCTTGATTGACTGAACGTTTTCCATTTTCGTGCTCCTCCTGATCTGATCTTCGTTGCGGTTGTAAGATCAGATAAAGGAACGCTTGCTTAACGAAATCGGGCCGTTTCATTAATCTATGTTTAGAATACGCAGCTGCGTCGGGAGATAATGCGAAAAGCCTGTCACAGTTGAAACCGGCACCTAGTCCTCGGGCTCAAGCACCAGTTGAAGAACAAATCTTGTTGCAGGTTCCGTCTCTTCACGCGCGAGCAATTCTCGAAACAACGGATCAAGCCTGTCATCATTCCAGTCGCGCATTGCAAAGGCGATCTGCCCAGCCAATGATACATCGGCCTCTAGTACACGTTCATAGACTTCAGCAATTTGCGAACGAAACTCAGGGATCGCTGACCCGGCGTCCGATAATGCTCGGACCAGGATCAGCTTGTCTTCACTAGGCCAATCAGCTTGCGTCACCCACCCGTCAATGGCGGAAATTGCGAAAGTGCCATCCACCTCGATACCGGCCAAAGCCCACTCATGCAGGTTCGGCCCTGCTGTCTTCAATCTTGCCAGATAGCGGGATCGGACGACCTCAATCGCATCCGGGTCGGTCTGCAAACCCAAAAGCCGTATGGAGGCTGGAGCATAGTTCAGCCTCTGAATGCTGCCGATATCATCGAACAGTTGATCTGTGAGCGCTGAAACATTCGTCTGCCGGACCAACGCATACGGAGCGCGGTAGACCTCTACCAACGCAGTATCCCGCAAAACTCGATCTTCACTGGAAAGATAGTTGGCGAAGAATTGTATACGTTCGGACGTTCCACCTGTGCCTGGATTCCAGAGAACACCGTGACTTTGCAGGGTTTCAACGAACTGTGACCGTTCCGCCGACATTAGGAACAGCTTTCTCCAGCCTTTGGACAGTTTACGCCCGGCCTGATCCTGACTTTCAGCACCGTAGACAAACAAGACTGTCCGATCTGGATCTGACAGAAACATCTTTCGCGTTGTTGAATCGACCAGAAACGGAATCTCGGGCAAGTTCTCTACCTGCTCTTTGGTTCCTTTTAGAACTTCGGCAGGTATGTACCTGAATGCGTTGTCAGGCGATGGGCGTGCCAGAACAATTACATCTGCTGAAAGCAGACGGTCCCCAAGCGATGCTTCAGGCAACGAGATACAAACGACACAGGCATCAGCGGGGCGCGGATCCAGAATTCGCGCCAACAACATGGCTACAACAAAAATGGCCTTCAAACCGCTTTGCATCAGCGTAAGGATAGCGCGACAAAGCGTTTACGGCGACAAATTTGAATCCGAGAAGCGCTTAGGTCCGTTTTATGGAACTTCGCAACAAAACCTTGATGGTTGGCTACATCAGATCGTTTTCGACGTCCTCGGCTGAGATGCCCAGCGCATCCAGCCCGTTTTCGAGATGATCTGACAGGTGCGGTGTTCCGATCAGGTAATCGGCGCAGGGGGTCGAAGCCTCGGATTTAGCCGTTGCTATGGCCTCGGCCAGATCTTCGGCGAAAAAGCTCTCGCGGCCGATCCACATGATCGCCACCAGTTCAGCCTGTTCGTCTTCGCTCATCCGGTCGACAAAGGCTCGAAGTTCACCTTCGGCCCGATTCAATTCGCGCCCCATCATGGCGACCTGGGCAACTTTTCTTGCCGAGATTTCCAACATGCGTTCAAACTCCTCTGTCCGCGATTTCAGTTTATCACAAACAGCTAAGCAGATGCGCGTCTTTGATCTCACTCAAACAAATCGGGGCATCGCATACATCTTAACGATGGGATCGTGAAACAGGCTGTTTGGGAACCGGGGCCTTCCTGAAAGGCCGAAACGTCGCCTTTTTCATCCAAAGTTTCAGGCCCTGCCACAAGATCAAAGCAAATGCGCGCCTGGCTCCAAAGGGACGACGTACAAGCGACCAGAGAATTGTGCGGTTTGAAAGTTCGGACCTCGATCCTGTCAAGGTTGCGATCAGACCCCCGCGCGCGCGTCCATAGTCGATCCACACACCGATGCGGTCGGAGCGATAGTCAAAGCGAAACGTATATGTGCCCTCGATCTTCTGAAACGGGGATACATGCATCAGTTTATCGGCGACGATGCGGTCTGTTGGCAAAATGGGCGACATGTCAGGGTTACAGCAAAGATAGCTATGTCGCGTTCCGTAGGTGTTGGTGACCTCAGCAAGCACTGCGTAAAGCTGATCATCACTGTCAAAGCAGAACCAGAAACTGACCGGATTGAAAACGTATCCAAGTACCCGGGGCTGCGTCAGCAACTCGATACGGTCAGGTTGGGGAAATGCGAGTTCATCAAAACACTCACGCAACCATTTTGCAGCGCGCCCATGCTTTGGATGCCCTCCATGATCACGGGTCCGCCATCCCATGATGTTTGCGCGATCCAGTGAAAACAGAGACGGGGTTGCAGGTCGATCCTCCGGATCCAGCATGATGTAGTCGATGGAATAGCGAAATGCGTTTTCGATATTGCCTTTGCGTCCATGGTAGGTATGCGCCGCGATATGCTGGACGCGGTCCATTCGCGAACCATAGTCATGAAAGCGTTCGGGGTTGCCGATGACGGCACCCTCTGCATGTGTGCTTTCAAACTGTTCAAATGGCATTCTTTTCTCCGCAATACCTTACGGTGCACTACGAAGAATATCGCAATCCGGATTAAAATTCGCATTCAAAGTGATCCGGCTTGGGCAAGGCCCCGTAATGCGGTTATGTTTACCGAGATTGACATCGCGACCATGGATGAACCTGCGGCGGATTCAGTGCCTCCGCAACCTTGGCGCACAAATAAACGCATCAAGGGTAAACCGGTGAACGGAACAAAAAAGAGTTGCGACACCAGAGCCGAGTGGGTGAACCACATCAAGCGCATAAGGGACGCTCAGGATCAGGCGGCCTTTGCCGAGCTGTTTCAGCACTTCGCCCCACGCGTTAAGGCGTTTCTGATCCGGTCCGGATCTGACGCGACAACGGCTGAGGAATGTGCGCAAGAGGTCATGGCCACGCTGTGGCACAAGGCGCACTTATTCGACCCAAGCCGTGCAACGGTCGCCACCTGGGTGTTCACGATTGCGCGGAACAAACGAATAGATGTGATCCGAAAACAAAGGCGCCCGGAACCAGAAGAACTGGACTGGGGTCCAGAAGCGGAACCGGAACAGGATGACGTAATCGCATTGCAGCAGGAAACTGCACAGCTTCGAACGGCCATTCTGGCTTTGCCCGAAGCACAAAGAGAACTGATCGAAAAGGCATATTTCGGAGACCTGAGTCACCGGGAAATTGCCTCTCAGACGGGGCTGCCGCTGGGAACGATCAAATCACGGATTAGGCTGGCGCTGGATCGCTTGCGCCACGCGATGAACTGAGATGACGATGATGAGCAAGAGTATAAAACATCACCTCACAGATGACCTTTTGATGGCCTACGCTGCCGGCAATCTGCCCGAGGCGTTTGACCTTATGGTTGCCACGCATCTGTCGCTCTGCGACCACTGCCGCGCACGGGCCGAAAGCTTTGAGGCCGTGGGTGGGCAGGTTCTGGAAGACCAGGCCCAGACGGCGCAGATGGGATCAGACGCGCTTGCGGCAACGATGGCTTTGATCTCGCAAGGTGCTCCGACACCCAAACCTGTGCGCAAGAAATGTGCAGTACTGCCAGCGCCATTGCAGGACTATGTCGGCGGAGACGTGAACGACATTCGGTGGCGACCGGTTGGTATGGGCGTCAAACAAGCGATCCTGCCAACGACCAATGAGGCAACTGCCCGGTTGCTGTTCATACCTGCAGGCGCAGCAGTACCGGATCACAGTCATCGCGGTATCGAGATGACCATGGTTCTGCAGGGCGCGTTCTCGGATGAGGTTGATCATTTCGCACGGGGTGATGTTGAGATTGCGGATCAGGATCTGGAGCATATGCCCGTCGCTGATATCTCAGAAGACTGCATCTGTCTGGCAGTGACTGACGCGCCGTTGAAGTTCACCAAACTCATGCCGCGTTTGTTCCAGCCATTCCTTCGGATCTGAGTATCTCGGAAATTTGAATAAACGCCCGAAAACCGGCGTCGCAATGGCGTCGGTTTCGGGTAACCTCCGGGCATGAGATTTGATCTGCCCGATGACGATACGCTTTACTCTGCCCTGATGGCGCGCGATCCCTCGTGGGATGGTCGCGCTTATGTGGGCGTTACCTCGACCGGTGTGTTTTGCCGACTGACCTGTCCGGCCCGCAAACCGAAACGTGAGAACTGCCAGTTCTTTGCCACCATCGCAGACTGCCTGAATGCAGGGTTTAGAGCCTGCAAACGCTGCTGCCCGATGGCACCGGCCGCCCAATCTGACCCGGCCATTTCATCGCTTCTGGCGAAACTCGAGGCCGATCCTACCCGTCGCTGGCGCGAAGCCGACATCGTTGCAATGGGGCATGACCCTTCTACCATCCGCCGTGCCTTTAAACGCCATTTCGGCACCACCTTTCTGGACATGGCACGACAAGCTCGGTTGCAGGCAGGTTTGACCACTCTGGCACAGGGTGGAAAAGTCATCGATGCGCAACTTGAGGCGGGATTTGACTCTCCGGCAGCCTTTCGCGTGGCCTTCGCAAAGCTGCTGGGTTTGCCGCCCGGTGCTTTTCAGGCCAATGCGATGCTGCGGGCCGATTGGTTCGACACGCCTTTGGGTGCGATGATTGCGATTAGCGATCCGGGTCACCTTCACCTGCTTGAATTTGCCGATCGCAAAGCACTGCCTACCGAGCTGAAACGGATCCACAAGGCCTGCAAAGGGTCACTAGGTTTTGGCCGTTTCGCACCAACCGATCAAGCCAAAGCGCAGCTAGAGGCGTTTTTTCAGGGCCGCTCAGCCCAGTTTGATCTACCACTTGCACTGCACGGCACTGAGTTCACCAAAGCGGTATGGCGCATTCTGCAATCCCTGCCCGCTGGGACGACGCAGTCTTATTCGGATATCGCGCGCCGTATTGGACGACCTGATGCGGTTCGGGCTGTAGCGCGCGCAAACGGGGCAAATCAGATCGCGATCATAATCCCCTGTCACCGTGTTTTAGGGGCTGACGGTACGCTGACCGGGTATGGCGGCGGCCTTTGGCGCAAACAAAAACTCATCGAACTGGAACGGCACTACGCCCCGAAAGAAAGGCATCCTGCATGACTCAATCCGAAAAGGCGCGCAATTTCGCAGCGCTGCATCAGCCTGGAAAACCGCTGATCCTTTACAACGCTTGGGATGCGGGCAGTGCGCAAGCCATCAGCAAAGCCGGCGCTTTGGCTATCGCAACGGGCAGTTGGTCACTGGCAGCGGCACAGGGTTACAAGGATGGCGAGGACATGCCGCTTTCTATTGCCACGCAAATCCTCGAACGCATGGTTGGTTCGGTAGCTCTGCCAGTCAGCTTTGACTTTGAGGCTGGTTTTGCTGAGGACCTCGACACGCTGGCTAACAATATTGATCAGGTCATTTCCGCGGGCGCGATTGGTGTCAATTTCGAGGACCGTTTGATCGGTGAAATCGGATTGCGCTCTGCATCAGATCAGGCCGATCGCATTGCAACCTTGCGTCGTGTGGCCGACGCTAAGGGCATCCCACTATTCATCAATGCCCGAACCGATGTTTTCTTCCAGGGCAGCAAACCCGAAGAGCACGCTGATCTAATGAAGGAGGCACAGACCCGTGCCCGGACCTATGCGGATGCAGGAGCAAACGGGATATTCGTCCCCGGACTGATCACACCCGAACTGATCGGCAAATTCTGTGCAGCGGCCCCATTGCCGGTCAATATCATGCAGATCGGGCAGTCTCCGGATCACGCCACTCTTGCTGATCTCGGCGTCGCGCGGATCAGCCATGGACCTGCGCCTTATCTGGCAGCCATGGCAAATGTCACCAATGCGGCGACCGCTGCACTAAAGGTCTAATCCGGGCATTTAGTTCGAAATCAGCCCTCGGTTTTACCCAGCGGAACCACGTTCGGGTGTTCATCGGGGGCAAGCTCTTCGAAATCGAAATTGTCCAGACGCTGAGCGCGGCGGCCAGCTTTTTCCGCGCTGATCTTGATCTCTGAAATATCCTTGGCCGCCTGTCCAAAGTGCCGATCAAGATTGCTGACACGATCACCGAGACGGTCAACATCCTTGTGCAACATCCCCAACTCCTTGCGGATTGCACCCGCCTGCTCCCGCATTCTTGCATCCTTGAGGATCGCGCGCATCGTATTCAGGGTTGCCATGCAAGTGGTGGGTGAAACGATCCAGACGCGTTTGGCAAAGCTCTCCTGAACCAGCTCCGGAAACTTGGCATGCAGCTCGGCATAGACCGCCTCGGATGGCAAAAACATCAACGCACCATCGGCTGTTTCCCCATCAAGGATATATTTCTCCGAGATATCGGTGATGTGCTTGCGAACGGTGCTGCGAAACATCTGAACCGCTGCTTTCAGCTCCATGTCATTTGTGGACGCGATCAGTGCCTCATACGCCTCAAGCGGGAACTTACTGTCGATCACGATAGGCCCGGGCGGATTCGGAAGATGGATCAGACAGTCGGCGCGACGGCCATTTGACAGTGTCGCCTGAAGCGAGAAACTGTCTGTTGGCAAGGCCTTGGACACGATATCGTTCAGTTGGATTTCACCAAACGCACCACGGGTCTGTTTGTTGGACAGGATATCCTGCAGGGACAACACGTCGCCTGACAGCTTGGTGATGTTGTCCTGCGCTTTGTCGATGGCGGCCAGTCGCTCCTGCAACTGCGTCAAAGAAGTAGCGGTCTGCTTCGAGGACCCATGCAGGGATTCCTTCATCCGCTCCTGCATCTCGGCCAGCGCGCGCGCCGATTTCATCGCGTTGTCTGCCAAACGATCATTCATCTGCTGCTGCACCGAGGACAGCCGCGACTCGACGGTCTGGATCACCTGCACATGTGCATTGGCTTGTGTATCTGAAACCTGTTGCAACCCACCGCGCAACTGATCTTGTCCCTGACCCAATTGCTGAACGTGCTGTCCCAGATGTGCCATCTGCCGTGCCAGAGGTTCGGCCATTCGCGCAGACCTGTTGGCCGCGCGCAGGGACAGAAACAGCAACATCAGAATCAGCAGCAGCACACCGGCCCCGATCAGAACCGCCATGACCACCGGGTCATTCAAACTATACTGGTTGCCTGCAATCTCGATCATGTCAGCTCATTTGTTCTTGTTTTGTTTTATCCTTCATACCCGGGTAAGGAAATTGGATCAACTGCGCCCGAACAGCCGTTCGATATCGCTCAGTTTCAATTCCACATATGTAGGTCGCCCGTGGTTGCATTGACCGGAATGGGGCGTCGCCTCCATTTCGCGCAACAGGGCGTTCATTTCTTCGGCTCGCATCCGGCGACCCGAACGCACCGAGCCATGACAAGCCACCCGGCTGAGGATCGCCTCGATCCGGGCCTGCACCGCCTGGCTTTCACCCTGATCGGCAAGTTCGTCGAGGATATCCAGAACCATTGCGCGCGCATCAACTTCGCCCAGGATGGCAGGAGTTTCGCGCACTGCCACCGCGCCGCCTCCAAACGGTTCGATGGTCAACCCAAGGCGGGTCAGGTCGGCAGTTACTGCCATCAGCCGCGCGCAATCGCCTTCGGATAGCTCGACAATCTCTGGGATCAACAACGCCTGCGCTGCAACACCATTCTCAGCCATCTGAGTTTTGAGCTTTTCATAGACCAGCCGTTCATGGGCTGCGTGCTGATCAACGATCACCATGCCGTCTGCGGTTTGGGCAATGATATAGTTCTCATGAACCTGCCCACGTGCAGCACCAAGCGGCAGATCGCTGGCCGTAGGTTCGGACTCCTCGGCGATCGGGTCGGGTGCAAGAACCGGTTCGATAACTCTGCCGCTGTAGTCATTCGACAATTCGGCAAATCCCGGAGACTGCGCCTGAAACGCAACCTGTCGCGCTGCGGGCGAAGGGCGATCCATCTGATACACCCGCGCCGGACCGGGGGAGGCTGATTCCGGCCGCATCGCCCCGAGCGTTGCATTGGCGACGGTCGAAGACGCGCGATGGCCCGCGTCCGCCAAAGCGTGCCGCAGGGCTGAAACGATCAATCCACGCGCAATCCCGGGATCGCGGAATCTGACCTCGGATTTGGCAGGATGGACATTCACATCTACCAGAGTCGGGTCACAATCAATGAACAAAGCCGCAGCCGGATGGCGGTCCCGGCTGAGGAAATCGAAGTAGGCCGCGCGCAATGCGCCGGTCAGCATTTTGTCCCTGACAGGCCGCCCGTTCACAAACAGGTACTGCGCCACAGCAGCGCCACGCGAATAGGTTGGCAATGCAGCATAGCCATAGAGGCGAATGCCCTCGCGCGTGGCGTCGATCTGCAAGGCATTCTCGGCGAATTCGCGGCCCAGCACACGGGCTAGCCGGGCGTGCAGCGCATCAAACAAATCTCCGTTCTCGCGATCGGCCCGAAAGACGACGCGCCCTTCTCCTCCGCCCGAGACATCGCGCAGGGTAAAGGTGACAGAGGGTTCCGCCATGGCCAGGCGCTTGACGGTATCCGAAATCGCCTGCGCTTCGGCCCGATCGGTACGCATGAATTTCAAACGGGCGGGTGTGGCAAAGAACAGATCGCGCAGCTCAACCACCGTTCCGCTGCGCAGCGCGGCGGGTTTCACCGCTTCCATCTTGCCACCTGCCACGCGGATTGAGGCGGCTTCGCCCCCCGCAGCGCGACTTGTGATCGTTAGTCGACCGACGGCACCCAGCGATGGCAAGGCCTCACCACGAAATCCGAAAGTGTGAATGTTCAGAAGGTCCGAGCCATCGATCTTGGAGGTTGCATGACGCGACAAGGCCAGCGGCAAATCTGCTGCTGCGATCCCACATCCATCATCGGTTACGCGGATCAGGGTTTTACCGCCATCGGCGATATCGATGGCGATTCTGGTCGCGCCGGCGTCTATGGCGTTTTCCACCAGCTCCTTGACGGCGGATGCCGGGCGCTCCACGACTTCACCGGCAGCGATACGGTTGATTGCCGCATCGTCGAGTTGCCGGATTACCGGTCGATTTTCGCTGATATTGGGGTTCGCCTGCACCATACCGCTAGACCTAGCACGATCTGACGCGATTCTGCCACCGGTTTGAGGACTGTATTTTAGCGGGAGGGGGGCGTCCGGATGATTGCGGCAGGCCAATAAATTGTAGGCTCACGGTTCCGCAATCATCCGAACGATCCGAAGTGAGTGGTGGTCGTTCATTAACAATTGAACTAGTTATAACACGAGCAGATCGACAAATCTCGTTAAGCTTTCACCGCAGTTCAAACTTGGCAATTATCGGCCTATCTCCGCAGAGACGGGGTGGCAAGAAAGCGCCACGTCAAGCCCCGGATGGGGCGCCAGCGCGGGTTCGACACGGACCAAACACTGCCGCTGTAGCCAGAATAAGCCCGGACATCGTGGCGATCATTCCCGCAGCGCTCACTGCGTCGGCCCCGCCCAGCCACAACGGTCCATAGCCCGCCAGTACATAACCCGACACGGCCGAGACAATGGCAAACACAACGCTCCACGCAATCTGCGCCTCAAGCCTGTTGGTCATCATGCGCGCAGCCGCAGGTGGACAAATGAACATGGCGATCACGATGATCGAACCCACAGCGTCGAAGGCAGCAACTGCAGAAATGGCCGCGACGATAACCAATGCCATGCCCAACGCTCCCGTCCGGATCCCGATGGTGCGGGCAAAGCCTTCGTCAAAGGTTGATATCTTGAGTGGTCGCCAGAACAGCCAAGTGAATAGGATTACCCCTGCAAGCGTCAACGCAATTCGAGGCAGTTCCGGCGGAAGGCCCGCCAGCGCCTCTAGGTCCCATAAAGAGGGCCAGCCCGTTGCATCCAGCCAGATCAGGCTTTCGAGGTTACCGTATAACGCATGTTCCACGTCCAGATGGACTGTCGAGGTATCGGTTTGCTCCAGCAGCAGGACCCCTGCCGCAAACATTGTGGTGAATACAACACCCATCGCCGCCCCCGGTTCGACCTGACCCAGCCTTCGAATGGCTTCGATCAGAACGACGGCAACCACAGCGGCCCCTGCAGCGCCCAGCATCATGGGCCAGGTTGAAATTGCACCGGTCAGCAGAAAAGCAACGACAATACCAGGTAGCACCACATGACTGATCGCATCCCCGATCAGCGCCTGCTTTCGCAGCACCAGAAAGTTGCCGGGCAAAGCACAGGCAATGGCCGCAAATGTCCCGATCAGCATCGGTGTGAGGGACAGCGGGACAAATTCTTCTCCGCTCATGGCCGAACCTCCTGCGGGCCGCCAATACGACGGTCGATTTCCGTGATCTGGTCGTGGGTAAGAACGGTCTCGATATCGCGTAGGCCGTCATAGAGCGCTGCGGTGGCTTCATGGGCCTGATCAGCGCGCACGATCTCCCAGCGTTTTTCGTCGCGCAGCGCTTTGGCCGCGCGTGCTTTTCCGGTTTCAGTCGCCACGCCATCGGCGCGAACCATCCCCTCACGTCGCAAAAGGCGCAGGGTCAAAGGCTCATAGATCTTCTGGCCTTGTGCCAGTGCCAACAACCCTTGCCGGATATGAACCCGGCGTTGAAACCGCAAATGGCGCAGAACCGCAGCCAATACGCCACGAACGGGGGCAAAGAACAGCGACAGGGCAAAGAAGGTAAAACTGACCAGGACGATGATCGGGCCGGTCGGCAAATTCGGTGCCGAGGCCGACAACGCCGCCCCAATATATCCTGCAAGGCCACCAGCCAGACCAGAGAGCAGCACAACGCGATCCGCGCGCTGGGTCCAGAAGCGTGCCGTCACGGGTGGAATGATCAAAAGCGCCACGATCAGGATCAGGCCTACAATCTTCAGGCCAACCACCGTCACAGCCATGACCAGCCCCATCATGGCAAGGTCGATGCGATGCACGGGCAAACCGCGCGCGGCAGCATATTCTGGATCAAAGGCCACCATCATCATGGGGCGTCGGATGATCATCACCAAAACCAGCGTAGCTGCGCCACCAAATGCGATGATCAGTGCATCAGCCCAGAGCATGCCCGCAGTCGATCCCAACAGGAAACCTTCTAGGCCGGCCTGACGGCCCACGCCCATTGTTTGGATCACAGTCAGAAGCACGATACCTAAACCAAAGAACACCGACAGGATCGCGCCTATCGCGGCATCTTCGGCCAAACGCGTATGGCGCGTGAGCCAGTTCATCGCAACCAGACCAATCCAGGCCGAGATTGCAGAGCCAGCCAGCAAACCGAGCAGATTGCGCCCGTCACCCCCCAGTGCGACCAGGATCATGAAGGCGATACACACACCCGGCAAAGTGGCGTGGCTGATAGCATCGCTGACCAGAGCCCGCTTGCGCAGGAAAAGAAATGTGCCCGTCACGCCAGCAGAAACACCAAGCAACGTGGCACCAACCGCCACCAGCGTGGCGTTATAGCCAAGCTGAAGCGTCAGAGCATCCCAAAGCATGATTTACCCCAATGCGCGTGAAATCTGATCGATCTGCGCCGTAGCCAGACGACCACCATAGGCAGCTTGCAGGGTCTCGGCAGTAAAGGCCTCGGCCACCGGACCTTCGGCTACCTTACGGGTATTGATCAGGAATACATGGTCGAAATAGTCGGTAACGGTTGCCAGGTCGTGATGTACGACGACCACGGTTTTACCCGCCTCTTTCAGCGACTTCAGAACAACAATTATGGCTTTTTCGGTTGCCGCATCAACACCGGCAAACGGTTCATCCAGCAGGTACAGGTCCGCATCCTGTGCCAGTGCACGCGCCAGAAAGACACGCTGCTGCTGACCACCTGAGAGTTGGCCGATCTGACGATCAGCAAAATCGCGCATTCCGACCCGATTCAGGCAATCCATTGCGCGCGACATGTGGCGCGCTCGGATGCGGCCCAACAGGCCCAGCTCTCGCGACAATCCCATCAACACCACGTCAATAACGCGGGTTGGGAAATCCCAGTCGACACTGGCGCGTTGCGGAACATAGGCAATACGGGCGCGCTGATCATCCAACGGCTTTCCGTAGACTGTCACCTGTCCGGACAACGGCGCGACTATTCCCAATGCTGCCTTGAGCATGGTTGACTTACCCGCCCCATTCGGGCCGATGATCGCGGTCATCGCACCGGGCTCAACGGTCATATCAACCGAGAACACTGCCGGTTTTTGCCCATATGAAACGGTCAGGCCGCGAATGGCGAGCGGGCTGTTTTCCACGCCCCGCTCTTCCACGGATACACCCTGATCAGCCGCAAGCTCCAACATGGCCTCAGAACCCCGCCGACAATTTGCCGTTCATGCCGCGCTCTGGCACATCTGCGCCCAGCGCACCTGCAATCACGGTAATGTTGTGATCCAGCATGCCTACGTAAGTGCCTTCGTATGATCCCGGCTCGCCCATGGCATCTGAATACAGCTCTCCACCGACGCCGACCTCATGACCTTTGGACGCAGCCCCTTCGATCAGGGCGCGCATTGAGCGGTCAGAGACAGAACTTTCGACAAACACAGCCGTCAGTTGCTGGTCCACCAGCGTATCGACCAACTCGCCGATCCGGTTCAGGCCAGCCTCGGACTGGGTCGAAATACCCTGAATACCCAGTACTTCATAACCATATTCCTCGCCAAAATATCCAAACGCATCATGAGCGGTGACCAGCACACGGTTGTTTTCCGGCACCGCAGCCAGAACCTGTTTTCCGTAGGCGTCCAATTGATCGATTTCTGCGAGAAATGCCTCGGTATTGGCGGCAAAGGTCTCGGCTGCTTCGGGGCGGGCTTCGGTTAGTGCTTCCTGCACTTGAACCACCACATCTTTCCATAAAACCGGGCTCATCCAAAGGTGCGGATCGTATTTGTCTGCGTAATCGTCATGCGCACGCAACTTGGATTTATCGACACCGTCTGCCACGGCGACCACGTTCCGTTTGCGCTCGAGATCATGAAAGAACTCTTCCATCTGCGCTTCCAGATAAAGACCATGCCACAGCACCAGATCGGCGCGGGTCATCGCCACGATATCGCTGCGGGTCTGACGATAGGCGTGCGGGTCAACACCAGGCCCCATCAGGCCTTTGACCTCAACCTGATCACCACCCACCTGACGCACGGCATCAGCGATCATACCCGTTGTGGCAACTACCTTCAGAGGGGCTTCAGCCCACGCCGCCAAAGGCATAGCCGCGGCAAACGCGATTACTGCAAGAAAACTGCGACGAATCATTTCCGACCCCATTTTGGTATCCACTTGAGAATGAATATGCGAACCATTCGCAACTAAGTCAACGCTATTGAGAATTATTCGCAAGAAAACCTATTATATTTGTCCAAATGGTCAAAAAATGTGACCTGAAGAATGTTACACATCTTCCATTTGGCCGCGTCCCGTGCGATTTTGGCGCAAACCTCCCAAAGGATGTGAAGATGGAAACGCAGAGCTCAGAAAGCCCCGTGCGCACCGCGCATCTGCCGCAAGTGACCGAGCCCAGAAACCCCGGCATGGACCTCGATCTGGACTGGGTACGCGCAGTGCAGGTCAATACCTCGGCCATAGAACGACGCGCCGCGACCCTGCCCGGTCGACGGTCGGTGAAGAAAGAGTATCAGGCCGCGTGGCTACTGAAGGCGATCACGATGATCGACCTGACCACACTGTCAGGTGACGACACTGTGGGCCGCGTTCGCCGCCTTTGCGCCAAAGCCCGGCAACCCGTGGCACCTTCGGTTCTGCAGGCGCTGGACATGCCGCCGATCACCACAGGGGCCGTTTGCGTCTATCACGACATGATCGAAACGGCGGTGGATGCGCTACATGGCACCGGCATTCCAGTTGCCGCAGTTTCCACCGGATTCCCCGCTGGCTTGTCGCCATTCCATCTGCGCGTGGCTGAGATCGAAGAAAGCGTAAAGGCCGGTGCCGAAGAGATCGACATCGTGATTTCGCGCCGTCATGTCCTGTCGGGTGACTGGCAGGCATTGTATGATGAGATGAAGGCTTTCCGCGTCGCCTGCGGCGATGCACATGTCAAAGCTATCCTCGCCACCGGAGAGCTGGGCAGCCTGCGCAACGTTGCGCGCGCCTCGCTGGTTTGCATGATGGCAGGCGCTGATTTCATCAAGACCTCAACCGGTAAGGAAAGCGTCAACGCGACCCTGCCCGTATCGCTGGTGATGATCCGTGCGATCCGTGACTACTATGATCGCACTGGATATCGTGTTGGGTACAAGCCTGCAGGCGGGATTTCCAAGGCCAAGGATGCACTGGTGTATCTGTCTCTGATCAAGGATGAGCTGGGCGATCGCTGGTTGGAACCGGACCTGTTCCGCTTTGGCGCGTCGTCGCTGCTGGGCGATATCGAGCGGCAATTGGAACACTATGTCACCGGGTCCTACTCGGCTGGCTACCGTCACTCCATGGGCTGAGGACAAGAACAATGACAGTCAAAGAGATTTTCGAAACCATGGATTACGGCCCTGCCCCCGAAAGCGCTGCCGAGGCTTTGGCCTGGCTGGTCGATCAGGGCGACAAGTTCGGTCACTATATCGACGGTGCCTTCACCAAACCCGGCAAGGGGTTCGAAAGCCGCAACCCGGCGAACGGAGAGGTGCTAGCCAAGCTGACACAGGCGAAACAGGCTGATGTGGATGCCGCCGTTGCAGCCGCGCGCAAGGCGCAACCGAAATGGGAGAAGCTGGGCGGCGCGGGCCGCGCAAGGTATCTTTATGCCATTGCGCGTTTGCTGCAGAAGCACTCGCGACTGTTTGCCGTGCTGGAAAGCCTCGACAACGGCAAGCCGATCCGTGAATCGCGCGACATCGACATCCCGCTGGTGCAGCGTCACTTCTACTATCACGCGGGCATGGCGCAGCTGATGGAAAGCGAACTGCCCGATGCCGAGGCTCTGGGTGTTTGTGGACAGATCATTCCGTGGAACTTCCCCCTGCTGATGCTGGCGTGGAAAGTCGCGCCTGCGATCGCGATGGGCAACACGGTAGTTCTGAAACCGGCCGAGTACACCTCATTGACCGCGCTGCTGTTCGCCGACATCTGCTCGCAGGCTGGCCTGCCGAAAGGCGTGGTCAACATCGTCACCGGTGATGGTGCTGTGGGTGAGATGATCGTGTCCTCGGAAGTCGACAAGATCGCCTTTACCGGCTCGACCGTCGTCGGTCGTCGCATCCGTGAGGCGACCGCTGGCTCGGGCAAGGAACTGACGTTGGAATTGGGTGGCAAGTCCGCCTACATCGTCTTTGACGACGCGGATATTGACTCAGCCATCGAAGGCTTGGTCGACGCGATCTGGTTCAATCAGGGCCAAGTCTGCTGTGCGGGCTCGCGCCTCTTGGTGCAAGAGGGCATCGCGGACCGCTTCCATGACAAGCTGCGTGCCCGTATGGACAAGCTGCGCATCGGCGATCCGTTGGACAAGTGCATCGACGTCGGTGCGGTTGTGGACCCCGTGCAACTGCAGACCATCAAGAGCATGGTCGAAAGCAACACGGTTGGGCATGTTCATCAGGCGGCTTGCGATCTGCCTGCGAACGGCTGTTATTACCCACCTACGCTGATCTCGGGCCTCGAGACATCCGACCCGCTGATGCAGGAAGAGATCTTTGGCCCGGTGCTCGTTTCCTCTACCTTCCGCACACCGGAAGAGGCGGTCGAACTGGCCAACAACACCCGCTACGGGCTGGCCGCGACAGTGTGGACCGAAAACGTGAACCTCGCGCTGGATATCGCCCCCAAGCTGGTTGCGGGCGTGGTCTGGGTGAATGCCACCAACCTGTTCGACGCCGCCGCTGGTTTCGGCGGGGTTCGCGAAAGCGGGTTTGGCCGCGAAGGCGGTTGGGAAGGTCTTGCGGCCTATACCAAACCCAAGGGCAAAGCCAAGCCGCTGGCGAAGGTTGAAGCGTTCATGGGCGACGGTGCACCAGTCGATCCCATCGACCGCACCGCCAAGATGTATGTCGGCGGCAAGCAGGCGCGGCCCGATAGCGGCTATTCGAAACCCGTTTGGGGCAAGTCCGGGCTGTTGGGCCACGTGGGCCTCGCCAATCGCAAGGACGTCCGCAACGCGGTTGAGGCTGCGGCGGGGGCCAAAGGCTGGTCCAAGACCACCGGCCACCTGCGGGCGCAAATCCTGTATTACATCGGCGAAAACCTCTCGGCCCGCGCCGACGAGTTTGCCGCTCGCATCGACGCGATGACCGGCAAAAAGGACGGTGCGAAAGAGGTCGAAGCTTCAATCCAGCGTCTGTTCACAGCCGCCGCCTGGGCAGACAAGTACGACGGTCAGGTACATGGGGTTCCGATCCGGGGCGTGGCGATTGCCATGAAAGAATCCGTTGGTGTCATCGGCGCGCTTTGTGCGGACGAGGCGCCTCTGCTGGGTCTGGTCTCGGCCATGGCTCCGGCAATTGCGATGGGCAACCGGACGGTTCTGGTGGCCTCAGAGCCCTACCCGCTGGCGGCTACCGATTTCTACCAAATCCTCGAAACTTCGGACGTGCCCGCCGGTGTAGTTAACATCCTGACCGGCAGCCATGCGGAATTGGCGAAACCGCTGGCCTCGCACCTGAATGTTGATGCGGTCTGGTCGTTCTCATCCACCGACCTGTCGAAAGAGATCGAGGTCGTCTCGGCCGGGAACCTAAAACGGACCTGGGTGAATAACGCGACGGCATTCGATTGGGGCATGGACCATTCCCGCCGGTTCCTTCAGGCTTCGACCGAGATCAAGAACATCTGGGTGCCCTACGGCGAGTAGGGCTCCCCTCCAAGGGAGGCCTACATGGATTTTTCAGGTAAAACCGTCATCGTCATTGGCGGAACCAGCGGTATCAATCGCGGCATTGCCGAGGCCTTTGCGGCCTCGGGTGCCAAACTGGCCGTCGCTAGCCGTTCACAGGAAAAGGTCGATGACACCGTTACCGCGCTGAAAGCTGCGGGCGCACAGGATGCAATCGGTGCGGCGTTTGACGTGCGTGACCCTGAGGCGGTGGCCGAGGGCCTTAAGCAATTCCACGACGCATTTGGCGACTTCGACGTTCTGGTGTCTGGCGCGGCAGGCAATTTCCCGGCATTGGCAGCGGAAATGTCAGTCAATGCGTTCAAGACCGTGATCGATATCGACTTGATGGGCACCATCCACGTGATGAAGGGGGCGTATCCCTATCTGAAGCGCCCCGGCGCCAGCATCATCAACATCTCGGCCCCACAGTCTTATCTGCCTTACGAAGGTCAGGCTCATGTCTGCGCCGCCAAGGCAGGCGTCGATCAGATCACCCGCACATTGTCGATGGAATGGGGTGTCGAGGGCATCCGAGTGAACTCGGTCGTGCCGGGCTTTATCGAGGGCACCGAAGGGGCCAAACGTCTGGCCCCCACCCCGGATGCCGGTGAAGCGTTGCGCAAGGACGTCCCCCTGGGCCGCTGGGGTCAGCCGCAGGACGTGGCGAATGCCTGCCTGTTCCTCAGCTCTGATCTGGCCAGCTATATCAGCGGTACGGTTCTGGCCGTGGACGGCGCGCTGTATCAGCGCGGGTCGGGCAAGTTTGGCCAGATGATGGGACAGATGCTGCGCAGCATGAAAAAGGGCTGAGCAGCGCTCAGCCCCAATTTCTTAGTTCGTGGTTTCCAGACCCACAGGTTTGCCGACCACGGTAAAGTGCAGCCCCTCCGGGTCGAGCAATTCTGCGGCGACCCGGTTGACCTCTTCCAGCGTTATCGCGTTCACCTTGTCATTACGGGTGGCGATGTAGTCGATGGGCAGGTCTTCCATCTGCATCCCGACCATAATTCCCGCAATTTGACCGTTACCGTCAAATCTCAACGGATAGGCACCGGTCAGGTAGGTCTTGGCATCGTCCAGCTCTTCCTGGGTCACGCCTTCAGTCGCGGCGCGGGCCCATTCATCGCGGATCACTTCAACCGCTTGGGCGATACGGTCGTTGGCTGACGAAACGGACCCCAGATAAACCGAAGCGAGATCCTTGGGCACGAGGTAAGTTCCCACGCCATAGGTCAGGCCTCGCTTTTCCCGTACTTCGTGCATCAGACGGCTTTCAAACCCACCACCACCGAGGATGTGGTTCAGGATATAAGCAGCGAAGAAATCCGGATCGTCACGATCGATGCCCTTCTGTCCGAACATTGCAACGGATTGTGGCGTATCAAACTCCACAACATTGACGCCACCAGAGATCGTCACATCGGCCCGATCAGGTATCGGCTTACCGGTTTCCGGCAGCTCTGCTAGCAGTTCATCCAGCAAAACACCCAGCTCTTCTGCAGTGATATCCCCGACCGCACCAACATAAAGGCGATCTTTGGCAAACACGCCGTCATAGGCCGCGATCACGTCATCGCGGTTCAAAGCCGACACACTTTCGATCGTACCCTTGCCCTCTGACCCGTATGGGTGATCACCAAATGCCATTTCGGCAAAGTTTCGGCCTGCAATATCATTCGGGTCGGTCTGGTCAGATTTCAGACCAGACAGTACCTGAGCGCGTACTCGATCCACCGCATCCTGATCGAACCGGGGTTCGTGAATTGTGGTACGCAAAAGATCGATAACCTCATCCCTGTTTTCTGTCAGAAATTGAGCGGAAATCGAAACTGTATCATCAGTAGCATTATACCTGAACGAGGCGGCCAGTTCTTCCAGTTCACGGGCATAGGTGCGGGCATCCATATCACCCGCACCTTCCTCGATCAGGCCGCTCATAAGGTAGACTGCACCACGTTTGTCGGGATCATCCAGTGAGGTGCCTCCGCGAAAACGCAACTCCAGCGCGGTAAAGGGGATCGAGTGGTCTTCGACCAGCCAGGCCTTGATGCCGCTTGGAGAGGTGACCTCTTCAATCTCGATCTCAGCCCAGGCTGGCAGGGCGATAACGAAGGCGATCAGCGTCGCGAAAATCCGTTTCATTGCGTCACCTCATCGTCGCGCATCAGCCATCCGGTCACCGACGTTTCGGGTTGTATCACCTCACGCGCGGCGGCGATGATCTCATCCGCCGTCACAGCCTGAAGGATATCAGGCCAGGCCTGCACATCCTCGACCGTCAGGCCACTGGTCAGGGCCCGCCCATAACGGTTTCCGATCCCATCCACATTGTCGCGTGCATAGGTCTGGGCCGCACGCAACTGCATCTTGATCCGGTCCAGATCTTCCTGGTTCACGCCTTCGGCGATGAAATCCGCGACCGCCTGATCCATTGCATCTTCGGCTTCCTGCAGAGATACGCCTTCGGCCGGAACAACGATCAGATCAAAGGTGGTGTCATCCAGAGATACACCCCGGTAGAACGCCCCGGTATAGACGACCTTCTGCTGTTCGAACTGCAGCTTCTCATTCAGGTATGAGGTCGTGCTGCCACCCAGCAGTTCCGCCAGCAGATAGAGGGCGGCGGCTTTCTCCTGTGCACCGGCGTCTCGTTCCGGCGCCAGATAACTGCGCTGAACGTATGGTTGCGCGACACGCGGGTCTTTAAAGGTCAGGCGACGTTCTGCCGTTTGCGGCGGCTCTTGCGAACGCACACGTTCTGGCAGGTCCGGGTTGGCGGGGATCACGCCATAATACTCTTCAGCCAGCGCTTTGACTTCATCCGGCTCCACATCACCGGTGACGACCAGAATCGCGTTATTGGGGGCATAATGGGTCTGGTAGAAGGACAGCGCGTCTTCCATGTCCAGCGTTTCCATCTCGTGCCTCCAGCCGATGATTGGTGCGCCGTAACGATGATTTAGGTACTGAGCCGCGCTCATCTGTTCCCCGAACAAGGATCGCGGATTGTTTTCAGTGCGCTGATTGCGTTCTTCGAGAATCACATCACGCTCTGTGGCGATATCATTTTCAGTCAGACGGATGTTGCGCATCCGGTCTGCTTCCATCCGCATCATCAGCTCGAGGCGGTCTGCGGCGACCCTTTGGAAATAGGCGGTGTAGTCATACGAGGTGAAGGCGTTATCATTGCCTCCATTCGCAGCAACAGTGGCCGACAGTTCACCCGGCGCCATAGTATCCGTGCCCTTGAACAGCAAATGTTCCAGAAAATGGGCGACACCTGACGATCCAACAGGTTCATCGGCTGATCCGGCGCGATACCAGACCATGTGCTGGACAACCGGCGCGCGATGGTCTTCGACCACGACGACATCCATGCCGTTATCCAAAGTAAATGTAGTGACTGCTTCGTGCCCGTCTTCAGCCAAAAGCGGGGTTGCAGACAATAAGGCGGCCGACAAGGCCAGAGCCCGAACCATAGGGCATCCTCCGTTTCGTTACAGTGTTCAAACTACGGTGGCGCCCGCCGGGTTCAAGAGAGATGACGGAAAGTTAAATATTATTCATCCGGCGGGGAGGACGGTGTTTCATACCCGCGGCGACGGAACGCTTCGGTCTGTTGATAAGGATCGATCGCGTCACGTTTGTAGACTTCTGCATAACGGTCGATCTTGAACAAACGCAGGCGTGTCCAACGGCTCTGACGGTCGCGGAAATCAGCATCTTCCTGATTGACGGTCTGACGGGTATTTGCCGGAACGCCATATCTGCTGGATGCTGTAACCAGCGCCGCATCCGAGGATGGGACAGAGGTGTTTGGATTCAGAGCAGCTGCGTTTCCACCCAGGGCCACCACCGCGTCTGCTTTCGGATTAGGATCCGTCAGGTTAGCGCCGCCTGGCGTCGGAGCTGGCAAAAACTGATAATCTTTGGGTTCTGTCAGCGGTTTGACCGGCAGAACTGAGAATTCATCCGGTCCCGCGCCGGGCGGTTCCAGATTGCGCAAGCCGATATCGGAGCATCCCGCAACCAAAGCAGCGAGTGTCAGAGCAAATAGGGCACGCGGCATCCGCATTATCGTCTCCAGCCTGTTTCAGGCGCTTTTATCGCATATCATCGGGCGCGTCACGAGGCCTTTTTGCTGTCAAACAACACCAGTCCGAGAGCGCCTGCAAATATGAAGACATCCGCCAGATTGAACACAAACGGGTTGTTGATCCCGCAGCAGGACATGTTCAGGAAATCCAGAACATATCCATATAAAAGGCGGTCCACCACGTTGCCCAATGCACCACCGATCAACAATCCGCCACAGATCAGCATAAATTTGGACGCCGCTACACGGCAGAGCCAGATCAATACTGCCAGGCTGATGGCTATCGAGATACCGATCAATACCCAACGCGCGGCTTCGCTATTGCCCTGGAACAAGCCGAAATTGATACCGCGATTCTCTCCGTATTTGAAAACGACCAGCGGTGGCAGAACGTCGATACCACCGGGTTGTTCAGCAACGCGCATCACGTGAACGACCAGATACTTACTGATCTGGTCGATCAGAAACGCGGCCAACCCGGCCCAGAACAGAAACCGATACCGCATCAGTGACGGAAGTGCCGCATGCCGGTGAAGACCATGGCCAATCCGGCCTCATCCGCGGCCGCGATCACCTCGTCATCACGCATCGACCCACCCGGCTGGATGACACAGGTCGCACCAGCCTCGGCGGCTTCCATCAGCCCGTCAGGGAAGGGGAAGAAGGCATCAGACGCAACGGCCGAGCCGATAGTGAGCGGTTGCGGCAAGCCGAGCGCGTCGGCCATGCGTTCGGCCTTCTTGGCGGCAATCATGGCAGAGTCCAGGCGGCTCATCTGGCCCGCGCCGACGCCAACAGTCGCGCCATCTTTCACGTAAACGATTGCGTTGGATTTAACGTGTTTCGCCACTTTCCAGGCAAACAGCAGGTCGCGCATCTGCTCTTCGGTCGGAGCCTTTTTGGTGACGACCTTCAGATCGTCCATGCCGACAAAACCATTGTCCTTGTTCTGCACCAGCAGACCACCCGCTACCTGACGAACGGTCTTACCGCCTGCGGTCACGTCCGGCAGAGCTTCAGTGGTCAGCAGGCGCAGGTTCTTCTTGGCCGCGAAGATCGCCTTTGCTTCATCCGATGCACCCGGAGCAATCACGACTTCGGTGAAAATCCCAGTGATTTCCTGTGCGGTTTCGGCGTCGAGCGGTTGGTTCAGTGCCACGATCCCACCAAAGGCCGAAGTCCGGTCGCAATCGAATGCCGACTTATACGCGTCCAGCAAGGTCGCGCCTGTGGCAACGCCGCAGGGGTTGGCGTGTTTGATGATCGCACAGGCCGCACCTTTTGCAGGATCGAACTCGGCCACCAGTTCAAACGCTGCGTCTGTGTCGTTGATGTTGTTATAGCTCAGCTCCTTGCCCTGGTGCTGAACGGCGGTCGCTACACCCGGCCGGTTGGTTCCATCAGTGTAGAAAGCCGCCTGTTGGTGGCTGTTCTCACCATAGCGCAGGGTCTGCTTCAGCTCACCGGCAAAGGCGCGGCGCTTGGGCGCCTCAAGCTGCAGTGCGTCGGCCATCCAATTCGAAACCGCGGTGTCGTACGCTGCGGTCCGGGCGTACGCCTTTTGCGCCAGCCACTGGCGGAAACCATAAGAGGTTTTGCCGTAATTCTCTTCCAACTGATCCAGAAGCGAAGAGTAATCTTCGACATCCACAACCACGTTCACAAAGGCATGGTTCTTCGAGGCCGCACGGATCATTGCGGGTCCGCCGATATCGATGTTCTCGATGCATTCGTCGTAGCCCGCGCCTTTGGCGACTGTCGCCTCGAACGGATAGAGATTCACGACCAGCAGGTCGATTGCGCCGATGCCATGTTCATTCATCGCAGCGACATGGGTGTCGTTGTCGCGCAGTGCCAGCAGGCCGCCATGCACCATCGGGTGCAGGGTTTTCACACGGCCGTCCATCATCTCGGGGAAGCCAGTAATCTCGCTGACGTCCTTCACCTCAAGCCCCGCATCACGCAGCGCCTTGGCGGTGCCGCCGGTCGACAATAGCTCGACCCCGCGCTCGGCCAGCGCCTTTCCCAGCTCGATCAGCCCGGTCTTGTCGGAAACGGAAAGCAACGCGCGGCGCACGGGGTGAAGATCGGTCATGGGTCCAAAGGTCCTTTTGGCGTCAGTCAAACTCGGGCTCGTCCCGGTGCAGATCGCGTACGGCATAGGCTGTATCCTGAGCCTTGCTCAGCGTCCACCGGATGCGGGTCGCATACTCCATTGCGCGCCCGGATAGAACGATCTGTTTTGTCGCGCGGGGCTTTAATCTGCCTTTTTCAAGATAAACACTTGGTTCAACAGACAATTTTCCCACACCATCATGGCGGAAAACCCATATCTCACCACTTTTGAGCGCCATCGATACCGCCGCACCACCCAAATCGATGGCCGCATCCACGTCCGGATGCAGGTGAAAGCGGATGTCAAAGGCGATGCCTTTCAGGCCCGAGCTGTCCATTGCCCGGTCAAATTGCCGCTTCGCCTTGTCAGTGGCGGTCAGCAAAATGTCCTCGCCCGCCAGTTCGCGCCCATCAAAGCGCAGCTCGAATGTGCGGGCATGGGTCAGGCCAAAGACCTTGGTATATCCATCATGCCCCACCATAAAGCGGGTGCCCTCAAAGGCTTCCTCAAACTCATGGGGTACATCTTGCGGCGCATCCACAAGCGCCTCATGCGCCGTACCTTTGAGCGGCTCGGTCAAACGTGCGCTGGAATAGCCATCAAGACATAGCGTCGAATGCGAGGGCGTGGCCCGACCCGCCCGACGCCAGTCCAGCCCGAAACTCTCGCCTGACCCGCAATTCACGATCAGCGGGCGGCGTCCCGACGTCAGTTCGAAAGCCAAAGTCGAAGCATGCGCATTGTACGAGGCTGCCCCTTTCGGCGGAACACTGGCATCGACAATCACAGTTGTGCGCGCGGCGGACAATCGGGCATACCCCATCGACAGCCCTGTCGACAGTTGCGGTTTCACACCGCTTTGCGCCAATGCCTGATCCAACCGTCCTTCAACGCCTCGGCCGCCGCCGTGAAACCGGGCCAGTGCGCCATCCGCATGACGCAGGCTGCGCAAGGTTGGGGCGATCCGTTTGATTGCTCTGGTCTGGGCTGCGGGCGTTCCCCGGCCCACCTCGTGCAACGCTGCAGAGGTCCACGCCAGCAATGTGAATACTTCAAGCAACTCCTCGGGGTTTCGCGTCGGTATCCCCCCTTGTTCATCCACCTGCCGGTCACATTCCCGGGCCAGTGCGCGCAGGGCCGGATCTGACATCGCCTCGAGCCCTTCGAGCGCAAGTCCGGCCTGTACCAGCCCGGTCAAGGCTTCAAACCGGGGCAGCCCCGGTGTCGCCGCATTCCAGCGTTTGGATAAAAACCAGGTCTGTTGCGCAAGCGAACGAAAGAACAGCTTGCTTTGCGCATCATTCGCCCCGCGCAATAGGAAAAGGGCGTGATTGATCCAGCGGATCAACCGCCGGCCTGTCAGATCGGGCGCCCAGCCAGGGCCCTGCCCTCGCCCATGCGTCTCAATCCAGCCCCAAACCCAGCGCTGCGCCTTTTCCCGCGCACGCATGTCTCCAACAGCTGCCAGATCATCCAACCAAGCAAAACCGTGCCGTTCATCATCAAAAGGGGCGTTTGGGGCTATGACATCCCAAAGATCGGTATCCTGAGCCTCGACCAGATACCCCGCAAACAGCAAGTTTCCTGCAACCAGCTGCCGTCCTCGGGCATAGGAACCAATTGTGCGCGGTTCGGGTTGTCCAACGAACCCCGTCACCGCCTTTCGGCGCTGACTAAGCCGCGCATAAAGACGGTTCTGAAACCGTATCCACCGGCTGGCCATGGTGTCCGTATTCGACATGACGCTCGTTACTCTGCCCCTAACGCTCTGCTGGCGCTTGAACCAACGATAGCGAGCGACGAAGGTCAAGTCACCGAAAAGCGGCCTGCTCAGACCGATTTGTTGAGACAGGCGACATAGAACCCATCCATTCCACCGCGTTCTGGCCAATAGTCCGGCCGCAGACGCAGGCCTCCTTCTTCGGTGATCCAGTCGCTTTCGACACCCGGAACATCCAGAGCTTCACGGTTTACCCGCATGTCCGGATACATCTCCAGCGCCTCTTCGATCTGCACTTCGCCTTCATCCGGCAGCAGTGAGCAGGTGCAATAAACCAGCCTCCCGCCGGGTTTCAACAGCGACCATGCGTGGGCGAGCATCCGGGCCTGCAACTCGATCAGTCCACCAAACTCGGACCCGTCTTTGGCAAAAGGAAGATCCGGGTGCCTGCGAATTGTGCCGGTGGCAGAACAAGGCGCATCCAGAAGGATGGCGTCGTATTGCCCCTGATGCTCCAGCGCATCGCCAGTGACTACATTGGCCTTCAAGCCGGTACGCTTGAGGTTTTCCTGCACCCGGGCGATTCGGGCCTCGGAAACATCCAGTGCTGTTACATCGGCACCTGCAGCGGCCAATTGCAGCGTCTTGCCACCCGGCGCTGCGCATAGATCCAGAATCTGCTCGCCTTGTTTTGGCCCAAGAATGCGAACCGGCAAGGCGGCCGCTGCATCCTGTACCCACCAATCGCCAGCTTTGTATCCGGGCAAGGCAGAAACCTGGCCTGCGTCCTGCAATCGGACCGAACCTGTTGGCAGGGCGTCTCCTCCCGGCGCCCTGGCGCCCGGCTTCAGCGTGACATCCAATGGTGCGCCTGTGAAATGCGCCTGTTCCATCCCTTTGATGGCATCCTGACCCCATGCGGCGATCAAAGGCTCTCGCAACCATTCCGGCAAGCGGGGAACACGCATTTTAGGCCAGGCGTCCGGGCCTTCGTCAGCCACTTTGCGCAGCACGGCATTCACCAGCCCTTTAAGCCGACCGTGTTTGCGCGACCTTCCAACGATCTCGACCATCGAATTCACTACGCCATGCGCAGCCTCACCATGGCATAGCTCAACAGTGCCAAGGCGCAGCGCGTTATGAACAGTCAATGCCGGGGTACGCTTCAGGTGGCTTTCAAGCAGCCGGTCCGCACGTTCCAGACCGCGCAGGGTTTCCAAGGTCAGGCGTTGTGCCCGGGCACGATCCTCGGGCGTCAGTCGATCCAGCGCACCCGCAGCCAGACATTCGGACAACAGTCGCCCCTCGCCCAGAATCTGATCCAACAGATATACTGCGCTGCGCCGTGCTGCTGTTGCGTTATTGGACATGAAACCGCCTTTGTGACTTGTGCCCGCATTGCGTTTGGCGGACGGGGGCGTATATCAGGGCTGTGCACGGAAAGGAACCCGAAGTCATGAGTGACGACCGCAAAGACCTGCCACCTGCCGCGCAGCGCGCACTTGCCGAAGCGGAAGAACGTCGTCGCAAGGCCGAAGCGGATGCAAAGGCGTTACCCAAAGAACTTGGCGGTCGCGATGGCCCGGATCCAGCACGCTTTGGCGATTGGGAAAAAAAGGGAATCGCGATTGATTTCTGACCTGTCAGGCAACCTCTCGCAGGGCCTTTAAAAAATCCGTTAAAAGGGCGTGTTGTCTCTTTGACTGCGCGCGTTCCTCGGGCCAGGTCAGCCAATATCCGTCCTTCGTTTTCAGCTCCGGTAGATCCAGCCTGCGTAATCTGCCCGCCTGCAAATCACCTGCAGCCAGCGGGATAGACCCCAGAACAATACCCAGCCCTTGCCGCGCCGCGGTGATCGCGTGCTCCATCGAGTCAAAACTGAATTTGGTGAGAGGTGGTTCACCTTCGCCCGCCTGACGCGCCCACTCGCGCCAGCCAGGCCGCTCACCACGCAGGTCAATCACGGGCGCGCCCCATTCCATACCGGGTGCGGCCATCGGCACCAGAACCTCGGGCGCGATCAGAGCCGAATCCCGGCCCGGCCACGCCCCGCGACCATACCGTAACTGCAACCATGTGCGTTCCTCATCCAATGACGTCCGGCGGGCGACCGAATCCGTTGTCACCTGCACCTTTGGCCTTTCCGCGTGAAACACCGCAAGGCACGGAAGAACAAGCGCGTGGATATGCGAAGACAAACCCGCCACCCGCAACTCACGTGGCGACTTTCCGAACAGATCCTCGGTATTTCGCTCCAGCGCCTGCAGACTGTCCTGAACCAGCGGCAGATAGCTTTCGCCCTCGACCGTCAGCGACACACCACGCGCCTCACGTACAAACAGCGACCGGCCCAGCCAGACCTCGAGGTTTCCAATTCGCTGACTGACCGCCGCCTGTGTCAGGCCAAACTCGCGCGCGGCCGCAGAAAAGCCACCAAGCCGCCCGGCGGCTTCAAATACGCGCAACCAATCCAGCGGGGGCAGTCCGACCTTTTTCTTAGCCATTAGATTTTCCAAGCCTCAGCAGAAAGAAGGATTAATTGTCGTAATGCCATAACCAGCGTATCTCCTCAATCAAAGCTCGCGCTGAACAGGAGAATCCCCATGCTGCGCCTCGCCACCCATGACTCGTCGGTCGTCACCGTAGACTTCAGCGACGGCACGAAGGCTCGTTTCCATGCAATCTGGTTGCGCGATAACGCGCTGGACCCTGAAACCCGCGCAACGGGGAACGGTCAGCGCCTGATCACCATCGGCGACATTCCTGCAGATATCTCGGTCAGCGCCGCTGAGGTCGTGAATGGCGATCTGCAGATCACCTTCGCACCCGAAGACAAAACCGTCACCTTCCCGGCCGATTGGCTGGCGGGTCACGTCTACGATCGCGATCACACCCAGCAGGCAGGCAGGCTTGCGCCTGGTATCACCTCATGGGAGCGCGGCATCGACGCCCCAAGCGGTGACTGGACACTGGTTCATGAAAATCCGGCAGCCAAGCGCGATTGGCTGGCTGCTGTCGCAGAGTTTGGCTTTGCCAAGCTTACCAATGGCCCAACCGAGCCGGAGTCTCTGCTGAAAGTGGCTGATCTGTTCGGTTATGTCCGCCAGACAAATTACGGCCCCTACTTTGAGGTTCGGACCGAAGTTAACCCCACCAACCTCGCCTATACCGGCCTTGGTCTGCAGGCCCACACCGACAATCCCTATCGCGATCCAGTGCCAACGCTGCAAATCCTCTATTGCCTGGAAAACAGTGCCGAAGGTGGTGACTCGATCGTAGTGGATGGATTCCGAGCCGCTGAAAAGCTACGTGATCAGAACCCAGAGGGTTTTGCCCTTCTGGCAGGTTATCCCGCACGTTTCGAATACAAAGGCTCGGATGGCGTATGCCTGCGCTCGCGCCGCCCGATGATCGAACTGTCGCCGGATGGTGAGCTGATCGGCATCCGTTTCAACAACCGCTCTTCCGCACCGTTCGTTGATGTACCCTTTGACCAGATGGAGGCGTATTATGCCGCCTACCGTCAGCTTGGTGATATCATCGATAATCCTGCGATGGGCGTCTCATTCAAGCTGGAACCGGGCGAAAGCTTCATCGTCGACAACACCCGCGTTCTGCATGCGCGCCTAGGCTATTCCGGCGCGGGTTCACGCTGGTTGCAGGGTTGCTATGCCGACAAAGACGGGTTGCTGTCCACATTGGCCGCGATGGAAATGGCCCAGCCGGAGGCGGCGGAATGAAACCCGATTTCTCGACCCTGAACCGAGACAATATAGTTGCCTTCATCGGAGATATCTTCGACCGCCGTGGCGGTGAAGAATATCTGGGGGAACCCGTCACCATGGCCGAGCACATGCTGCAAGGCGCCACCATTGCCGAGCAGAACGGTCAGTCCGAAGAGATCATCGTTGGTGCCCTGCTGCATGACATCGGTCATTTCACATCCGAGTTCGGCACCTATCATCCGGATGATACTGAAGACCGTCATCACGAGGATGCGGGCGCGGAAGTGCTGGAGCAGTTCTTCCCGTCGGTCATCACCGACTGCTGCCGATATCACGTGGCAGCCAAACGCTATCTCTGCGCCACCAAGCCCGAGTACTTCAACCGCCTGTCCACCGCTTCAGTCCATACACTGGAATTGCAGGGTGGCCCGATGAGCGCCGAAGAAGTCGCTGAGTTCGAAAGCAACCCGAACCTGAAAGAGATCATTCAGGTCCGCTATCTGGACGAGGCAGGCAAACGCGCTGATATGGAAACCCCGGACTTCGCCCATTTCGCACCAATGGTACAGCGTATGGTGGACAAGCATCTGGGGTCGGCATGAGCGCGCCTGAATATATATTCGAGGCCAGCTCGAAACCCTCCCTGCCTTGGCACGAAGTTCCACTGATCCGCGCCACTGAAGAGTCGGTCAAAGGCTATGGCTGCCTGGTCGATGATCCTGACAACTTTGAAATCGAAATCGTCCGTTGGCCCCAACAGGGCTGGCGGCCGATTGACGAAGGCACCGGTGACGAGGCTGGCTGGGTCGAGGGTACGTTCAAATGCGACTGGCAGGGTGACGTGCTTTATGGAGAGAATGAAGCAGTCAAAGGCCACTATGTGCTGGGCTGGTCCGCCGATCCGCAAAAGGCACAGACAGACAGGCAATCTGCACCGCGCGATCAGGTGCTGCTGTGGCATATGAACTACCACCCCGACGGTGGGCAAATGTTCTGGCCGCTGGACAACAAGCCGTTCATCGTGCCCGCTGCGCTGCCCGGCGACAACCTGACCCCGGACAAGGTTGTGGCGTTCTGGTGTGATGGCTCACGCGGTCTCTATATTCATCCCGGCATCTGGCATGAGGGGATTTTCCCCGTCGAAGACAATCAACGTTTCCTTGACCGGCAAGGCCGGGTGCATGCCCGGGTCAGCGCCGACATCGGCAAGGAATTCGGAGTTTACCTCGCCTGTCCGCTGCGCGCGGACAAGGTTCGGGATCTTTGACAACACAAAGTCTTGGCAGGGCCGACTCCACTTGGAACCGGCCCTGCAAACGATCAGATATCCACTGACCGATTATTATTCCTGCTTAGCGGACAACCCGGCATAGATCAGCACAGTCACAAGAATGATTGCACCCCCGATAAAGCTTGCGACAGGCGGAATTTCTCCAAAGAACCCGAAGGCAAATAACGGCGCAAAGACCACTTCGGTCATCAGGATCATGCCAACTTCCGGCGCGGTGATATAACGTGTCGCAACCGCTGACATCACACGGCCAAACGGCGCGGTGAACAGTCCCATGACCCCCATGATGAGCCATGTGCTGAAGCTGTACCCCGAAGGCTCTGCCACTGTCGCCATCGCAAGTGCAAGGAACAACCCGCCCAGCCCGACACTCGCCATGCGGCTGACATCCTGATATTTGCGCAACAGAGTTTGGTTCAGCGACAGGCAGATTACCGCAAAGAACGCGAGCAAATCGCCCTTGAGGTTCCCGGAGCCAAAAGACCCCGACACCACAATCGCGATCCCCAGCATAACGAACACGATCGAGATCCAGGTGGACCATCTTGTGATTTCTTTCAGGAAGAACCAGCTGAACAACGCAGCCAGCGCTGGCGAGGTGCTGAGGATCACAAAGGTATTGGCGACCGACGTGTTCTTGATGCTCAGAACAAGGGCCGAGGCGCTGCCCAGCATCAACAGGCCCGACAGCAAGATTGGCCAGCCGCCGGCCTTAAGGACTTCGAACAATCCACGCTCATCCCGCAATTGAATGAACGCCGCCATCGAGATCGCCGTGAACAATCCGAACAGAAAGGCGGTGTCAAATCCACTGACACCCGAGAGGCGGATAAAAATGGGATCAAAACTCATCAGCAAAGCGCCAAGAAGGGCAATCGCTATGCCGGCCATACGTGGGTTTTGGGATCGCAGAGCGAGGGTAGAGGAAGGTTTCATGATAGCCACCAAATAGAATCATACTGATCAGTATGATTATTACCCGCTTGCGAAGATTTCAAGATTGTCATACCAAATAGTATGATTTTAGGGCGCAAGCATGAGCAAGCAGGAAACACGCAAAGAAAAGACCCGCCAAGCAATCCTGAATGCTTCGAAATCTGTCTTTCTGACAGAAGGTTACGTTCTGGCCAGCATGGACACGATCGCAGCTCGGGCGCAGGTCACGAAACAGACGATCTATCGGTACTTTCCATCGAAACTCGAGCTGTTTGAAGCAACGCTCAGGCACATGGGCCCAGGACCCAAGGCGGATTTTCTGGAGAGTCTGGAGGTGCCAGATACGCGTGAAGCCCTTATTGGATTCGCCACCGGTTTCATGCGATCGCACCTGAGACAAGAGCATCTGGATACAATCCGCCTGCTGATCGCCGAGGCACCAAAAGCACCTGAAATCGTGCGTTCATTCTTTGCGATGGGACCGAGCGACACCAAGGAACGCCTGCAGGAATTCTTCAATAACCGGCTTGGTGTAGACCAACCGGAAATCCCGATGCGCCTGTGGACTGCCATGTTGTTTGCTCATCAAGAAGCCGCGATGCTGGGGCGCGGCATCCCGACCGAAGAGGAACTGGCAATCTACGCTGAAACGGCAACTGACTACCTGCTCGCAGGGCTGGCCGCGCGGACTTAAGAATCCCTTAACCCCTGACCGGTTCTTCTGTGTTACTCTCGGCATATCGTTCGCGAACGTCATGTCAGGGAGGCATCTTATGGGCTTGAACAGGCGCAAAGTTGTGCAACTTGGAACCGCTGCCACGGTTGGGGCAATGCTGCCCCGGATTGCAATCGCAGCAACAGATCAACATGAGGCGTTTGAACTGGAGTTCAGAAAAACTTTGGACCGTCTGAAATCCGCGTTTTCCGAACTTGAGCTACAAGAAGCCACGCCGCTTCCAATTGCGACCGGTACCGACGACTATAACGGAGGCCTGCGACACGATTTTGATCAAGACGCGCTCCCCGCCAATGCCTTCGTGATCCAGCCGCTGGCCCGAGTAGGAGATGTCGGTGAAAAATCCCGAGCAGATGTCTTACCAGTGTTTCATGAAGTTGGCTGCCATCCGGAGGATGACGCCAATGGCCAAACCACAACCCGCCTGATGATACGGCTTTTGACCGAAAGCTTTGGCCTCGATCCATCCCGCATCGCCTTTGTCAGCGTTCCGCAAGCCGACAATATGCGTCCGGTGCTGGACGAGATGGGCCTGCCTTTCGCGGAAAAAGTCCTGTTGCGGGATGAAGCCGAGGCTTTAGCCGCCCGCGACGCCTCGGGCTATTTCTTTCCTGATCCGTTTGGTGACGACTACATCGTAACGATGGGCGTCTATTACCGCGTCGGCGAAACCGATGAGCCTGCGCCGACGTCCTATCCCCCGTCGCCCAACTGGACTGAGATCGGCGAGATCGTAATCGACGGCACTGCCGCGCCCCTTGGCATCTCAATCGGGGCCGAGCGTTTGACCTATGCGGTGACCGGCCAGTTTCCGACTTGGGATCAGCGGTTGGGTGCTTTGTTTGATCTGATCGAACAGGAAGGCGCGGAACCGCCCGGCTTGGTTGCATTTCAATAGTTACAACAGCATGTTAGCAAGGACTACGAGGGTATAGAATTGCTGACTCTGTTTTGGTTCCAGCTAGGATTTATGTTGTTGGCGTCCCTTTCATCATGGGCAGCCATGATTTTTCTGACTTCGGTTTTTCCGATATTCAAATTCAAGGAAGAGTTTGTTGACTACTGCATTCGAACGCGCGGCACGCCGCCATCACGCAGACGGCTGCTTCTGAACGCCTATGGGGCATGCAACTATTTTTTCATGTCGGAAGTATGCAACGATCTAAACGTGCCTAACGGGTTACGGATCGTCCCCAATTCCAATTACTTTCACTTTTTCATGGTTGGCGTGGCGTCGTTTCTTACTGCGGTACTTTTTTGGATAGTAGCGTTCATATTTTTTGTTGTTGTGACCGCCTTCATCTAAGCGCAGCGCCTACAGCCCCAGCACATCCACCATGTCATACTGACCGGGCGCTTTACCCTGTCCCCACAGCGCTGCCTTCAGCGCGCCGCGGGCAAAGATGGCGCGATCTGTGGCCAGGTGGCGCAATACAATACGTTCTCCGGGGGCAGCGAACAGGACGTCGTGTTCACCCACAATGTCGCCGCCACGAATAGCATGGAAACCGATATTGCCACGTTGGCGCGCGCCGGTGATGCCGTCACGGCCCCGGTCAGACACATCTTCCAGCTTCACGCCGCGCCCTTCGGCAGCGGCCTCGCCCAGCATCAATGCGGTGCCCGACGGGGCATCGACCTTATGGTGATGGTGCCCTTCGATCACTTCGATGTCGAAATCCTCATCCAGCGCGGCCGCCACCTTTTTGGTCAATTGCACCAGCAGGTTCACGCCGAGGCTCATGTTGCCTGCCCGCACGATGACAGCGTGGCGCGAAGCCGGTTCCAGCGCGGCGATCTGTTCGTCAGTCATGCCGGTGGTGCCGATCACATGAACACAACGCGCCTGCGCAGCCAGAGCGGCAAATTCCAGCGTCGCTTCGGGTGCAGTGAAATCGATCACCGCCTGCGCTTGCGCAAACGCCTCCAGCGGGTCATCGGTGACTTTCACGCCCAGCGCCTGACCGCCCATCGCTTCGCCGACATCCTGCCCGATCCAGTCGTGGCCCTTGCGCTCGACCACGCCCACCAGACGTGCCTGATCGCTGTCCGTGACGGTCTTGATCAGCATCTGGCCCATGCGGCCCGAAGCCCCTGTAATGACGATCCCCGGAATATGGGTCATTGCGCTGGTCCTTTTTGTATAAGTCGGCTCAAAGCCTCCTACCCCGTTCGCGCCCGCTTGGCAAAGCCCTGCTTTGGGCTTAGATCGGGGATATGGCAAAGAACAAATTCCACGATGGCCCCGGCCCGTCCCAACGACAGCTGCGCGTAGGCGAACTGATCCGCCGCACCCTGTCCGAGGTTCTGGCGCGCGGAGATGTCCACGACCCCGACCTGAACCGTATGTCGATCACCGTGGGTGAGGTGCGCACCTCGCCCGATCTGAAAATCGCCACTGCCTATGTGCTGCCGCTGGGCGGCAAAGGGCAGGAGGACGTGATCGAACTGCTGGCCCGTAACAAGAGCGAATTGCGGCGCATGGTTGGCAAAAAGGTCGGCCTGAAGTTTTCACCCGATCTGCGGTTCCGTCTGGATGACACGTTTGACCGTCTGGACGACACGCGGCGCATGTTCAATCAGGACGCGGTGCGCCGCGATCTGGACGAGTGATCCGCGCAATTGTCACATTGGGCGCGGTCCTTTGGGCGGCGCAAGCCTCTGCGGTCACCTGTGAGAAACTGACCCATGAGGACAAGCGGTACACCATCTGCGAGGTGGATGCCGCAGGCGAAGACCTCCGTCTGTTCCTGAACGATGAAGATGGCGCGGTGCTGGGGCATTTTTCATCGGTGAATGAAACGCTGGCCCCCGAAGGCAGGCAACTGGCCTTTGCCATGAACGCAGGCATGTATCACGACGACCGCTCGCCGGTTGGTCACTATGTTCAAGACGGTCAGGAACAGATGCGGGTGATCCCCAATGCCGGTCCGGGAAATTTCGGCTTGCTGCCCAATGGCGTCTTTTGCATCCGGGAGGGCCGCGCCGACGTGTTCGAGACGCTGGACTACGTCGATCAGGCCCCCGACTGCCGGTTCGCCACCCAGTCCGGTCCGATGCTGGTGATCGACGGGGAACTGCACCCGCGCTTCCTGCCCGATTCGACCTCGCGCTATGTGCGTAACGGGGTGGGCACCAGCGCCGATGGCACCCGCGCGGTGTTTGCAATTTCCGAGGATTACGTGACCTTCCATGAATTCGGCAGCCTGTTCCGCGATCTGCTGGGCACCCCGAACGCGCTGTTCTTCGACGGCAATATCTCTCGCATGTATGACCGCGCGGGCAACCGGTCGGATGTCGGGTTCTCGCTGGGGCCGATCGTGGGCGTGGTCGAGGACGCACCCGGAAATTGACAGCGGCAGAGTGATCCGCTAACCCGCGCGCCTCAGCAAAGGGCAAGGTGCAAGATGGGACGCAAACGCAAGGGTCGCGACATTTCCGGCTGGCTGGTGGTGGACAAGCCGGCGGGCATGACATCGACCGCCGTGGTCAACAAAGTCCGCTGGGCGATGGACGCGAAAAAGGCGGGCCACGCCGGTACGCTTGACCCCGACGCCACCGGTGTTCTAGCCGTGGCTTTGGGTGAGGCGACCAAGACCGTTCCCTATATCACCGATGCGTTGAAAGCTTACACCTTCACCGTGCGTCTGGGTCAAGCCACCAATACCGATGACGCCGAAGGCGAAGTGATTGCGACCAGCGATGCGCGTCCGTCGGATGAAGAGATCAAAGAGGCTCTGGCCCCGTTTCTGGGCGACATCATGCAGGTGCCGCCCAAGTTTTCAGCCGTGAAAATCGACGGGCAGCGCGCCTATAAGCTGGCCCGTGATGGCGAGGATGTGGAACTGTCTGCCCGACCTTTGTGGGTTGAGGAACTGATTCTGGTCGACCGACCCGACGAAGATCACGTCGTACTGGAGATGACCTGCGGCAAGGGTGGCTACGTCCGGTCCATCGCCCGTGATCTGGGGGCAGCATTGGGATGCCACGGTCATGTCAGGGAACTGCGCCGCATCTGGTCCGGCCCATTCGAGGTCGAAGACGGCCTGTCCATCGAACAAATCGACGAGATGGCCAAGACCACAGCATTGGACGAGTATCTGCACCCGCTGGAAACCGGGCTTGCAGATTTGCCGGAACTGAAATGCACACCCGAAGGTGCCACCCGTCTGCGTAATGGCAATCCCGGTATGGTGCTGGCTTCGGACGTGGAATACGGCGACGAGGCCTGGGCCTCGCTGGACGGCAAGGCCGTTGCTGTAGGGATCTACAAATCCGGCGAATTGCATCCCAACCGGGTGTTCGTCGATTAAACGGCGTGTTAGGCGAAGGGCATGATCACCCGAACGCATACCAAGGGCGACGCGCCCTCGACCGCCATTTACTCCGATTGCGAGAACTATCGCTATAGCCTGACCCGCATCTGGGACCCGGTCGGGCGCAAGGCGTTATTCGTCATGCTGAACCCCTCCACCGCGACCGAGGTGCAGAACGACCCCACGGTCGAACGCTGCGAACGCCGCGCGCGTGCGCTGGGATTTGGCGCGTTTCAGGTGACCAACATCTTTGCATGGCGCGACACCGACCCCCGCAAGATGCGTGCCGCCGGCGATCCGGTTGGGCCGGAGAATGACACGGCTATTCTGGACGGTGTCGAATGGGCTGATCAGGTCATCGCAGCATGGGGCACCCACGGTACGCATCTGGATCGCGGTCCTGCCGTAGAGCATCTGTTGCGAAAAACGGGGCACCCGCTCTATCACCTTGGACTGACCAAGGATGGCCACCCCAAGCACCCCCTCTATATCGCCTACACTCAGCAACCTGAACGCTGGGACGGGTGACAAAGGGTTAACCACAGAGTCAGGTTGGCTTTGACCAACTCACTGAACACATGGGACATTTTACCCAAGAAGCACTGTGCTTTCGGAGGGGTTCCATGTTTCTGATCGGGTTTCTTGGTCTGGCCGCTGTTGGTGGCGCGGCCTACGCACTCAGCGACGTCTTCATCACCGATGAAAGCGATTCTGACGACGTAGACGACGATGCGCCGGAGGATGGTTTTTCAAACGGTCAGTTTCTCGAAATTGACGAGAATGTCGATGAGCCTACCGCCGAAGACACCGGACATGTGATCTCGGAATGTGACGGAAATCTCGTCATGGTTGGGCAGGATGAAGCAGACAATCTGTCAGGACAGGACGGGAACGATCAAATCAATGGATATGGCGGTGACGATACCATCGATGGTGCCGCTGGGGATGACATCCTGCATGGTGGAGATGGCGAGGACACACTGACCGGTGGCACCGGCAATGACTTGTTGCACGGAGAGGCAGGCGACGACCTGCTGGCGGGCGAAACCGGGGATGATCAATTGTTCGGCCATTCTGGCGACGACGAATTGAACGGTGGTGACGGCGAAGACGAGCTGTTTGGCGGACAGGGCGACGATACCTTGCTAGGAGGCGGTGATGACGATGCCCTGCAAGGGGGCGCAGGTAACGACATTCTGGCAGGTGGTGAGGGCGCGGACTCACTGTTCGGCGGAGATGGCAATGACACGTTGTCGGGTGACGATGGTGACGGAACCGAGACGAGAGATTTCCTGAATGGGGGTTCCGGCGATGACACCATAATTGCCAATGGCGGAGATGTGGCCACGGGCGGTGCGGGCGCTGACGATATTATTCTGGATACCGACACCGACGACGAAGAAGTCACCGTCATGGGTTTCCAGCCGGGTGAAGACAAACTGCTGATCACTTGGGAAGAAGAGGCTGATCCGGAAATCAGCATCCAACGGGACGACGAAAACGAAACCCTCACCCGGGTGACGGTCAATGGTCATGAGGTGGCGCATCTTTTCGGGGCCGAGGGTATGACGCTCGACGACATCCAACTCATCACTCAGGCAGAACTTGCGCGATTTAGCGTGTAGGCTTAGGGACACAGAATCCCTTTGCCATTTACCCGAAATACGCTTATACGCGCGCAACCGCATCGGAATCGGTGCGGTTTTCTCCATGGGCCTGTGCTGGACGACATCCCGGCCTGCGCCATTCACTCTAACCTTTTAAAGGAGACCCCGATGTCGATTACTGCCGCTGAAAAAGCACGCGTCATGAAAGAATTCGCAACCAAGGACGGCGACACCGGTTCGCCAGAAGTCCAGGTTGCCATCCTGACCTCGCGCATCACCACCCTGACCGAGCACTTCAAGACCCACAAGAAAGACAACCACGGTCGTCGCGGTCTGCTGAAGATGGTTGCCCAGCGTCGTAAGCTGCTGGACTACCTGAAGGGTAAAGAAGAAGCGCGTTACCAGGACCTGATCAAAAAGCTGGGCATCCGCCGCTAATCACCTTTGTGTGATTTGTACCGGGTTTGAAACCCAGTTTGTACTATTAGTACGCCTTTTTACGCCCGCCATTTTGGTGGGCGTATTTATTTGCAGGTCGCCAACAACCATTTCTCGCGACCGATCCGGGTTGTCGACGAATTCTGAAAGCGTTCACCTATTTTAAGTACAGGCTTTCTATTACCTTTCATACGAACGGCAGCGTAACTTCGCAGGTGGCAAAGCTCTCCAAGCCGAGTTCTCCGACCCTTGAAGAGAGCGTATCGGCCTATCTGGGTGTTTCAATTCTGCACGACAAACGGTCGATTGTTCTTTCCGAGTCGGGCAATGAAGTTCTTCTGGCGACGCCCAGATGGGGTATAGCGCACCAGATCTTGTGATTTGCCACGCTCGGCCAATTCCGGGAACAGCATCAGAACTTCTTCTATCGCGTCCGATGAAAGTGTCTTGAGGGCTTCCGGACCCGTGTGCAAGCTCTCGGTTGGTGTCCCTTCGGCATAGATGATCTCATGATCATCAAACAAAAGATGGTAATAGGTAACTGGCTCTTCCGCGGTTTCAATCTCGATGTCTGGCAGCGCGGTCAGTTTGTGAGCGGGAACCAGAACCTCCGAACTTCCGAACATGCGTTTGGCCACATCGGAAACGGCGAGCATTCTGTGCTGACGGGAAACAACCAGATCACGATGCGGCAAACCAGATGCCAGAGCCCCGGCCTTGATCCGAACGGGGCGCAGTTTCTCATTTTCGCCGAGACGTGCGGCCGATACCTTTTTCTTCCCGATCCATCGGAGCGGCTGGTAGCCATTATCGCGGGTCAAAATCAGATCCCCCGACGCAAGATCTTCAACCGCTTTCAACCCGTTTTCCGTTTCTATCTGCGTGCCACTGACAAAACAGACGACGTCGCCGATATCACCGGTTGTCAGGAACAGCCAGCCGTGTTGCCGGTCCGGGTCAAAATTCGTCAGTGTAATTTGGTCGAAAGGCCCGGTCACTGTGACGGTTTCAGTGACATTGGTGTTAAAGGGCGCCTCATATTCTGCCGTGGTTCCGCTGGTTCCAAAATTCAGGTTGGTTACGACCGGCGTCCCATCAAGCGTTGATTCAACCACAATACGGTCATTGAACCCACCCGCAAATCCGTTGGAATTGACGTCGCCGACCGTAAACGTGAAGTCCTCGACAGGCTTAGAAAACGAAAGGGTGAATGAGTCTGCACTCGTATCTACAGCATTGTCGGATTGAACGGCACCGGACCCGTTGACGAAAAAATCGCTTGTGAAAGTCGCGGTTACAACAACCGTGTCACCATCCGCGTCAACAACAGTTTGCGAGCCATTTTGCAGCAGTGTAACGAAGTTTATTGCGACCATTTATCCATCCAATCACTAATATACTTGCGACCGCTGCGAACAGAACAAACTGGTTCGTACAGATCAATTTCATTTTGCGTAAACCGAGTTTTTTCCTGTTTCAATATCTACTTAGGCTCTGCTCTCACAGAACGTGAAAAGCAGGGGCCCAGTGTTGCGGGAGAAGCTCAAAACCGCACGATATTCATTGTGTAACGAAGGTTTCAGGTGGTGGTCTGCTGCTTGTCTGGAGATTCAAACAATCAAAGGCCTGAAATCTCGTAAGCATAGAAACACCCGCCCGAAGACGGGTGTTTCGCGTTTCTCTGCAGCTAAGCTACATCTTCGATCGTTCCGACCGCAGCGCCAGCCACAGGCAGTAGCACATGATCAGAACGACTAGCGTGAACGGAATTCCGGTCGAAACCGCAGCACCCTGTAGCGCGCTAAGCCCGCCGCCCAGCAGCAAGGCGATGGCCACCAGACCCTCAAGGGTGCACCAGAACACGCGTTGCACGACCGGTGCGTCCATCTTGCCGCCTGCCGTGATCGTGTCGATCACCAGCGAGCCCGAGTCTGACGACGTCACAAAGAACACCACGATCAGGATCAGCGCGATTGGGGCGACGATGCCATAGAGCGGCAACTCTTTCAGGAAGCCAAACAAGGCACCTTCGGGTGCATAGCTATCGATGACCGTTGCGCGGACGCCTTCGGCACCGCCAGCGTTCAGCATGTCGATCGCCGCGCCACCGAATGTCGACATCCAGAGGGCGCAGACAGCGGTTGGTGCCAGCAACGCACAGATGATGAACTCACGCACCGTGCGACCGCGCGAGATACGCGCAATAAACATGCCCACAAAGGGCGACCATGCAATCCACCATGCCCAGTAGAACGTCGTCCAGCCGTGGAAGAAACTGGTGTCTTCACGACCGAACGGGTTGGACAGGGCTGGCAGGTGGCGCACATAATCGGCCATTACGCTGAAATAGCGGCTAACCGCTGTTCCAATTCCTGTCACTGCGATGACGAAGATGAACAGTCCCACCGCCATGATCATGTTGATCTCGCTCAGTCGCTTGACGCCTGCATCCATACCCATCAGCACCGATCCCAAGGCAATCATGGTGATGCCGATGATCAGTAGAACAACAACCGTCGGGCTGGGTTCGATGCCAAACACCTCGTACAGCCCTGCCGCAACTTGCTGAGCACCCAGCCCCAGTGAGGTTGTCAGGCCAAACAGCGTGGCAAATACGGCCAGCGTGTCGATGATATGGCCCCACCAGCCCCAGACCCGCTCGCCGAGGATTGGATAGAAAGCCGAGCGCAATGTCAGAGGAAGATCAAGGTTGTAGGCGAATATCGCAAGGCTCAGACCGACTGCCGCATAGACCGCCCATGCCTCAAGACCCCAGTGGTGGATGGTACCGACAACACCGACATATTCATTGCCGGGCACCGCTATATCTAGACCCAGAGGTCGCGCACCGCCATCTTCGGCAAAGTTGTAATAGACAGGCTCCATCACGCCGAAAAACAGAAGACCGATACCGATACCGGCTGCGAACATCATCGCGATCCATCCGGGATAGGAATAGTCCGGTGTAGCGTCTTTGCCGCCGATCCGAACGCTGCCGACCGGCAGCACGATCAGGACCAGACAGAACAGGGTGATTGCATTCACCGAGAGCACCAGAAACCAGTCAAAAGTGCTGGTTAGCCAAGGCCTTAGCCATCCAAAGAATGTGGCCGCCGCTTCCTGATTTGCAAGCGCGATAAGCACAAATGCAAAGATCACGATACTCGAGATCAGAAAAACCGGATTGTGAATGTCCAGGCCAAAAGGCCGGACGTTATCCTGCCCCAGCTCATATTCCGTTTCGAAGTCATAGATCCGTGGGTCCGGATCCAGCATTTTCTTAGATTCCGCCATTCGTTTGCCCTTCTGTTCGCCAAGTGCAAACGCCAAGGTATTCGGTCAGCGGACGGTTATGAGTGTGTTACCCCCTTGGCGCGTTACCGTCATATCGACCGCGGGCTTTGTGGTAACAGCTTACACTGACAGCATAATTTCACCAAATGCATTCATTTTACAGAATAAGTAAGAAAAAAACGCCCATCTTTCGACAGGCGCTTTCTGCATTGTAGGTTCGGCGTCGGCCGCTACTGAGACATCCCGCCTTCGCTGCTGACCTGTTCTTGAACATGCGTTTCGTTACCAACAGTCGCGCCACGCGGTGGGAACTCGGCAAAGGTGCCCAGATGCGCCTGAACCAGACGGGCTGCGGGGCCAAATGCCCACATCTTGTTGCCCATCCAGCGCGTGTACATACCCGATTCCTCGGCTGCCTTTTCGTAGGGGTCGCGACGCAGGTTGAACAGAAGTGGCGCATTCAGTTCTTCTTTGGGGCCGGCCCAGCCTTTTTCCTGAATGGTGAAATGTGCCTTCCAGTCGTTGTAGCGCACTGCCTGCAGATCCGTGCCTTCGTAATAAACAATTTCCTTGCGGTTGCTTGGCGTGTCTCCGGTCAGATAGGAAAGCTGATTGTAGCCGTCCAGATGCACCTTGTAGCCTTCGAACCCGTCCAGCAGATCAGCAGGCAAATCCTGCGGGCCACCGGCTGCGGCGACCAGTGTGGGCATCCAATCCATGCCGTCGAAGATACCGTTCAAAACCTGGCCTTCCGCGATCTTACCGGGCCAGCGAATGATGGCCGGCACGCGGAACCCGCCTTCCCACGTCGTGCCTTTTTCCCCATGGAACGGCGTGGTACCGCCATCGGGCCATGTCATCGTTTCGGGACCGTTATCCGAAGTGAAAATGACGATGGTGTTGTCTGCGATCCCCAGTTCTTCGAGATGAGCGATGACCTTGCCAACATTATCGTCCAGCTCTTTCATCACGACGTCCTGCAGCCCACGACCATCGCCCAGCATCGCCTCGTATTCTGGGCTGAGATGGGTCCAGACATGCGCACGAGCGGGAGCCATCCAAACAAAGAACGGTGTTTCGCTTTCAACCGCACGATCGATGAAGTCGATTGTATGGGCCGTGACCTCGTCATCCAGCGTTTTCTGGCGCTCCGGTGGGGCGGGACCATCGTCAACGATGCGCTGTTTGCCAACCACGCCCCAACGGGGATCGACGGTTTCGTCCACGGTGTCTGTCGCAAAAGAATGAATGATGTTGCGCGGACCAAATTGCTGTTCGAATTCCGGGTCCTTGGGCCAATCCGGGTCTGACGTGTATTCCATTGCATTGAGGTGATAGAGCCAGCCCCAATATTCATCGAAGCCTTTGACCGTTGGCAGGAACTTGTTGAGGTCACCCAGATGGTTCTTGCCAAACTGCCCGGTCGTATAACCCAAAGATTTCAGGATATTGGCCAGTGTCGGGTCTTCGTCGCTCAGACCCACCGGATCACCCGGCAGACCAACGGTGTGCATGCCGGTCCGCACCGGATATTGGCCGGTGATGAAGGCCGACCGGCCCGCCGTACAACTGGGCTGCGCATAGTAATCTGTCAGACGCGCACCCTGAGCCGCAAGCTGATCAAGATTGGGGGTCTGGATGCTTTTGATGCCCTGATGATAACTGCCAAGACTGGCCCAGCCGACATCGTCGGCCATGATGACGAGAATGTTTGGTTTTTCGGTTTCTGCAACGGCTGCCGACGCGAGCGCACAGAATGCGGCAGCAGCGGTATACGCTATCGATTTGATCTGAAGCACCGGGTTAAACTCCTGAGAACGATGAAAAATGACCAAACGGCCAGATTAGATATTTCCTAGCGGCAGGCTCGTTCATCTCGCAATGCGGGTTTACATTTTTGCAAATTCTGAAACGTAATACGCGAAATCTGAAATTTTCGAGACCGCGATGCTGAATGAGAAATCCCTGTCCGCCTTCTTGAATCTTGCCGATACCGGTAACTTTCAGGACGCTGCCAAACGCATGGGCGTGTCGAACGCGTCTTTGTCACGCTATGTCGCAATGGCGGAAGACCAGGTGGGGTTTCCCCTGTTTCACCGAAAGCGTGGCAACAGTGGTCTGACACGCAAGGGGCAGGAATTTCTGCCCATTGCCCGAAAACTGCAGTCGGAACTTCAGACCTGCGAGCTGCAGATTGCGAATATTCGATCAGATGCGGGACAAGCCGTGCGGATCGGGTGCGGACCTCTGACGCCCAGGACCCTGATCAAACCTGCGATGCAAGCAGCGCTGCAGGTCTCTCCAGGAATGCGGGTCAGTGTGTCGGTCAGTGCCCGGCAAGCGCCGATCGAGATGCTGGAGAACCGCGAAATCGATATCTATGTGGGCGATCTGACCCATACGCCGGAAACCGAAAACATCGAGTTGATGATGTTCCAAAAACGCGCCGTGGTATTTGCTGCGCATGTCAGTCATCCGCTGCAGGACGCCCCCGTTTGCAAATTGCGCGACGTGTTTGAGTATCCCTTTGCCTCACCGCATCTGCACAAACATTGGCGTGCGGCACTGACCAAGGCGCTGGGTGGGAACGAAGCGGCGGCACAAAAGGTCAGAACCCTGCCCCAGATCGAAAGTGACGACTACGCCTTTCTGGCCTCGCTGCTGGATGACAGTGCGTTCGTGGTTGGTGGAATGCCTGAGACGTTCAGCGAACTGGTCTCTTCCGGTTCGGTAAAACTGATCGAAACCGAGCCGCAGATTACATGGAATATCTGCGCTGCCCGAAAAACCGATCTGGATCAGCCGACCGTAGATTTGCTGTGGCAGCAATTGCGCAAGCTGGCGATGTGAGAGGCAGGCTCAGAACACGATCCGGGTCCGCAATCCGAACAGGGCAATACTGTCCTGATCGGGGTTGAGCAGCGGGTTTGAGATGAGCTGTACCGACGGCGTGATCTGCAAGCCGGGCGAAATCGAGAACCGGTAAAACGCCTCGAGCGTAAACTGATCCCCATCGACCCCGCGCGCCTCTGCCCAGTTCAGGCCCAGCCCGGCAAGGTCGGTATTGCGCCCGTAATATCCCAAACCGGCCGAAACCGAGCGCTGATACAGAGCAGCCGTTCCCTTGGCTGCGCCTGCACGAAAGAAGGGCATCCACTTGTTGTCCACGAACCACGCAGCAGAAAATGCACCACCATAGTCTTCGGGACGACTGCCATCATCGGCAGCATCTGCATGCCAGAGCGTCAGATGCACGTTGTCGAAATAGATGCGGTCAAAACCCGAAGTGTATCCGATTTCGAGTGACTTGAAGAGGTTTCCGTCGCTGAAGACATCGAAATTCGGGTCCGAAGGATCTGCATTGGCATCCGCGACGCTGGCCACAGCATAGAAATTACTGCTGAGCTTGAGGCCCCCCGCAATTCCAAGCCCCGGATTCGGAGCGTTGATCGTTGGGTTGGTGTTAAATGCGAGGTTCTGAAACCCGCTATAGGGACTGACCAGGCCGTAAACATCGACAAAGTCTGTCACATCGATCTGGCCAAACTGCAACGTCCAGGATCCGTCTGCAACCCGCTGGGTCCAGAACAGGTTGGTCAGTAGCAACCCGTTGTCGTTAAAAGCCGTTCCGGTGATCGATTGCGCGCCACCGTTCAGACCCAGAAATTGCGGTGCGACCTCGGTATAGCTGTGCCGGTTCTCGATCTTGAAGGTCAAAGAACCCCTCTCGGTGGCCTGCCAACTGCCGTAGAACCGGGCGATACCGCTGGCAGCCTCACCAGTGCCTAGATCTGCATTTGTAGTCTGGCCCAGCGCCAGATAGTCGATGTTGAAACGGAACCCACTTTCAGCCAGCCGATCTTTCCAAGCGAACCAGCCGGGGGCGATATTGCGCGGGAAATCCGAACGGTATTGCGGATCGGTCAGCCCATCGCCGGGTTCAAGTTCGGCTTCGACCGAGGACGGGCCGGATAAACCTTGCGCAGCCGCTTTGTCCAGAAACAACAACGACAGCAGTGCAAGGGCCAGAGACCGGATCATTCAGAAACCTTAGGGCCGCCAGTTTTACGATTGCCCGCAGCGCGAAGGCGGTCGGCAACGCTTTGTGTCCACTCGAGCTGATCACCACGAGTTTCAAGTGTCTCGACGCTGTCTGCATTCAGTTGAAATGTCGCGCGCATCGGCATCAGCCCGTCAACGACGACCATTTTCTGATCCGTGGGATCGATGGTAAGCAGCCCAGTAAGACGCACGGGTTCGTGAAAGTATGCGGGCGCCCAGTCACCGTTCAAACGCACCCGGATCATCTGGTTGGGTGGTGGGGGTGGCATGTGGCTGCACATGCCACGTTCGGGCACCAGATAGGCGACCGGTTGACCATCCGGATCAGGCGGGGCGGGAATGGCAAATCCCGCAAGCGTAATGGTCTGACCATCAAATTCCGGGTTACCTGCGGTTCCGGCTTTCTTGCGGCGCTCGGTCACCACCTGCCGCTGGTCCAACAGCCAGTCGACATCGATATTATCCACTGCCAGCGCCTCTTCGGTCTCAGTCAGCAACTCCTGCCACTTCTGCCGCTCTTCCGCGCTGCCGGTATCCTGAGCCAACCTGCTCCGCAGCCGGACGACAAACAGCAGATCATCAAACTGTTCCGGACTGAGGTCGCGATACGGATCCTCAAAGACCTGCACAGACGGGTCGGGCAGATCGGACCAGTCCAGCGCGACACCTGGCGCGGCAAAAGAGGCCTGCCCCGCCAAAAGCAGCGCAACCATCGTGATCAGCCGAAACAGGGTTTTCATCTGCGTTCTCCGTCGCATCGCGTATTGCGGCAGTTCCACCTTAGATCATTGCAGCGTGTTCTTATAGATCACGCCATCCTTCATGATCAGCCGGATCGTTTCCGGGCTTTCAGGTCTTGGATCGGCACCAAACCACTGATCGCCTGTTCCCACGACCGAGAAATCCTCGAGCGGGTTGCCGTCGATCAGCAGGATATCCGCATAAGCCCCCTCCTCGATCACGCCGAGCTTGCCTGCGGGATAAGGGTTCATGAAGTCACCGGACAGTGCAACGATTTCACCCCCTGTAGAGGTCAAAGTGACCATCGAAGTGAGAGGCCCGAAGAAGTCATTGTTGAGCTTCTTCTCATAGGCAATCTGAATATTACACGCCTCGACCGAGCCGACGCAATCCGTCTGGAAACCACGTTTGACGGGGCATTCGCGCATGTTGTCGATATACCCGGCGAAGGTTTCGGATGCGGACTTGGCCTTGGCAAGGCTCGAGGGAACACTTGCAACGGCAGGGATTTCCAGAAGACCGGGATCAAAGGCCGTCAGATTCGTTGTGATATAGGCCCCTTTCTCATTCATCAGTGCCGCGATCTCACAGTCGAAAGAGAACCCGTGTTCGATACTTTTGACGCCCGCATTCAGGGCGTTCATGATCGCTTCTTTCCGATAGGAATGGGCCATCACGTAGCTGCCATACTCATTCGCAACCTGCACGGCGGCCTCGATTTCCTCGGGGGAGCCGGCCAGCAGTTGCCACGGATCAAAGGCCGAAACCACACCACCTGACTGCATGTATTTCAGTTGGGTTGCACCCATGCGGAAATTGTTGCGACCAAACTTCTGAACATCTGCAACGCTGTCCACCTCCTGCGCCATGTTCAGGCGTCCGAAATTGGTCGAGGCACCGGGTGGCGAGGTGAAGCTGGCGAAATCTGCGTGACCACCACGCGTGCCCAGAAATGCGCCAGAGGGATAATAGCGTGGGCCGAGGATCTGGCCTGCATCAATTGCCCGTCGCAATCCGCCGTTTGCACCACCGGCATCCCGCACGGTCGTGAAACCCTGCATCAGATACATCTCGGCCATGCGGGTACCGTGGATGCCGAAATCTTCCCAAGTGACGTTTGCCTCCATCGCGGGAATGCTTGGCCCCATCAGCATCAGATGAGCGTGTGTTTCGATAAAACCCGGTGACAGGGTGCGCCCACCACCATCAATCACCGTGGCATCCGGCGCATCGATCGCATCTGTCGAAACGGTCTTGATCAGGTTGCCTTCGACCAGAACGCTTGCATTCTCAATCCGTTGCTCATTTACACCGTCAAATACGTGGACATTGGTAAACAATGTTTGTTCAGGCGAATCCTGTGCCGCAGCGGCGGATGCCAAAAGGCCAAACGCAAGTCCGATTGCACGTGCTTTCATCTCACTCCCTCCGATCCCTGATCGGATGGTAGATCATATTTTCAAAATTCCATATGTTAATTTTACTGTTGAGAAGGGTAGCTCTTCACCAACTTCGGGTTTGGTTGATCTTGCAAACAAATCTCCTTTAGGTAGATTCCCGCCAAACAAGAATTCGATCACTCAGGCTATTACTCAAAACTTATAAAACCGTCGGCCGGACCGGATTGCCGTCTGGCGTGCGTACCACCCTTCTTTCAAAGGCGCCTACCAATGACCCTTATATTCAGTTCGTTACTTCTGTCATTTGGCGTTTTTGCGCGAATGGTTGTTCCCGTGATCCTGATCAGCGCCGCTTCGTTTGTGGTTTGGGCTATACTAGGTATCGTTACACTCGGCTTCGCAAGCTACGTCAGCGGACCAGTCACAGCCATGTTCATCAGCCTGTTCGGCATTCGCGTGGCGTTGGCAGTAAAGGGTGATTTACGCCAGACTGACTTCAAGATTCTGGCACTGAACTCGTTTATGTACGGGGTCTTCTTTTTTGTCGTGGTGGGCGGTTTGGTCTTGCTTGCTAACGCCATCGCTGTTCTGGTCGCCATGTGGCAGGTCGGCGTACCCATTTCGTTGGATGCGTTCAAGAACACACCGCAATCCACCCAAGTTGCCTTTGCCTTGATCGCGGTGAGCATCAAGATAGCCGTCGTCGTCGTGGTTCTGACGGTTACTTACGCCATCATGGCGGTGCCGCTGGCAAATGCTGCCAGAGAAGCGGGCCACAGAACGCCAAGCAATGGATTCTTTTATGGCCTCGGACGCAGCTTTCTGCCGCTGTTCTGCATCTTTTTCGTGTCTTTCTTCCTGCAGTTTTATTTTGAACTGTTAACGCTTCTGTTCGCGGTTCTACCACTCGTCGTATCCATAATTTCCATCGTTACGGGGCAGGCTTTACCGGATTTTGACCTGGATATCATACTCCAAGGCATAGCCGCCTTAGCCGGGCTTTTGTGGCTGAATTCGTGGATCTGGTCGGCATCGGCTCTGGCCCTGTTGAAGTTTGACGGAAGCCCCGAGGCCCAGAGGAAACCAGTGCAACCCACAGGCCCTGAAACTGAGACTGACATTCGCGCGCTGCGCAAATCTCGCGAGCGGTCGTTTTGAGTTTGGGCAGGTGTTCGGCTGATTTTCGATCTGTCGAGGCTGATGATCGCCCACGAAAGTGAGACCTCTTTTAATTCGGCCCATTCTCATGTATGCGCGCGGTATCTGAGACGTTGTGCCCTGACCCCGGCACTCGAATGGAAGATAAATTGGGGTCGGCGGCAATGGGGCCGCCATGCAAACGGGAGACCCGGAGGGCCGGGAGTGCTCCCATCTAGGATACGCATATGTTTGATGTAACTAAGAAATCGATGCAGTGGGGCGAAGAGACGCTCACACTGGAAACTGGCAAAGTTGCACGCCAGGCCGACGGCACCGTGATTGCCACGCTGGGCGAAACCAGCGTCATGGCGAACGTAACCTTTGCCAAGCAACAAAAGCCCGGTCAGGATTTTTTCCCGCTGACCGTGCATTATCAAGAGAAATACTATGCCGCCGGTAAGGTTCCGGGTGGCTTCTTCAAGCGCGAGGCGCGCCCGACCGAGAAAGAGACGCTGACCGCGCGTCTGATCGACCGTCCGATCCGCCCGCTGTTCGTTGACGGCTTCAAAAACGAAGTTCTGGTGATGTGCACCGTGCTGAGCCACGATCTGGTCAACGACCCTGACATCGTTGCGATGATCGCCGCTTCGGCTGCCCTGACCATCTCGGGCGCACCGTTCCGTGGTCCGATCGCAGGTGCCCGCGTTGGTTTCGTGGATGGCGAGTACGTCCTGAACCCGACCGTGGACGACATGCAGGACCTGCGCCTGAACCCGGAACAGCGTCTGGACCTGGTTGTTGCCGGCACCAAGAACGCCGTGATGATGGTTGAATCCGAAGCGTACGAGCTGTCCGAGGCAGAAATGCTGGGCGCCGTGAACTTCGCGCATGAGCAGATCCAGCCGGTTCTGGACCTGATCATCGATCTGGCCGAAGAAACCGCCAAAGAGCCGTTTGAGTTCGAAGCGCCCGATTACTCGGAACTGTACGCTGCCGTTGCGGCCGCCGGTGAAGAGCAGATGCGCGCCGCCTTCGCAATCACCGACAAGCAAGAGCGCACCGCCGCTGTTGCCGCTGCCCGTGAAGCGATCAAGGAAGCGCTGACCGAGGAACAGCTGGAAGACGGCAACCTGGGTTCGGCGATGAAAAAGCTGGAAGCCGGCATCCTGCGCGGCGACGTCGTCAAAGGCGGCAAGCGCATCGACGGTCGCTCGACCACCGATGTCCGTGCGATCGATGCTGAAACCTCACTGCTGCCGCGTACCCACGGTTCTGCCCTGTTCACCCGTGGTGAAACACAGGCACTGGCCGTGACCACGCTGGGCACCGGCGACGACGAACAATTCATCGACGCACTGCACGGCAACTTCAAATCGAACTTCCTGCTGCACTACAACTTCCCTCCGTACTCGGTTGGTGAAGTTGGCCGCGTCGGTTCGCCCGGTCGCCGAGAAATCGGCCATGGCAAGCTGGCATGGCGCGCGCTGCAGGCTGTTCTGCCCGCACCGACCGACTTCCCCTACACCATCCGCGTGGTGTCGGAGATCACTGAATCCAACGGTTCGTCCTCGATGGCTTCTGTCTGCGGCGGTTCGCTGTCGATGATGGATGCGGGTGTTCCGCTGAAAGCGCCGGTTGCCGGTGTGGCCATGGGTCTGATCCTTGAAGATGACGGTGATTACGCTGTTCTGACCGACATCCTGGGTGACGAAGACCACCTAGGCGACATGGACTTCAAAGTGGCGGGTACCGAGAACGGCATCACCTCGCTGCAGATGGACATCAAGGTCGCAGGCATCACACCGCAGATCATGGAAACCGCTCTGGCACAGGCCAAAGAAGGCCGGATGCATATTCTGGGCGAGATGGGCAAAGCCCTGTCCGAGACCAACGAATTCTCGGTCCACGCTCCGCGCATCGAGACCATGAACATCCCGACCGACAAGATCCGTGAAGTGATCGGCTCGGGCGGTAAGGTCATCCGCGAGATCGTGGAAACCTCGGGTGCCAAGGTCGACATCAACGACGACGGCGTCATCAAGATCGCCTCGCCTGACGGTGAATCGATCAAGAAGGCCTATGACATGATCTATTCGATCGTGGCCGAGCCAGAAGAAGGTCAGGTTTACACCGGCAAAGTCGTGAAGATCGTCGATTTCGGCGCCTTCGTGAACTTCTTTGGCAAGCGCGATGGTCTGGTCCACGTGTCCCAGATCGAAAACCGCCGTCTGAACCATCCGTCGGATGTTCTGAAAGAAGGTCAGGAAGTAAAGGTCAAGCTGCTGGGCTTTGACGATCGCGGCAAGGTCCGCCTGTCGATGAAAGTCGTCGATCAGGAAACCGGCGAAGAGATCGTTCCTGAGAAGAAAGAAAAGAAAGAGGAAGGCGCAGAATAATCTGCCTACCTTTTGACTGATGAAGGCCCCGGTGGATACACCGGGGCCTTTTTTGTGCCAGCACAACCTTTCGCGACTTAGCTGTACTGCACGTCTGCAGATCACGCCGCACCCAACAAGCCGTGAAAGTCCCTAGGAAGACACACGCAAAAAGTGTATCATTTCATTATAGATTTAACCTCTTGTTGTGATTGGATGACTTTCAGCCATGGAATTTATCACAATTTACGAGATCAACAGCGATCCTCTGAGTAACACCAATGTCGTGGTGCTGAACGCTTATCAGGTCGAAATCATCGATACTGATGACAGCCTCGAAGACCCGGATGCGGATGGAAACCCGCAGTTGGATGTCAGCGGTGTTCCCGGGTTCATCGGCAACTCTACCAACTTTCAGGTGTTTGAGACCTACAGCGGCAACGTCGGCGGGAATCCGGTCACCTTTACGCTGCTTCAGTTCTCAAATCCCCAATATGTCGTCGTCACTTCTGGTGAAGTGTCGGTTGGGGACACGATTGCGAATACCAACAACTCGATCGTTACTGCGCCGCCAACCGAATACGACACCATACCCACCTTCGTATGTTTCACTGCTGGCTCAAGAATCCTGACCCCGACAGGTCTGCGCCGGATAGAAACACTGAAACCCGGTGACCACGTGGTAACCGCTGATGGCAGCTGCAAACCCCTGCGCTGGGTCGGCAAACGCCGGTTGTCAGCACATGAGTTGAAGATCGACTCTCATCTTTGCCCCATTCGCATTCGGGCAAACAGTTTTTCCAAAGGCTGCCCCCAGCGCGACTTGCTGGTCTCGCCTCAACATCGGATCGCGGTCACATCCGCGTCGATGGAGTTGTACTATGCCGACAGCATGATGCTGGCCCCTGCAAAGGGCATGGTCGATGGCCGGGATATCACGCAGATGCCGCCCGATCAGGACGTCATATACATCCATCTGCTATTCGACAGTCACGAGCTGGTCAAAGTTGAAGGCGTCTGGTCTGAATCATTCTATCCCGGTGACACCACGATGAGTGCGGTTTCACCTGCAACCAGGCGCGAGCTTTTCGAGCTTTTCCCCGAATTGACGTTGAATGCGAAGAGTTACGGTCCCACTGTGCTGCCGGTCCTGAAACCCTATGAGGTGCGCGCGCTGCAATCCGAGCTGTCGGTTCCAGTGGGGCTGTCAGCTGATTGCACCGCGCCAGAGGCTGTCAGGCTTTCATAGCCGTACAAAGCGACCTTAGTTGGAAGCATTTGCCACTGTGGCACCTTTGTCCGGATCATAAAGTCCGCCACCCAAATGCGCATGACCCCAGCGCATGATCTGCAACAAGGCAGGCTCCAACTCTCGCCCCCGGGGTGTGAGCTGATATCGATAGCGAACAGGCCGGTCCTGATAGGCCTCGCGCTCGACCAATCCCCATTCCATCAGTCGTTTCAAACGTTGGGACAACAAGTTCGGCGGCAAATGTTCTTCGCTGTTTTGGAGTTCCTGAAACGTATGTTTTCCGTGCCACATCAGATCGCGCACCACCAGAAGGGTCCACTTATCCCCCAGGATTTCAAGGCTGCGCGCAATGGAGCAGCGGGAGCGAAATTCATGATCGGCTTGAGTCATGTCATCCTCTGGTCAGGCAATGCACACATCGGTTTACTCTAGTAACTTAAAAAATGGAAGCTTGATGCAAATAGTAACTTAATTTATGGAAGTTACTACTCTCACCTTCGAAAGACCTGATCATGCTCGCCATCGGAAACACACCTCTCATCAAGCTGACCCGTCTGACCGGACCGGATCACGCCGACATCTATGTTAAGTGGGAAGGGGCGAACCCGACGGGCAGCATGAAAGACCGCATGGCCTTGTCGATGATCGAAGGCGCAGAACGGCGCGGTGAACTGAAACCCGGAGGGCGCGTCGTCGAATATACGGGCGGCAGCACCGGAAGTTCGCTTGCGATGGTCTGCGCGACGCGCGGTTATGAGGCGTATTTTGTGTCCTCGAACGGGTTTTCCGAAGAAAAGCTACAGACGATGCGGGCCTTTGGCGCCGGAGTCGAGATTGTTCATGCAGAAGGCGGTGTGCTGACTGCCGATGTGATCAACCGGATGATCGCACGGGCCAAGGAACTGACCGGCGAACCCGGTACATTCTGGCCGGATCAGGTCAACAACATGGACAATAAGCTGGGTTACCACGGCATGGCGCAGGAGATTCTGACACAGGCCAGCCGCCCAATCGATGCCTTTGTCATGGCTGCAGGAGGGGGTGGCTGTATCTCTGGCAATGCCGAGGTTCTGAAAGCCCACAATCCGGGGACCGAAATCGTTGCGATCGAACCCTACCATGTCCGCAACATCTCGGGCGGTGAAACGGGCGGCACGCACAAGCTTGAAGGGATCGGGCTTTCCTTTGTGCCTGCGATACTACGCCGGGACCTTATCGACTCGGTTATCCCGGTGAAGGATGAAGACGCTTATTGGGGCGCCCGAGCGCTGGCCCATAGCGAGGGTCTGCTTGGCGGGGTTACGTCTGGTGCGAACATTTGGGCTGCCCTGCAGAAAGCCCGGGAACTTGGACCGGGTAAAACCGTGGTGACCGTGATCATCGACACCGGTTTGCGTTACTTGAAAGACAATTTGCACGGCTAGTCAGCCATGATGCTGAACCGGGCGGCGTCTGGACCCCTGATACACGATGATTGCACTTGGTAAGTACAAGCCAAAGTCCGTGGTTGCCCCGGCTCGCGATTGAGCCGGGGCATCCTGATCAGTAAGTGCGTTTCAGATCGCTGTAGGCACCGCGCAATTTCACGGTAACCGTGATGTCCTGCTTGTCACGGTTGCGCCAGAACCAGCCATGATTGCCGCCAAAGGCTGCAACCAGATCGCCGCGGTCGTCGGTCTTGCCCCTGCCCTTTTCATAGCTGATCGACTGATCCGAATTGTCGCCATGCAGATCAAAGTTGATGCGCCCACCTTCGGCGACCCACTCATATTCTGCGACGGCACCTTCTTCCATGACCAGCTTCCACTCGATCCCTTCGCCCGGTGCCAGGGTGAATGAAAATTCGTCTGACCAGGGCTCAGCGCTTTCTTGGGCATAGGCGGCGCCAACAAAGGCCCCCATGATATCCAGCAGCAGATTCGATTGCTCGTCACTTGCCGCTTGTGCATCTTGGGCGGCCTCATCCGCCAGTTCGGTCTTGATCTCACCCATTTCGGTCAGCCCTAGAACCCGGCCGATCCGCGTGGGATCAATACCGTACTCTGCTGGCAAAACGATGGTGATCAGAATGGCCACGGCCGCAACCGCAGCGATAATGGTGGATCGGATGAGTTGCTGCGAGCTTGGCAGCTCCTCGGGGGAAGGTTTTTCAGAGTTGTACATGTGTTTCTCCGCGAATTCAGGTTGTGGTGAAAAGGCCGGTGAGCTGATAGCCAATCAGGACAAAGCCGGCTGACATCATCATCACGTTGACCGTGTAGGCGTGTTTCCAGAAGAATGGGGACTTTCGCCAAAAACCCATGACGATCAGGATCATCGCCAAGGCCAGCATCTGGCCAATCTCGACCCCGACATTGAAGGCCAGAAGGTTGGGCAGCAGCCCGTCCTGCGGAATGTCATAATCAAGGATTTTGGTCGCCAGACCGAGGCCGTGGAAAAAGCCAAAGATGAGCGTCGCCAGTTTGGTATTTGGCTGAAACCCGAACCAGCGCTGATAGGCGCCCAGATTGTCCAATGCCTTGTAGACGACGGACAGGCCGATGATCGCGTCAACGATATAGGCGTTGACGTTCCAACCGAAGTAAACCCCTGCCAGCATGGTCGTGGAATGCCCAAGGGCAAAGATGCTGACATAGGTGGCGACGTGTTTGGCCCGGTACAGGAAGAACACGACCCCGAACAGAAACAGGACATGGTCATATCCCGTCACCATGTGCTTGGCGCCAAGATAGGCAAAGGGAATCAGTTTGACGCCCCAGATCTGCTGGATATAGCCGGCATCACCGGCGGTTACGTTATGCGCGGCGGCATAGGTTGCGCTGAACCCGAGCGCCGCAAGGATAAGGGTTGCCAGAAGCAGGGATTGGCGCATCGCCAACCCGCCCCAGCCCCTTTGGACTGCGTGCATGAGAATTTCTCCGCTTTTTTGTAGGAATGATCTTTGGGCCCGCCGGAGGGCGGGACAGATCAGACGCGCGGAGGTCGTTCGAGCCGATAAACCGGATTGGGTGGGTCGACGAACGGGTCCATAACCCCGGCCAGCAGGTACTCCGTAACCGGCAGGGTTGAACCATTGCGGATCAGAATGGCCGAGCTGTGGTCGTGATCGGCCACATCATGACTGTGACCGTGCAACGACCAGTAACGATCGACGCTGTCGCCATGTGAATGTCCGTGATCTTCGTGAACAGCCTCAGCACGGGCTTCGGCCAACAGAAAATCTGTTGGGTGCGAAAACGACGGGGCCAGCGACCAGACGAGCAGTGACAAGGCCATAAGCGAAACGAAGACCCGTCTCGTCCAATTCCTGATATCTTTGCCCGGTTCTAGTTGCATTTTAAGCTCTTACATCGGCCTTGCTTAGACCCCTGCCCTCAACCTGACCTACCCCTGATTGGAATTTCAGAGCAATCCCTAAATTGGCATCAACCACCATGCCGCACTGCAGGTGGCGAATGACTGCCGGTTGGCGGCAAAGCAAAGAACAATTCACGGGCAGAATTTATTCGCTCACGCAGCGCCAACTAAGAGTGACCCGGTGTGAAGGCCCGGAGCCTTCCTTTTGCTGCCCTCTCTCCCACATGTGCGCCATGCACCATTCGGAACAAAGGACACAGTTATGGTTACTCGTCTTCTCCTGACATCGGCCGCCCTGACGCTGAGCGCATCGGCATTGGCCGCCCAAAGCCTGTCGGACGGCGCCTATATTCAGGGCTTTATTGGATACAGCCAACTGCAGGACAGCGACTTCTCGGGCACGATCGGCGCTGCGACCCAGTCGGTCGATACGGATTTTGATGGCGGATACGGGCTTGGCCTGGCCATCGGTAAGGAAATACCGCAATGGTCGAACGACAATGTCGGCACACGGATCGAGCTGGAACTGTCCTATCGAGACAATGATGTGGATGGCGTGAATTTCTCGGGCAACGGCCCGGCGCCCGAAGGCAACGTGTCAGGCGATGTCAGCCAGACCTCGTTGTTTGCCAACGTGCTGTTTGACTTCAAACAGAGCGGCAAGGTCACCCCTTTTGCCGGGTTTGGTCTGGGCGCCACCTATTCTGATCTGAACTTTGTCTATGGACCCGGCGTGGCACTGGATGACAGCGACACCAATTTTGCGGCACAGCTGATTGCGGGTGTGGCCTATGACATCAACAGCTCAACCGCGTTTACCGTCGATGCCCGCTATTCCCGTGCCTTCGATGTGTCCTCGCAACGGCTGGCACCAAACGGAGCGTCGACCGGCACGGTTGAGGATGATCTGGATACGTTCAGCGTTAACTTCGGTCTGCGCTACAGCTTCTGAACGCAGCACAGGGGAAACGTCTCGGTTCCGTTTCCCCTACCCGCGTGCCCGGTATCTGAAGGATCAGGGCACGCGGAATTTCAAACGGGTCTAACCCTTACTCAGGCGCTTTGGTCTTGCGCAGATATGGGAAGATTGTCTCGAACTCGCCAAATTTCTCTTTGGCGTCTTCGTTCGAGACGGTCGGCGGGATGATTACATCCTCACCCGGAACCCAGTTCGCCGGCGTCGCGACACCTTTGGCGCTCATCTGCAGACCATCCAGCGCGCGCAGGATTTCGGCAAAGTTCCGACCAACAGTCATTGGATAGGTCATCGACAGTTTCAGTTGCTTGTCCGGGCCAATGATAAAGACCGAGCGCACAGTGGCGCTGTCGGCAGGCGTACGGCCATCGGGCAGATAGGCTTCGGCCGGCAGCATGTCGAAGGCTTTCGACACGGCCAGACCATCATCAGCGATAATCGGGAAACCGGGGTTGGCCTTGCCGTATTCCTCGATGTCCTTTTTCCACTTCTTGTGGTCCTCGACACCATCGACCGACACACCGATGACCTTGGTGTTCCGCGCCGCCCATTCGTCGTTCAACTGTGCAACGGCCGAAAACTCGGTGGTGCAGACAGGGGTGAAGTCCTTGGGGTGCGAGAACAGGATGGCCCAGCTGTCGCCAATCCAGTCGTGGAACTGAACGGTGCCCTGATCCGTTTCAGCGGTGAAATTCGGGACGGTATCGTTGATGCGCAAACCCATTGGGAATCTCCTTTCCTGTGAAAAACTCCGAGTCGGTTGATGCCAACCTAATCACTTTGCGCAGAGGTTAAACCATTCATGTTGCTCTGTCAGAAGATTTGGCAGATACATAATTTGATCAAATTATGATTTCCCACTTGCCCCGCATCGGGTCGGGTGACAGAGTGCCCTAGAAAACCGACCGATCGGTCGATTGATTTCTGCTCCGGAGGATGAGCCATGATCGAAAAACGCGATTTCTATATCAACGGCAAATGGGTCGCCCCCTCGGCGGCAAATGATTTCCAGGTAACCAACCCGTCGACCGAAGAGCCCTGTGCCGTGATTTCTCTGGGGGCCGAAGCTGATACGAATGCTGCGGTCGCCGCCGCCAAGGCAGCGCTGCCCGGCTGGATGGAAACGCCAGTGGAAGAGCGTATCGCGCTGGTGGAAAAGCTGATCGAAATCTACCAGACCCGCGCCGAAGATCTAGCGCAGGCCATGTCTCTGGAAATGGGCGCGCCGATCGACATGTCGCGTACACAGCAGGTTGGTGCCGGGACCTGGCATCTGAAAAACTTCATCCGCGCAGCCAAGGCGTTTCAGTTCGATCGCCCGCTGGGGGATCATGCCCCCAACGACCGCATTATTTATGAGGCCGTAGGTGTTGCCGCGCTGATCACGCCATGGAACTGGCCGATGAATCAGGTCACGCTCAAGGTCGGTGCAGCAGCCATCGCAGGCTGTACGATGGTGCTGAAACCATCCGAGCAGAGCCCGCTGAACGCGATGATCTTTGCCGAGATGATGGATGAGGCAGGCTTCCCCGCCGGTGTCTTCAATCTAGTGAACGGGGACGGTGTCGGCGTTGGTTCGCAGCTTTCGGGGCACCCGGATGTGGATATGGTCAGCTTCACCGGTTCGACCCGCGCCGGAACCGCGATTTCCAAGAATGCAGCCGATACGCTGAAGAAGGTGCATCTGGAATTGGGTGGCAAAGGTGCGAATGTCGTCTTTGCCGATGCCGATGAAAAGGCGATCAAGCGGGGTGTTCTGCACATGATGAACAACACCGGCCAGAGCTGTAATGCACCCAGCCGTATGCTGGTGCAGCGCCCGATCTACGATCATGCTGTTGAGACTGCGGCAGAGGTAGCAAACAAGGTTGCTGTTGGCCCCGCTCAGGACGAAGGTCGCCATATCGGTCCCGTCGTGAACGAGGTGCAGTGGGGCAAGATTCAGGACCTGATCCAAAAGGGCATCGATGAAGGTGCGCGTCTGGTTGCAGGTGGCACCGGACGCCCCGAAGGTCTCAACAAGGGCTACTATGTACGCCCGACCGTCTTTGCCGATGCGAACAACCAGATGACCATCGCGCGCGAAGAGATCTTTGGCCCGGTTCTGACCATGATCCCCTTCGACACCGAAGAGGAAGCCATCGAGATTGCCAATGACACCCCTTACGGCCTGACCAACTATGTCCAGACACAGGATGGCGCACGCGCCAATCGGATGGCACGGCATCTGCGCTCGGGCATGGTCGAGATGAATGGCCAGTCCCGTGCGGCTGGCTCACCCTTTGGTGGTATGAAACAGTCAGGCAACGGGCGCGAAGGCGGCCTCTGGGGTCTGGAAGACTTCCTTGAGGTCAAAGCGGTTGGCGGCTGGGCTGCAGAGTAAACATTCCGCTTGCTGATGATTTAAGGCGAGGCACGGTTTCGTGCCTCGCTTTTTTCTGTCAGGCAGGTCGCACGATCAACTGTGGCTCTCCGTTCGATGTATGCCGGGTGGATCGGCCGTCCCAGCCAATTTCGCCCGTAACACGCTGACGAAACGCCGAGAAACTGTCGAATTGAACCACGTCTACCGGCGTATCAAAATGCAGGGTTATGCGTCGATGAGAGCCGTCGCCCATCATGGTTAAACCCCGGATTTCTGCCGAGAAAGACTGCCCGAGATAGCGGCCCTCGACCCGGTCGCCGACCCGAAGCCGCATCCGGTTACCCGCCATTGCATGCAGCGTATTCCAATCCTTTACACCATGCTGATGCGCAACTGTTTCCAGCGCCTCGCTGTGGGACAGCTTAACACCAGCGCCGCGCAGTCGTTCACGCAGCCGCCTCGCCTGCGTCTTCAATTCTTCAATCGAAGCGATGTTTTCCGTATTTGCCATTCTTTGCCTCGTTTCCTTTAACGGGCGCGAAGTCTGGACGGTGTCCGCATTGCCATCCGCGCGCCAGAAATGGGGCATCAGATGTTGGTTCAATCGGGTTTCACCATGGCCAACGACCGCGAACGGCAGGGTTCCCGAACCTGCGCAATTCCTGACATCGGTCACACGAACTGTCAATTGGCCACCGCTGACTTCAGCTCAGAATCCGGCTCGAGATGGATTACAAATACCGACCCCGGGTACTTTTTTAGTAGCGCCTCTTCGATATCGTCGCAGATGTCATGAGCAGCAGCCACTGACATATCGCCGGCTACGACAAGGTGGAACTCGACGAAAATGACGCTTGCTGACCTGCGGCCCCTCAGATCGTGATACTCCAGCGCGGGTCCGAGATTGGCCTCGATCGCTGTGCGCACGGTTTGCAGATCCTGTTCGGACAAGGAGGCATCCATGAGCCCGTCAACAGAGGAACGAATGACTTTCCAGCCTTCCCAAAGGATGTTCAGAGCGACCAGAATGGCGATAATCGGATCAAGGATCAGCCAGCCCGTAGCCAGCGCAAACAGAAGACCCACAACAACCCCGACAGAGGTCATGACATCGGTGAAAATGTGCTTTGAGCTGGCCTCCAGTGCGGGCGATTTCTCGTTTCTTCCAACGCGCAGCAGAATGACAGCCCAAGCGCCGTTGATGCAGGTCGCGACGGCGTTGACAGCTATTCCGATCATCGGAGCATGATCCAAATGCGGAGATGGCAGCGCCGAGACAGCCTCGCGAATGATCAATAACGCCGCCAGAACGATCAACGTCCCTTCAGCAACGGCCGAGAGATACTCGGCTTTTTTGTGCCCAAAAGGGTGTTTCTCATCCGGTGGTCGGCCCGAAATCTGAACCGCAAAATAGGCCAGAAGTGCGGCCGCAACATTCACAATAGACTCGAGCGCATCCGAAAGCAGCGCGACCGAGCCTGTCAGCCACCAGGCCAACAGCTTCAGCAGCAACACGGCAAGGGACACCGGAATGGACCAGGCAGCAAACTTCTGAGACATCAGCCTAATTTCTTGCGTCATCCCCTATCGTCTACCACAAGGGTCAGGCTTGGGGGCGGCTTTTTTCAGCCGACGCCTATGCGTCGGCCTGCGCTGCCTCATAGGCCAGCATCGCACGCTTGACGGGCAGCCCCCAGTGATAGCCACCCAAGCCACCGGATTTGCGCAAGGCGCGATGGCAGGGGATCAGCCAGCTGACCGGATTGCGTCCGACCGCCGTTCCCACCGCGCGAACGGCTTGTGGCGATCCCACTCGCTGGGCGATCTCGGAATATGTCGTGACCTGGCCCGATGGTATTTGCATCAACGCCTCCCACACTTTGATCTGCAGCGGTGAGCCGATCAGAAAGAGCGGCGTAGGCTCTAACCTTTCACTTTCCGCCCCGAATGCACTAAGCACCCATGGTCGCAGAAGCATCGGGTCTTCGACAAATCTGGCCTTGGGCCAGCGAGAGAGCATGTCTTCCATCGCTTCTTCCTCGCCAGTTTCCGCACCAAAAGCCATGCCGCAGATACCCTTGTCGGTGCCCATGACCAACGCAGGGCCGAACGGGCTCTCGAACCAACCCCAATAGATGGTCAGGCCTTCGCCCTTACGGGCGTATTCGCCGGGACTCATTGCTTCCCACTTGAGGAACAGGTCGTGCAGACGTCCGCTACCGGAGAGACCCACATTGTGGGCGGTTTCCAAAGTCGTGAACCGTTCCCGCAACAGCGCCTTGGCATGCCCAAGGGTCAGGTATTGCTGATATCGCTTTGGCGAAACTCCGGTCCAGCGTGAGAACAGCCGCTGAAAATGCGCGGGGCTCATATCCATCTGACGTGCCAGTTCATCAAGGCTGAGCGTTTCACCGCCCTGATCGATCAACTCGATCGCGCGCCGCATGACGTTGTAGTGATAGCCGGTTTCTGGGTTCTGTACGTTCATGTTGCACCTCTTCGCTTACATAAACATTACATCGCCCTGACCAATGCCGCGACCCGGAACCTGCGCATATATTTGTCAACTGAGTTGACGAATCGCTTTGCACCTATCTAGATTGGGGGCATGGAACATTCATTGGATCAGCTCTATCAGGCAGTTCAGGCCACGCGGCCCCTGCTGCGCAACATTACCGCCGCGGTTGAACGCGGCAGCAATCGTGAAGGCGTAACTGTAGGACAACGTGCTATCCTAGAGGGGCTATCCCTTTTCCCCGGAGCGACAGCCCCACAATTATGCACCGAGTTGCAGCTGAAACGGCAATACGTCGCGCGCATCCTGCAGGAAGTGATGAAGGCCGGTCTGGTCGACAGTCGCGCCAATCCCAAGCGCGCGCGTTCTTACTGCTATCGGCTGACACCCACGGGCCAGGACATCATCACCGCGATCCGGACAGATGAGATGTCAAAACTGGCCAGTTTTTCCAAAGACTTCTCTCTCGAAGAGCTTGCGACTTACCATAAGGTACAACTGGCGCTCACACGGTTTTTTGCCGATCTGGCTGAGGAGGTATGAGATGTCGGTTCTTTGGATCATCCTCGCCGGAATTGTGATCGCGGTTCTCTATATTCTAAATGAAATTCGCAGGATTGGCACGCCAACAACCGGTCCGGCAATTGATCTGGCTACACGTCCGGCAACGGCGCTGGTGGTGATCGACATGCAGACTGATTTCACCTCGTCACCCGGATGGGATGCCGCTGAGTTGGATGCTGCCATTTCGAACATAAGAGACTCCGTCAAGCAGGCCCGCGAGGACAGGATGCCCGTGATCGCCATTCGGCATGTTTTCAAGGGCAAGCTGGCGAACCTGCTGAACGGCTGGTTCAATCAGGGGCGCGGCAATGAAGGGTCGGCCGGGATTGAGACCGATCCGCGCCTCGGGCTGAATGCGGATGCGGAGTTTGTAAAAACCGTAGGCGATGCCTTTTCCTCGACCGCGTTTGAGCAGTTTTTGGAAGACAACCAGATCGGAACCCTGATCCTGACCGGACTTGATGGATGCCATTGCGTCAACAAGACAGCGCAGGGGGCGCTAAACCGGGGCTATCGGGTACACATCGATCCGACAGCTGTTCTGGCAGCCAATCCAGAACATTGGGCGAAGGTTAGAGAGAAACTGGAGGTAGAGGGGGCGGAACTTCGAGGGCTATCGGCGTGATATTCCTATAGCAGCCACCCAACACTCAGCCATTCGTGTTGCCAATTCCCGGCCTTTTCAATTGCGAGCAGCGATCCGGCAGGGCATACCGTGCTGGATGGCTAAACAACTCGACTACCACACGATCCGCGAGATCTTTACACGCTTTCAACAGGCCGACCCGGAACCCAAGGGCGAGCTTGATCATGTGAACGTCTACACCCTGGTCGTGGCAGTGGCGCTGTCAGCGCAAGCGACCGATGCGGGTGTCAACAAGGCGACACGCGAACTGTTCAAAATCGCTGACACGCCGCAGAAGATGCTGGATCTGGGCGAAGAGGGTCTGATCGAGCATATCAAAACCATCGGCCTGTTCCGTCAGAAAGCCAAAAATGTCATCAAACTGAGTCGCATTCTGGTCGAAGACTACGGCGGCGAAATCCCCAATTCTCGTGCCGCCCTGCAGTCCTTGCCCGGCGTCGGGCGAAAAACCGCCAATGTGGTTCTGAATATGTGGTGGCATTATCCGGCGCAGGCAGTAGACACGCATATCTTTCGGGTCGGCAACCGCACAGGTATCTGTCCCGGTAAAAACGTCGACGTTGTTGAACGGGCTATCGAGGACAACATACCAACCGATTTTCAGCTGCATGCGCATCATTGGCTGATCCTGCATGGCCGCTATCACTGCAAGGCACGCAAACCGATGTGCCCCACCTGTATCATCCGCGATCTTTGCGAATTTGAGGATAAAAACCTATGAAAACTTACCAGCTGACGGGCATAGGGAATGCCGTTGTGGACGTGATTTCCCAAGCCGACGACAGTTTCCTGGAGCTGATGGGCATTGAAAAAGGCATCATGCAATTGATCGAGCAGGAACGCGGCGAAGTGCTGTATGCCTCGATGGAATCACGGGTGCAGACGCCCGGCGGCTCGGTTGCCAACACGATTGCGGGTGCCGGTGCTCTGGGACTGGATGCAGCCTTTATTGGCCGCGTGCATGACGATGCGCTGGGTCGGTTCTATGCGGATGCAATGAATGAAGACGGTGTTGATTTTGTGAACCCACCGGTGCCGGGCGGCGAGCTACCAACCTCACGTTCGATGATCTTTGTTTCGCCCGATGGTGAACGGTCGATGAACACCTACCTGGGGATTTCCTCGGAATTGTCATCCGAGGACGTGTCCGGGGATGTGGCTGGCAACAGCCAGATCATGTTCCTGGAAGGCTATCTGTTCGACAAGGAAAAAGGCAAAGCCGCGTTTCTTGAGGCAGCGCGCAACTGCCACAAGGGCGGAGGCAAGGCTGGCATCGCGATTTCCGATCCGTTCTGCGTCGAACGCCACCGGGTCGATTTCCTGCTGCTGATCGAGAACGAGCTGGATTTCGTCATCGGTAACGAAGCGGAAATCAAATCGTTGTTCGAAACCGATGATCTGGAGGACGCACTGGCCAAAACCGGAGAGATCTGCCCGCTGGTTGTTTGCACACGTTCCGGTGACGGGGTGACCGTTCTGAACGAAGGCAAGCGCATCGACGTGGCGGTAGAAAAGGTTGTACCGGTGGATGCAACCGGCGCAGGCGATCAGTTCGCTGCCGGCTTCCTGTTCGGAATGGCCACAGGCCGCGACTATGAAACCTGTGCCCGTATCGGCAATGTCTGTGCCCGTGAAGTGATCAGCCACATCGGCCCGCGGCCCGAAGCAAACATGCTGGAGCTGCTGCGCGAAGAAGGGCTGCTGTAAGCGGTCTTTCAGAATCCAGCGGCGGCATCATTCAGCGCCCAGTCATACTCATATCCGCTGATGCGGGAGGTTTGAGACAGACGGGCGCTGAGAGCCGGATCCGCCGCAGTTGCAAGATACGCAAGAACTGCCCGGTCGTTTGGTCCGAAATCCTCTCGGAACCAGATGTAGATCTTTGACAGGATCAGCCGCCCGCGTGTGTCAAACCTGACGCCACGCGGGTCGTTAACGTAGGCATTTTCGGCCGCCGAGAAGTCACGTTCGAGCGTCTCAGCCTGCCACGCCCGATCCATCAGGTTCGGGCACCCCACCGCAGCGCAGTTCAGTGCGTAATGAATTCGTGGTTCGTTGAATGTGGGTCGAATGATGCGGTGCTCAATATCATTCAGCGTCAGGACCTGACCCGCCACCTGCGCTAGGGGCCGGTCCCACGGCCCAAAGGAAAACGCACCATCTGTAATGTCGCGGATCGAAGCGACGGGATAGTTTTCAAGGATCAGGTCCACGGTCAGTGCGTTATAGAGATTGATCCAATAGGCCAGTTGCTGATCCCGGGTCAGACGGGCAGGATCAACCGATTGAAGATCACTCAGGTACTGCTCCAATCGAGCTTGATCAGCCTGCGTGACCTGCGCATAGGCGACTCTGTTCACTCCTTGTGTGTCGGTAGCGACGTAGCGCGCGAGAAAGCTGCTCCAATCGCGATGATCGACACGATCACCGGGCGGTTGCGCCGCGCGGGTCAGATTGGTGTCGGCAAACGGCACAGCACTGGGCAGCGCCAGACGTTCGACACTGGCGCAAGCCGCCAGAAGAGGCAGAAGCAGGATGAGCCACAAAGCTTTCATGATTTTCCCTTCCGGTTCTGACGCCGCGCACGCAGCTGACCTTTGAGCTTCTTGATCGGGGCCTGTTCAGGACTATCCAGACCCGGCAACTCAGGGTGACTAGACAGATCCCGCATGGCAGAGTTCCACCAATAGGTCCCCATTGGACCGTCAACTTTGTCAGGCATGGCAAGATGCAGGTCACGCTGGGCGTTGTGAACACACATGGACAACGGGCCGTTGCCCGTGGCGACCATGAAGACACAGGACGCACAGCGATCTTCCTCCAGCGCGTCAGCGGCCATGAAGTTATGGATGAATACCGCCTGTCGCCTGACCCGACCACGCAACAGACCCGTCCCTAATCGAAGGACACAACTCGCAAGATGCGCAGCGGCCCGCAAGGCAAGGCCCGGCCTCCGAAGAACCAACCGCCGAACGCTGTCGCGCGTGTCGAGATATGCATCCGCTGATCTGTCCATCTGCTCCAATGCGGCGATTACCTGTTGCACCAGACGCTGATGCGACAGGACGGAAATCGCCCGCCCACCGGCCGTCAGGACAGAAGCGTATCGATTACATCCGGCATGCCCGACCGCCGCCGCATCGAAATGCAGTGGGGTGCCATACCCCTGCTCCACCGCCCGCATGACACTGCTCTGTGTGATTGAATCCGGTCGCTCACGCAGAACACCCCTGCCGGTGTCGGCCTGCATCTGGAAGGAGACAAAAGCGATCTCGGGCTGGTCCCGCATGAACCGCGCCAATGCGGGGAGATCGGACAAATTGCCTTCAAACACAGTTGTGTTGAATAAAATGCGCAAACCAAGTCCGCGCGCTGCGACTATGTAGTTGCGACGTACGGTGTTCAGCTCAATCTCGTTGTCAAACCCTTTGCGCTCTTGGGTCATGTCCACGTGAAACGCCACATCGTCCAAACCTGCCGCTGCCAGTCGGGACAAGAACGCACGACTCGCGCGGATACCGTTGGTCATCAAACACGACCGCATTCCAAGGCGGCGAATTTCACGGCAAAGCGCTTCAAGATCCTCGACTTTGCGAAGGGTTGGGTCACCTCCGGTGAGTTGCACCGAAACACCCGGGCCATAATGGCTGTGGATCGTGGCCAGCCGCGCAAAGAGAACCGACAAAGGCGGATCATAGGTCATCTCCGCCCGATCCGAGAGGTAGCAGAGCGTACAATCAAGATTGCATCGCTGGGTCACCTCAAGCGCAACACAGGCGATCGGATAAAAGCGGCCCGCGGTTTGAGAATGTCCGTATTCGCCACATCCTTGCAAACCTTCCCGCAAAGTCGCACGACGGTCGGAGCCGCGAAATACTCGCCCTGCGGGAACGACATTGGAATGGCCTGGCGCGATATCTTTCATACGCGCCAAGCTAAAGCTGCAGTTTGCGACGGGCCACGCCCCCTCACGGCAACGTGCTGGGCGGTGATCATATCAGCCGCAGCAACCACCTGACGTTTTGGCAGCCGGTACGGTCTGTGCTTCATCCGTGTTCGCACCACGACCCAGCCATGTGCGTTCCGCCAGATAGAAGTCAGTAAACAGGCCGAGAAAATCCTCAGAGACTGATTTCTGCGGAAGTCCTGTGTCCAGCAATGACTGCTGCCATGCCTTCACCTTTGGATAGGCGGCAAGCATGTCATGGCCGCTGTGGTCTGACACAATCACTGCACGATGCAGAAGTGGCAACCAGGCCATATCCACATTGCCAAGCGTCGCCCCCGAGAAATAGGGGCCTTCACCAAGCTGGCTTTCGGCCTTCTCGAAGGACTTGCCCAGCTTTTCCATACGCTCATCAAAGATAGCTTTGTCCGCGCTTTGCATGGTGCTGCATTGTACGAGATAGTGTTTGCTGGCTTGATAGCTCCATGCCCGGTTGAGCGCACGCTGCTCGGGCGTCAGATCTGCCTGCAGAGGGGCGGTGATTTCATCGATATATTCGACAATCGCATCGGATTCGAACAGAGACACGCCACCCTCGGTGACCAGAACCGGAACCTGCCCTGTCGGGGACAGCTCAAGAAACCAATCCGGCTTGTCGCTGAGGCTGATATAGTCGATCTGATAGGGTACCTGCTTGGCTTCGAGCATGGCGGTCACACGCTGAACGAAGGGGCAGATTTTGAAGCTTATGATACGGATCATTTGTCTTTCCTTTTGGTGGTTTCATCTGTCAGACGAAGCCCACGCCAAAAAGACGACGTTCAGATCAACAATTTTTGCAACTGGCCGGTTTTTCCTGAACGTCCGAGATGTTTCCCCGCACGTCCATCGAGATATTGCAGCATGCCTCAAATGCCTTGCGCAATTCCACCCGCCCCTTTTGAACGCGTGATTTCAGGGTCGAGTAGGACAGACCGTGTTGCTCAGCATAATCTCGCTGCGACATGCCATGTATATCAATGGCCATCAGCATCTCTGCAGTTTCTTCAGGCAGGCCGAGAATGAAGGGTTCGACACAGCCCTCGAGATCCTGACGCGTTTCCGGATCGTCCCGGTGATACCAAAGATCATCCGGATGCGCGGCGGCCCGGCCGGATTTACGGTAGAAATCAATGATGGTTCGGTCGGCGGTCTGAAACAACCAAGGCTGCAGCCTAGCTGGATCCTGCAGACCGGGCAGACCGGTGAACACCTTGATCGAGATATCCTGCAACAAGTCATCCACATCCGCAGGGTTTGAGACCCGCGAATGAAGAAACGCCTTCAGGCGGGCGCGGTACTTGGGCCAGATATCATCAATACGCATGTCACGACTCTGCGGCTGTTTCAGCCCGGATTATGACAGGTGAGCATCGAAAGCAGCAACCACCTGCTCATACACTGCACGTTTAAAGGGAACGATTTCCTCAATCAGACGATTGGGCTCCTGCCATTTCCAGTGCGTGAATTCGGGATGTTCCGTCTGGATATCGATCTGGTCGTCACGACCGGTGAACCGCATCAGGAACCATTTCTGCTCCTGCCCGCGGTAGCGGCCTTTCCAGATTTTCGGCACGATGTCGTGGGGCAGGTCATAAGGCAGCCAACCGTCTGTCTCGGCGATAATCTCAACCAGATCAGCCGTCACACCGGTTTCTTCCCAAAGTTCGCGCAGGGCTGCATCGCGGGGGTTTTCACCCTTGTCTACGCCGCCCTGGGGCATTTGCCAGGCGTCCTTGTGGCGGTCATTGCGCTGGCCCACGAAAATCTTGCCGTCGGCATTCATCAGCATCAGGCCAACGCAGGGGCGATAGGGCAGTTTGGCAATGTCTTCAGGGGTCATGCGCGGCCTCATGGGTTTGTTCTGCCCACCTCTAACAAGCGTCGCCACGGCAGCAAAGGGGGTGACGTTAGGTTTCGCGTGACAAAGGTTACGTGCACGTCAATTTAGTTGTGCACTGCAGGCAGGGAGAGTTGCGATGACTGCGTACCCAAACATGCTGGCCCCGCTGGATCTGGGCTTTACCACGTTGAAGAACCGCGTCCTGATGGGTTCGATGCATACCGGGTTGGAAGAGACTGGTGACTGGAACCGTGTTGCCGAGTTTTATGCCGACCGGGCGCGTGGCGGTGTGGCGCTGATGGTGACCGGCGGAATCGGTCCCAATCTGGAAGGATCGGTGCTGCCCGGTGCTGCGATGATGACGACCGACAAAGACGTCGCCAATCATTCCATCGTGACAGATCGCGTACACGAGGCGGGTGGCAAGATCGCCATGCAAATCCTGCATGCCGGGCGTTATTCCTATGGGCCTAAATGTGTGGCGCCGAGCCCGGTGAAATCCCCGATCTCACCTTTCCCGCCGAACGAACTAGACGAAGACGGGATCGAGAAGCAGATCAGCGACATCGTCAACGCCGCCGTGCTTGCTCAGAAAGCCGGATATGACGGGGTCGAGATCATGGGGTCGGAAGGGTATTTCCTCAACCAGTTCCTTGTGACCCATACCAACAAGCGCGAAGACCGCTGGGGTGGTTCTTATGAGAACCGTATGCGCCTGCCCATCGAGGTAATGCGCCGCACACGCGAGGCGGTGGGAACAGATTTCATCATCATATACCGCCTGTCGATGATCGATCTGGTGCCCAATGGCTCGACCCATGATGAGGTCGTTCAATTGGCGCAAGAGATCGAGAAGGCCGGAGCCACCATCATCAACACCGGTATCGGCTGGCACGAGGCGCGCATTCCGACGATTGCAACCTCTGTACCCCGGGCAGCATTTGCCTGGGTGACCAAAAAGCTGATGGGCAAGGTATCGATCCCGATAATCACCTCGAACCGGATCAACACACCGGAAGTGGCCGAAGAGGTGCTGTCGACCGGTTGCGCCGATATGGTCTCACTGGCTCGTCCGATGCTGGCGGATGCGGATTTCGTCAACAAGGCGATTGCGGGAGATGGGGCAAAGATAGCCCCCTGCATCGCCTGCAATCAGGCCTGTCTGGATCACACCTTCGGCGGCAAACTGACATCATGTCTGGTGAACCCGCGTGCGTGCCATGAAACAGAGCTGGTGATCGGCAAAACCGATGCTACGAAAAAGGTCGCCATCGTAGGCGCAGGACCGGCGGGTTTGTCCACAGCGATGACCGCTGCCCAGCGCGGCCATGACGTCACCCTGTTTGACCGGGCCGACGAGATCGGCGGACAACTGAACATGGCCAAGCAGGTTCCCGGCAAAGAGGAATTCTGGGGGCTGGTCGACTGGTATCGGACCATGATTGCTGATCTGGGCGTCACAGTTGAACTGGGTCGCGAAGTTAGCGCAGACGATCTGAGTGGATTTGACGAAGTGATCATTGCCACTGGCGTCACCCCGCGCGACCCGCAGATACCCGGTCAGGATCGTGACAATGTCCTGAGTTACATCGACGTCCTGCGCGGCAAGGCTCCGGTCGGAGGGTCCGTCGCGGTGATCGGGGCCGGTGGCATCGGTTTTGATGTCTCGGAGTTCCTGCTGGAGGACGGCCACAGCCCAACCACCGATCTGCCGCTGTGGATGAAGGAATGGGGCGTGACCGACCCCGCCGAACATCGGTCTGGGTTAGCACCCGAAGGCCCGCAACCCGAAGCACCCGCACGTGAGATCACGCTATTGCAGCGCAAGAAACAGGCCCATGGCAAAGGGCTGGGTAAAACAACCGGATGGATTCACCGGGCGACGTTGAAGATGAAAAACGTTAGTTTTGTCGGCGGGGTGAATTACGAACGTATCGATGATGAAGGCCTGCATGTCAGCTTTGGAGAGGAGCGGGCGGACCCGACCGTAATCGCGGCAGATACCATTGTGTTGTGCGCTGGTCAGGTCTCAGACCGTAGTTTGGCGGATGATCTGATCGAACGCGGGATCACAACTCATGTGATCGGCGGCGCGGATGTGGCGGCTGAACTGGATGCCAAACGAGCGATTAATCAGGGTACGCGACTGGCGGCAGCACTCTGATTTTCAGAGTCGTGGCAACACGCATCCGCTGAATCACGTTGATTAGACACTAAAAGGCCGCTTCTGCAGAGGCGGCCTTTTTCTATTTAAGTGTTGACTCTTATGTTACCTTGGTACATTGGTAACTCATGAGTGAGAGAATTGAACGTACCCAGACCGGAATTCGAATCGAAAAGCGATTGCTGAAAGTCCTGAAGGGGCTGGCAGAATCGCTGGATATGTCCGTTGGCGACCTGATTGAGGGCATCGCCTTGCACAGTTTTGAAAACAAACCGCCATTCTCGCCTGAGACGCTCAAAAAGATCAGCCAGTTGAAAGAGGTTTACGAGCTGGACTGGACCGCCGAGCACAGCCACAAATTCAAGGAGACCGGAGAATGACCGAAGCAGTTCAGGTATCTGAGATCACCCGCGCGTTCGAAGCACATGCCATCGACAATACGACTTTCGCTCATGCCGAGCATGTACAGGTGGCCTTTGACCTGTTGAGGAAATATGACTTCATCGATGCGGCTGCGATCTATGCCAAGGGCATTCGCACACTGGCCACAAACGCCGGTGCGCCCGATAAGTTCAACCTGACAATCACCTATGCGTTCATGAGCCTGATTGCCGAGCGTATGGCTCGCAATTCAGATCAGAATTTCAGCGAGTTTGTCACCGAAAACCCTGATCTGATGTCGAAGAATGTCCTTGGCAAATGGTACGGGAATGACAGGTTAAACTCGGATCTTGCCCGCGGTGTTTTCCTGCTACCCGATGCGGCCTGAGGTCGGCGCCTGTTCACGATCGGTCAACCCATAGTCGCGCATGACCGCGGCTACACGCAGCCGATATCCCTTGAACAGACCCGATTTCCCCCGCGATTGTGCTGTGCGGTGCTCATTCATGCGACGCCACTCGGCAACCGCATCCTCATCGCGCCAGAATGAAAGCGACAGATATCTACCGGGCGTTACCAGACTTTCAAACCGCTCAACGGAAATGAACCCGTCGATATCATCCAGCAGGGGACGAAGATCGGCTGCAATGTCGAGATAGGTCTGCGTTTCACCCTCGGCAGGCTCCACTTCAAAGATGACAGCAATCATGATTGTCCTCCGTGCGGGGTCGAGGCGAGCTTGAGCCAGGTCCGGTCTTCGCGCAGAATGAATCGCTCTTTCTGGGCAAAGGCATAGTTCTCCTGCCCCAAAGGATCCGCAGCCAGGCGCGTGCGATAGGCTTCGTAGTCGGCGAGGCTTTCGACATTATAGATACCATAGGCCAGGGTCGATGACCCCTCATGCGGGGCGAAATAGCCAATCAGATCCGCCCCACAGCGCGGTATCGCCTGCCCCCAGTTTTGAGCATAGGTATTGAACTGTTGTTTTTTGGTCGGGTCGATCTGATAGCGGATGATACAGGTCAGCATTAAAGGCTCCTTTGTTTGCCACCATAGATTACACGCTCGACTGACGTGCATGTTTCGACTATGATCGAACTATGAAAGACGGACCGGATATCGCCCAGATCGCCGCGTTGATCGGAGACCCCGCGCGCGCAAACATGCTGACCGCACTCATGTCGGGAAAGGCCCTGACCGCCGGGGAACTGGCGCGAGAGGCCGGAATCAGCCCGCAAACCGCCAGCTCACACCTGAAAAAGCTGCTGGATGGCGGGTTGCTGCGGGTTAAGGGACAGGGTCGGCACAAGTATTACGGCCTGTCAGGCGAGGATGTGGCGCATACGCTGGAAAACCTGATGGGTCTGGCAGCCGGTCACGGTCATTTGCGGACACGTACCGGACCCAATGATCTGGAAATGCGCGAGGCGCGGGTTTGCTATAACCATCTCGCGGGCAGCAGGGGGGTTCAGTTGTTCACCTCAATGCGGACGCGGGGTTTCCTTGATGTTTCGGATGATCTGGTGTCGCTGACCGAAACCGGCGCGCGTTTCTGTACAGATTTCGGAATCGATCTGGATGATCTGAACAAAAGTCGCGCACCGCTCTGCCGTCCTTGTCTGGATTGGAGCGAACGCGAAACCCATTTGGCTGGCAAGCTGGGGCGCGCGATGTTGTCCCGAATGGAAGAGTTGGGGTGGCTGTCCCGGAAACCGGGCAGCCGTATCATTCAGTTTGCACGCAGCGGGTCCGCTAAGTTCTCAGAGCAGTTCGGGACCTGAGCGTTACTCGACAGTGATCGTTATGACTTCAGACACAATCGGGGTCGCATGCGGCACATGCCCGGCATCGCCCAGCACCAGTTGAAGGGTGTGGGGGCCCGGCGCCAGGTCCAGAGTCACCTCGGTCTGGCCACCACCGAAGTGCAGGTGGTTGTCGTCAGCGGGCAAGCCGTAGGCCAGTTCATCCGCGCCATCTTCGCCTTCGCCAATCGGCGGACGGTCAATCAGCAGATGGTGATGACCTGTGTTTTCCTTTTCAACACCTGATGGGGCGACACCCATACCACTCAGGCCAAAAACAACGGTCACAGGCGACTGAACTGTGTCGCCATCCGCGAGATTTACAAAATAGACTTTCGCATCCGGGTTCGACGGTGTTTCCCCTCCGGCCCATGCGATGGACGCTGAAAGGGTGAATAAAGTGGCTGCAATAATGGCTTTCATGATCTCCTCCCTCGTCACAAAAATGCCATTCTCAGGATAGCATGATTTAAGAAATTTCCAGAAAACCCGCCCAATAAGGGTCTGGAGCGATACTGGAAACCACTGTTTCCGCGTTTCCGAAGTGCAAACGATCCGATTCAAATCCCTGATATTATCCCATGTCTGCCGCGTTCTTGCCCAGATTTGACGCGAAGGTACCTCAACGAACAAAGACCTGGGGAACGAGAATGGATCGACTGACCGAAATGGAGGCCTTTGCCAATGTGGTGGACCAGGGTGGCTTCACCGATGCGGCCAAAAAGATGGGCATATCCAAATCGGCAGTGTCAAAGCACGTGTCGAGCCTTGAAGCACGACTCGGCGCTCGCCTGCTGAACCGGACCACACGCCGTGTATCTCCGACCGAGATCGGACTGGCCTATTATGACCGCGCGCGCCGCGTATTGAATGATGCAGGCGAGGCGGATGCGCTGGTAACCTCGATGCAGTCAGCGCCTTCGGGCCTGCTGCGCATCAGCGTCGCAACCGATTTCGGCGTTAATCACCTGTCACCTGTATTGTCCGGGTTCCTGTCTGCCTACCCCGACATCACTGTGAACATGGTGCTGAACAACCGCTATGTTGAGCTGATTTCCGAAGGATTCGATGTTGCGGTGCGCATCGGTGAACTGGAAGACAGCACTCTGCGTGCGCGTAAACTCACAGAAACTGTCAAACGCATGGTAGCTGCCCCCAGCTACATCGAAAAGTTCGGGCGGCCGCAGAAGATTGACGATCTGAACGAGCACAAGCTGCTGCATTACTCCAGCCAGTCATCCGGCAATGTCTGGAAGCTGACTGCGCCTTCGGGCGAAAAGAGGCAGGTTCGTACAGCTGGCTGGCTGAGCGTCAATGACGGCCAGTCGCTGCTGAATGCAGCGATTTCAGGTCTGGGGATCGCCTATCTGCCCAGCTACCTCTATGCGGAGGCTTTGAAAACAGGACAGGTGGTGGATGCAATGCCATCCCTGCCGGATGAGGTTCAGGGCGTTTACGCAGTGTACCCGCCCGGCCGCTTTACCCAGCCTAAAGTGCGGGCATTCATAGATTTTCTTGTCGAATCCTTTGCGGAAAAGGGTCCGATGGACTGGTAATTTCTCCCGGTGAAACTTGCACAGCCCGCGCGAACTTTGCGCGGGTTTTTTTTGTGTAATCCGGTGTAACCAGCAGAGGCTTAGAATGTTTCAACCCAAGGCCGAAGCGTCAGTTCATTGCTGCAGGCCGAGCGATCCTGCTGGATCAGGTGCATATATTCCTGCGCGATTGCATCCGGGTTCAGAAAGCTGTCGGGATTGTCGGCACTGTCACTGTATCCTGCATGTGCCGGGTTCCGTATGGCCCCGTCAATGTTGACCCAAGCGACATGTATGCCTTTGGGATGAAGCTCGCGCGCCATGGATTGCGCCAGCCCGCGTTGTGCAAACTTTCCCATCGCAAAGGGTGCAGACAGGGGAAACCCTTTTACCCCGGCCGAGGCACCGGTGAACAGGATTGTCCCGCGCCGATTGTCCCGTAGATCCTGCTCAAGCATTCGACGCGCCGCAGCCTGCCCCAACAGGAACGCCCCATAAGCCGTCACTTCGACAGCTTTGCGAACTGTTTCAGGATCAAGTTCAGTGATCGGACCACGCTGGCGGGCCGAAGGATTATAGCAGGCAACGCGCAGTTCGCCCGGCAAGCCTGCAACCAGCGATGCCATCCCGTCAGTGTCGGTTCCGTCAAGCTGGTGGAGCTCTGCACCTGTTTCTGCCGCTAAAGGCTCAAGATCGTCGATGTTGCGGGCAGTCAGATGCAGACCATACCCAGCCTTTGCCAAAGCGCGCGCAAATGATGCTGAAAGCCCCGCCCCTGCGCCGACAATCAACGCTTTTGGAAGTAGTTCATGATCTGACATGACAGCTCCTTTTGCCTCAGGTTAGAGACTGTTTGGGAATTATCAAATCAACTAAGCCTGATCGTTCAGTTGACCAGCAGCACCGCCTCAACCCGCCGGTTCAGATCGCGCCCTTCCGCTGTCGCGTTCGAAGTGATTGGGGCCAGATAGCCGACACCCTGCGCCTCGATCCGGTCTGCCGCTACGCCATGAGCATCGATCAGACGCTGACGCACGGCCTGTGCGCGCTTGGTGCTGACGGCAGTATTGGCCTGAAGGTTACCAGTGTCATCAGTGTGCCCGACCAGCGCGAGCCGGGTGTCCGGGTTGTCCTGCAAATAACCGGCCAGCAAAGACAAAGACGCGAAAGGCCCTGCGCCCAGCGCAACTTCGCCGGTCTGGAAATGTAGATCGTCCAGAATAACGTGGCCTTCCTGCTGCAACTCGGTCAGCAGGCCACCTGATCCCTGCACCGTTTCCTCAATCACCAGTGGTGGAGGCGTGGTTGCCCCGGCCGGTGTGACACGGATTAGCTGTACGTAACCATCAGGTGGATTGCGACTGATCAGCAAGCTCAGAACATCCCCGCCGCGCGAGGCCGAAAGGAATCGGTAGTCGTTGATCGCCACATACATATCCGGCGTTGGCACGACCTCGGTGTTGAACCGAAAGTCAAAACCTCCGCAGTTGCGGGCCTCACATTCGAACAGAATGTCATAGCCCTGCGCCACGATCTGTTCGCGTAGCGGGGCCAATATCTGCAACGTCGTGCTGGAGCCTGCCTGCAAACGCCAAGTATACCGTTCCACCCGCCCTTCGACATTGCGAGAGGGCACTTTGCCATCCGCAAAGGCCCCGATCGGCAATTCATAACTGTCCAGAGCGCTGATACGCTCACTGACCTGCCGCGCACTGGACGGAAAGGTCAGGTTCTGAGCCGCTACCGGTGCGGCCAGCAAACAAAGACAGAGGGCGAGAAATCGGTTCATCTGAATTGCGCGTGGTATTCGTCGTTCGGGACCATAGCCGTGGCGCTGGCCACGCGGTTGGACATGTTGAAGAAACCGGTGACGTTGGCGATGTCCCAGATATCACGATCCGAGAACCCCAAATCCCGCAGATGCTGGCGGTCCTGCTCTTCGATTTCGGCACTGGCCGTAGTCATCTTGGCCGCGAAATCCAGCATTGCGCGCTGACGACTATCCAGCGGAGCCACGCGATAGTTCATCACCAGCATTTCACCCAACTGAGGGTTACCCGACAATTGTCGCACCGCGGCCCCATGCGCGACGAGACAATAAAAGCACTTGTTGATCGATGAGACGACAACGGCAATCATCTCACGCTCGAGCTTGGACAAGCCACTGTCTGCCAGCATGAGGTCATTATACATGCCGGTGAACGCGTTCAGCTTGTTGATATCAAACGCATTCGCCTTGAGAACATTCGGCACCATGCCCAGCTTTTCGACGCATATATCAAAGTACTTTTGCGTCTCGGGCGGCAACGGATCCACCATCGGCAAATCCAGCGCATTGGGCATCTTTTGATCAGTCACGATTGTCTTTCTCCCCTCAGACAAGCTGGCGGTAATGATACTCTCCCACGATCTGCATCCCGAGAGAATGGTAGAGGCCATTCGCCCCTTCATTCGCCTTCGTGCAGATCACGCTAAGGGTATGGGCGCCGTTGTCCAGCGCCCAAAAGGCCGCGGCACGCATGGCCCACTGTCCCAGACCCTGACGACGGTGACTTGGCAGAATCTCAAGCGCATGCACCATGGCAATTCCATCATGGATCGCGACAAAACCCACGCCACCGGGCTGATCCTTTTGACGCATCAGCAGGCCAGTCTTCGGACCGTTGGCCCGATCCATGACTGCCAGACGTTCCGGCCCGATGCCGCTCTGCGCCCAGATTTCGCGCATGATGGCCAATGGCTCCCAGATGGTGAAAACCGTGACACGTGGAATTGGAACATCCGTCAGCTGCGTAACCGGGCAATCATAAATGTTGACCGGATCAAGAACCTCATAGCCGCGGGCAGCCAGTTGGGTGTCCAGCCCCTCATCCCCTGGTCGCAGGCAGAATATGCGTTTCTGTCCCATCGCCAGCATCGCCTGCTCGGCATTGTCCAGATCAGCGTCGGTCACATCCCCAATCCTGCTCGCAGCAGACACGCGCGAGCCACCGCCCTGCCCTTCACGCAGTTGGAATGGACCTTGCTTTTCATACCGCGCTGCAGGCCAGGTGCCGTCGACCACGTCAGCCCAGTTGACGCTCAAAGCTCCAGCTCCCTGGCCAGCCGGGTAATTGCCGCATCGATACGTCCGCCATCGGTGCCGCGCACCACCACATTCGCACCAAACACACCGTTGACCTGAAACCCGTAACTGCCGATTGCCAGATCACTGAAATCATCGGCCAACACAGACAGGGTTGCAGCGATGTCACCTTCACCCCGGTTTACACGCAAAGTCTGCGACAGCAACGGCTCACCCCCGGTCAGAGTGGGTAAAACGCTTGCCACCATTGCCTGAAACACCGAAGGCACCCCGGCCATCACATGCACATTCCCGATAGTAAAACCCGGTGCGGTAGAAACCGGATTTTCGATCAATGCGGCACCATCCGGAATGCGTGCCATGCGCAGCCGGGCCGTGTTCAGCTCAAGCCCGGATTTCTCGTAATGTGCCTCAAGCAAGGCTCGGGCATCATCCCGCACATCAATGTGTGCACCAAACGCGCGAGCGATACAGTCCGCGGTGATGTCGTCATGCGTGGGGCCGATACCACCGCTGGTAAAGACGTGTTCGAAACTGTCGGACAATGCCCTGACCGCGTTTTCGATTGCATCCGCATCATCACTGACGACGCGCACCTCTTTCAGATCGATGCCATGCTTGGTCAGTTCCTGTGCCAGAAAGTTCGTGTTGGTATCCTTGGTGCGACCGGACAGGATTTCATCCCCGATCACCAGCATCGCTGCGGTTGGGTTTGGCATGGCCTGTCCTTTCTTGCTGCGGGAGGTGTTTGCAAAATATCCGTCCTGACCCGCCCCGCAAGACCTGTTTGTCACGAGCGCAGGGATTCTGCCGGTAAGTCCCCCGTAACACGCTGGAACAGATCCATGTCGCCCATTGCACGGGCAAGGATCATCGCACCTTCCAGCCTAGCAATAACTTCGCCGGATCTTTTGCGTGGGTCTTGCACACCGGCGGCTTTGAAAACGGTATCAAGCCATTCGAGGTTACGTTCGAAGAAGGCTCGGGTGCGCTCTGAAACCGGCGCGGGCAATTTGGCTATTTCCGCGCCAAACATGCCACAGAGGCACATCAACTGCTGCTCAATCAGCGCTACCCGGTAGATCGACACATAGCGCGATAGCATTTCGATTGGTTCAGCATCGTCAGCTGCACCCAAAGCGTCCAGAAAACGGTTGGTGTATCGCTCGACCAGCGCCTCTCCCAAGTCCTCTTTGGTTGGGAAATGGTAGTGAATGCTGGCGGATTTGATGCCGATCTCACGTGCGATATCCCGGAAGCTGAACGCATTATAGCCGCCTTGCCGCGCCATACGCTCGGCCACATCCAGAATTTGGATCGCCGTGTCGGACAGTGCTTTGTCAGGTTTTTTCATCAATCATCCGCCCAGAAATTTTACCTATCGTTAGATAGGGGGTTGATTTTGAAATTGCCACTTCAATATATCTACCTATCAGTAGATAGGGAATCAGATCATGACTGACACAACAACACTCATCATCGGCGGATCCAGTGGAATGGGGCTGGCAGCAGCGCAACAAATCGTGGCCAAGGGGGGGCATGTAACGCTTGTCGGCTCTTCAGCTGACAAACTGAATGCCGCCAGGGCCGGGCTGGGTGCTTTGGCAGATATCCATCAGGTAGACTTGCGCGACGCGGGCCAAGTTGATGGCTTGATTGAACACATCAAGGAGAACAATCGCCATATTCAGGGTCTGATCAATGCTGCAGGTACATTCTCACCTAAACCATTTCTGGAACACACCTCCGAAGACTACGAAAGCTATATGGACCTCAATCGCGCAACGTTTTTTATCACGCAGGCAGTTGCCGAAAACATGAAAGCCAATGGTGATGGCAGCATCGTCAACATAGGCTCTATGTGGGCAAAACAGGCCGTTCGTGCGACACCGTCATCGGCTTATTCAATGGCCAAGGCCGGGCTTCATTCACTGACTCAGCATCTGGCGTTGGAGCTTGCACCGCATGGTATTCGGGTGAACGCTGTATCGCCCGCAGTTGTTGTCACTCCGATTTATGGGGCCTTCATTGAACCGGACAAGATCGAAGAAACACTGACTGGTGGGTTCGATGCGTTCCATCCGATCGGCCGCGTGGGCCGGCCCGAAGATGTGGCCAGCACGATTACGCATCTGCTGTCCGAGGACGCTTCGTGGGTTACCGGCGCGGTCTGGGATGTTGACGGGGGTGTCATGGCCGGTCTGGTCTGACACTTCCCTTGCAGGCAGGCGCGGGGTAAGTCGGTAGGCATGAAATTTGCCACACCGCTTGTCCCCGCCCGCCTTATCCGCCGCTACAAACGCTTTCTGGCCGATTGCCGGTTGGAGGACGGGCGCGAGATTACCGCGCATTGTGCCAATCCCGGTTCAATGATGGGGCTGGCCGAACCAGGTGAGAAAATCTGGCTGGAGCCAAATGACGATCCGAAAAAGAAGCTGAAATACGGCTGGCGGCTGGTTGATCACGAAAATGGGCACCTCACGGGTGTCGACACTTCGGTGCCAAACAAGGCTCTACGTAGGGCGTTGGAAGACCAACAGATCCCCGAATTTGCCTCCTATGAAACTGTCCGACCCGAGGTGAAATACGGGGAAAACAGCCGCATCGACTTTCTTCTGACCCAACCGGGGCTGCCGGACGCCTATGTCGAGGTCAAAAGCGTGACCCTGTCCCGTGAACCCGGTCTGGCAGAGTTTCCCGACAGCGTCACCGCGCGCGGCACCAAGCATCTGGGAGAACTGGCCACGATGGTGGCTCAGGGACATCGCGCGATCATGTTGTATCTGGTGCAGCGCACAGATTGTGACCGGTTTGCTTTGGCAGCGGATATCGACCCGGCCTATGCGGCTGCATTTGAAGAAGCGCAGGCAAAAGGCGTGGAGCGATTGATCTATGGGACACGGATATCACCGGAAGGGGTTTGGGTTAGCCAGCAGAAATTTTCGACTTAACTTCCTCCAAATCCAAGTGATTTTTATCTCCAAATCGGTGCGCAAGATCATGAAATCGCCTCAATGTCCCTGATAAAATTATACGGCGGCTGCGCGTGTAAGTGTTACCAATGGGTGAGGCAGAGAAATGAGAATACTAGCTGGGGTTGTCTTCACGCTTGGGGCCATATTGATGATTGGTGCCGCATTGATGGCATTCGACACATACATGACGGATGATCGCCGTACGGCAGCCCGCGACGCTCTGAACGCTCAGTTGGATGAGGGCGCAGCCGAATATGAGAAAAGTCGCGAGGATGGGTGCAGACGCCGGTGCGGAGGCCTTGGGTCCCTCTCGCATCTCATCGTCAATATACGAGATGGTATATTCCTGTCCCTGCCCTTTGATCCGTCAGAAGTTTTTCCGGCAACTCAACCAGGCTGGACGGTGACTGGATTCAGTATCGAAGCACTCGAACCAATGCTGGGCCAGCCGAAGACAAACGGTAGAATTGGAACAACGAGCGAACACGATCTGTGGTCAGATCTGAACCGGGTCACCAAACAGGCCAAGTCGGGTGCCGTCCGTGTCTATCGCCAAGGCGACAAGACCATTGCACTTGCTATCAAGATCTACCGAGAGGGGCTGCATGCCGCCAGAGATGGCGAAAAGTTCCGTCTGAGAAAGACAACTAAGCCCTTTGCTGAAATCGACGGGGTTCTTGTCCGCAAGCATCCGCAATTCTCATACAGTTTGGTGACACGAGACTATACGCCGACCGACTACCAACTCCTGTCAATTTACATGGATGGGCAGGTGGAGATTACGGTTGTATCTGACGCATCAAACGAAGAGCTTGAGACATTTTTTTCAGCATTTGATCTGACCCCAATCGTTGAAAACCTGCCCAAAGCCCCTTCCAACTATGCGCCCGGCAAGGGAGTGATCATCTATGAGAGCAGTGCAGAAGGTGAAAGCGATTCCTGACCAGTAGTTCGGTAGCTGCCGCCAACGTCTCTGACCACCTCTTGGAAATTCACTTGAACAATTGTGTTTCGACGCCATTTGTTCGATCTCAAGAACTCGCACACCCTCTGGTACTTTCTGCACAAGCAGCGTAAAAGAAGTGCTGCGCGCAACATTTGGAGCTTAGCGTCGATGAAAGAACATCGTGGCCGCCTGACCAAGGACGGCATCCGCATCTATGAACAGGGTGACTTTGCCGGCATGCACGCGGCAGGGGCCTTGGCCGCGCGGATACTCGACGATATCGCAGACCATGTCTTTCCCGGCCAGACCACGGGCGCGATTGACGGGCTCATCACGCAGATGGTTGAGGACGCAGGCGCGACCTCGGCGACCATTGGCTACAAGGGTTATCAGCACGCCAGCTGCATCAGTGTGAATCACGTGGTCTGCCACGGCATTCCCGGCGACAAGCGGCTGAAGGATGGCGATATCCTTAACATCGATGTCACCGTCATCGTTGATGGCTGGTTCGGCGACACCTCGCGCATGTATGTTGCCGGCAAACTGCCGCGCAAAGCCGAGCGCTTGATTCAGGTGACTCACGATGCACTGTTCAAAGGCATCGAAACGGTCAAGCCGGGCAACACGTTCGGTGATATCGGCCACGCCATTCAGGCTTATGTCGAAGCACACCGGATGAGTGTTGTCCGCGATTTCTGCGGTCACGGTCTGGGTCGCGTGTTCCACGCACCGCCGAATGTGCTGCATTATGGCCGCCCCGGTACTGGTGCGGTTCTGGAAGAAGGCATGTTCTTTACCATCGAACCAATGGTGAATCTGGGCCGCCCGGAAACCAAAACTCTGGCCGATGACTGGACCGCCGTGACCCGCGACAAATCGCTGTCGGCACAGTTCGAACACTCGGTAGGTGTGACGGCAGATGGGGTTGAGATATTTACGCTCTCACCCGGCGGCAAGTTCCATCCGACCTATTCTTCCTGATCGGCAGACTGCTCGCGCCAGAGCTTCAGCAACATCGTCTCAGCCCCCCACGGTGTCACCGCATCGTGGATGAACACCGGCGCGCGCATGGGCTTCGGCGGTGGGCCGGTGGCTGTGTCCGTATCCTGAGCGAAAGCCCAGTATGATGGGGTTATGGCACGATCCATGAGCCGGATAGTAACATGTCCCGGTCATATTCCCAAAAGCGCTGGCGCCTCAGCCATATCACTAAAAACTTCAGCACCCAGGACCGCGAGGCGCGCACCATCATCATGGGCGGCAAATCCGAGGCATCGCATGTGGGCCCGGATAGCTGCGGTGACACCATTCTCGCTGTCTTCGATGACAACCGGGCGGGCTGATCCAAAGTGTTCGGCTGCCTTCAGAAACATCGCTGGGTCAGGTTTGCCAGTCCCTAATACATGCGCGGAATACATCACGTCCTTGAACCGGTCCCATAAACCGTTCTGCCCCAGAGTGATCTGCATTTTATCCGGACTGCCGTTCGAAGCGACACAATAAGGAATATCCTGCTGATCAAGACGGTCGAGAAGCTGAGCCACCCCGGCGACCAGCGGCACGCCCAATCGCAACCGATCATAGGTTTCGGCATATACTTCGTCGATCCAGTTATCCGGCAATGCAGCTCCCAAATCCCGCGCCTTGTCCCGGACCCCAACCATGGTGCCTCCGACAAACAAAGACATGCATTCCTGTAGCGTCAGGTTCAGACCATACCGGGCCAGATTGCTGACCAGAACCTGGTTCGAGACAACTTCGCTGTCTACCAGAACGCCATCGCAATCAAAGATGACCAGATCGTGCATGTGAACCTCCGCCCGTTTACGGATCCGGCGTAGCCGGGACGTGGAACACATGCAAATCGGCATTCGGCATTAACCTGCCTCGCCTGTTTCAGCCTGAAACACTGCGCCACATCAAAGAGATATGGGTATCGCCGTATTTTCGTGCGTCCTGCAGTTCAAACCCGTCCGGAGCCGCCATCGGAGCGTTTTCCTCCCACACCAGAAGGGCGCCTTCGGCCAACCAGCCCCCGGCGATTGCCGCTGCTATCGCCTTTTGCCCAAGCGACTTGCCATAGGGCGGATCCAGAAAGATCAGGTCATAAGCCGCGTTTGGGTTTTGCCCCAGACGCGTTGCATCCCGGCGGACTAGATCTGTACTGTCCGCACTTCGGGTCAGTTCGATGTTCTTGCGGATAAGTCCCTGCGCCACGCGACCATCATCCACAAATGTGACATGCGCCGCACCGCGCGACAGCGCCTCAAGCCCCAGTGCGCCGGTTCCGGCAAACAGGTCAAGTACACGCAGATCGCCAAAGTCGATCTGATGGCTCAAGACATTGAACAGACTCTCGCGAACCCGGTCGGTGGTCGGGCGCAGATGTGCGCCCGCATCCCCTTTGCCGACCGAGGCCAAAGCACGGCCCCGGAAATCTCCGGCGATGATCCTCACGCCTTGAGAAGCGGCTTCAGATCCGCGCTCGGGTCGGCAACAACAGCCGGATCAGCGGTTTTACCCGAGTCGATCAGACGCTTTCCAACCATGTAGGCGCGCGGGTCGTTCATTGCATCGACCGCAATCAACTGATCACCCTTATAGTACCAGAAGGAGACCGTCTGACCTTCGCCTTGACGGGTCACAACGCGGTCATAACCGGTATTGAGGCCTGCAATCTGCAGTTTGACATCATACTGATCCGACCAGAACCATGGCGTCGCAACATAATCCTTGGCAGCGCCCAGCATGTTCTGCGCCACGATCTCGGACTGGTCGATTGCGTTTGGCACACTTTCCAGCCGGATACGCTCGCCCTGATGCAGGAACGACGCGCAATCGCCCGCCGCCCAGATCGATGGGTCTGAGGTGCGGCCATGGGCATCCGTCTTGATGCCGTTGTCCAGCTCAAGCCCTGCCATCTCAGCCAGTTCGGTCGACGGCGCGATGCCGACACCCACGATGACGAAATCAACGTCCAGCTCAGCCCCGTCCGTCAGAATTGCCCCGGTAACCTTGCCGTTCTCGCCCACCAGACGGTCCAGCCCGACACCTTCTCGGATATCAGCGCCGTATTCGTTGTGCAGTGCCCGGAAATAGTCGCTGGTTTCAGGGGCCGCTACGCGCTGCAGGATACGGTCTGCCATCTCAACCAGAGTAACCTTGACGCCGCGTTTGGCGCAAACCGCTGCCGCCTCAAGCCCAATGTAACCGCCGCCCACAATCAGTGCCTTGGAACCTTCGGTCACCCATGGCCCCATATCGTCAACATGTGCGAGATCACGCACGACATGAACACCTTTGAGATCGCCACCAATCGCTGCAGGAAGACGACGCGGATCAGAACCTGTGGTCAATGCAAGCTCGTCATACGAGATAACTTCGTCACCCAGGGTCACTGTTTTGGCCTGAGGATCGATACCTGTAACCCGCTGACCTAGACGCAGCGTGATGTTGTTTTCGGAATAAAAGCTTTCGGGCCGCAGAAACAGTCGCTCAAGCTCCATTTCTCCCAAAAGGTAAGCTTTGGACAATGGCGGTCGCTGATAGGGCAGATGCGGCTCAGCACCGATCAAAGTGATGTCCCCTTCAAACCCGTCCTTGCGAAGCCTGGCAACAAGCGAAGAACCCGCTTGTCCGGCACCAATTACGACAATATGGCTCATGTTTCTCCCGCCCTGTCGAATTCCCGTGGTTTCATCCACCTGCACCCCTATATTGCGCTTAGGACTGACTCTGCAAATCCAATCGACAGGAGTAATAAGATGATTTCAGCCGGTGATACTTTGCCAGATGCGACATTGACACAGATAGGTGCCGAAGGGCCTGAGGAGGTACGTATCTCCAGCAAGCTCAATGGGCGCAAGGTGGTGATCTTTGCCGTTCCGGGCGCGTTTACGCCAACCTGTCATTCCGCGCATGTACCTAGCTTCATGCGCACCAAAGATCAGTTCGACGCCAAGGGTGTGGACGAGATCATCTGCGTCTCGGTCAATGACCCGTTTGTCATGAAAGCCTGGGGCGAGGCAACCGGTGCAACCGACGCGGGCCTGACCATGCTTGCCGACGCAGCATCTGAATTCACCAAGGCCATCGGCATGGATTTCGATGCGCCGCCAGCCGGGCTGATAGCACGATCAAAACGGTATGCGATGCTGGTTGATGACGGCAAAGTTGTCGCGCTGAACCTTGAGGAAAATCCCGGTGCCTGCGAAATCTCGGCGGGGGAAGGATTGCTGGAAGCAATCTGATTTCATTGGCCCCGGCAGCCCCGGGGCCAACCAATCGTATTTAACTTGGCCTGCAACGCCCCGATGTGCAAATACTTGAGCATACAACTGGGGAGTTCATTGATGAAACTTAAATTAATCACTCTTGCCTTGGGCACTGCCGGTGCATTGGCCGCTTGTGGCCCGGCCCCAACCCCGCAACAGCAGGCGGCAAGACAGCACGAGATTGCCTGCCTGGGCGGTACGCTGGGTGGTGCCTTGATCGGCGGCGTGATCGGCAACCAATTTGGGGGCGGTTCGGGCAAAACCATTCTGACTGCGGCAGGTGCCGCTGCAGGTGGATTCGAAGGTCAGAGATACTCATGCTGAGGAGAGCCGGAATGAAACGTGGAATTTTCGTAATTGCGGCTGTGATGATGGCCAGTGCAGCCTCAGCCGAAAGCGTCGCTGAACTGAATGAAAAGGAATTGAACGCGATCGACTCGAACAATGACGGTTTTCTGTCAAAGGACGAGTTCAACGCCTTCTCCGATTATGCCTTTCAGGAAATGGATGAAGACAAGAACGGCACGCTGGGGCTGGACGAAGCCAAGCCGTTTCTTGACATCAAGCAATTTCAAAAGGTCGACCGGGACGAGGATAACGCTATATCCCGAGCCGAGTACGATACGCAGATGAACGAAGACTTTATCAATGCCGATCAGGACGGAAACGGCCTGCTGGACTGAACATCAGCGGATTAGATTAACGCTCTGCCCCGGAATGTACCGGGCAGAGCATCGCAAAACAGGAGCGTGCAATGAACAAATGGGTTTATCTGGGCGTTCTGAGCCTGCTTGCCGCATGTGATGTTCCGCAAGCGCCCGTCGTAACCGGGGCAGACGGTCAGGCGCGTATTCAGATCAATACCAGCGGTTTGACCTGCTACAACACCCGGTGCCTGGATATCAATCCGGCCGCACGCAGTGTTCGATCAGTTGGTAATCGGACAACAAGGATCCCGGGCAATATTGATGTCAGCAGCGGAACCGTCACACCTGCTGAATTCGAGCAGATGGGTGTCGCCGCCTCTCTGGCAGGTGGTGTGGGATCGGGTAATCGTTAACAGAGACTGTCCATCTTGCGCGCCAGCTTGGCATCCAGCGAGGACAGGCCACCCACGTCATGTGTCGACAACACAACTTCGACCGTACGATAGACATTCGACCATTCGGGGTGGTGGTTCCACTTTTCCGCGAAAATCGCCACCTGTGTCATCCAGCCGAAGGCATGGACGAAATCTTCGAAAATGAAGGTCTTGGTGATGGCGTCCCGGTCTTCAACCATGGTCCAGCCGTTTTTGAATAGCGGATCCAGCAGCGGGCCGCGGGTCTCGGTCGACAAAAGTTCCGTCATTGCTGTTCCTCCGGGTTCGACTTTCTGAACGGGCCATAATCCGTCAGAATCTCGATCTCTTCTCCCACTGCACGGCCCTCGGCATCAAGATATTTCGACACCGCGTCGGCAAAACCCGGATCACCGATCCAATGCAGGCTATGCGTACGCACAGGAAGATACCCTCGCGCAAGCTTGTGCTCGCCCTGCGCACCGGCCTCGACCCGGGCCAGGCCATGGGCAATGGCAAAATCGATCGCCCTATAGTAGCACAATTCGAAATGCAGACAGGGATGGTGTTCGGTGCAGCCCCAATAGCGACCATAGAGCGTTTCGCGCCCGATGAAGTTCAGCGCACCGGCCACCGCATAGCCGTCGCGCTCCGCAAGCACTAAGGCCATGTCATCAGCCATGGTTTCATGCGCAATATCAAAGAACTGACGCGTCAGATAAGGTGACCCCCATTTGCGCGCGCCGGTATCCTGATAGAACTGCCAGAAGGTATCCCAATGTTCGGGTTGAATATCAGACCCGGTCAGGGTGCGGATTTCCCCACCAAAATCACACGCCTGTGCACGTTCTTTGCGAATATTCTTGCGCTTGCGCGAAGACAGAGCGGCCAGAAAGTCATCGAAATCCGAATAGGTATCGTTGAGCCAGTGAAACTGCTGTGAACTGCGGGTCAGCAGCCCCATTTCGGCCCCCGCGAGGGCCTCGGCCTCGGTACAGAATGTAGCGTGCAGCGAAGATACCCGGTTGTCAGCGGCCAGTTGGACAGCGCCCTGAACCAAAGCGGACATGCCGATCGCCTCATAGCCGGGGCGAACCAGAAAACGTCTGCCCGTGGCTGGGGTAAACGGAACAGCAATCTGCAATTTGGGATAATACCGCCCGCCAGCGCTCTCGTAAGCATGCGCCCAGTTGTGGTCAAAGATGTATTCACCCTGACTGTGTGACTTGGCATAGAGCGGTGCCGCAGCGATCAGCAGACCGTCCAGATACGCCGTCAGATATTGCGGCTGCCACCCTGTTCCCCGACCAACCGATCCGCTTTCCTCAAGCGCCAGCAGGAACCGATGCGTGGTGAACGGGTCAAGCGGGCGACCGCCATCAGCTGTTTCCGGGCAGGCACAACTATCCCAGTCCGCAGCAGAAATCTGCGAGAGCGATCCGAGTACCTGAACTTCAATTTGTGCCTGATCCATGTACCCTCCGCGCTTCACCATTATCTGTGACAGCGAAGGGCAGGTTCAACCCGAATGCGCGGCCAAATATCCTTCGAAGGTCACATTGTCGGCAACCTTGCGCGCTTCGGCCTCTTGTTCTGCCGAGCGGACGGTCCAGCACAGGATGGGCACACCTTGCGCCTTCAGTTCGGCAACGCGGGGCCGGTCCAGGTCATGCACTTCATGGCTGATGAAGCTTGCGCCAACACGGTCGAAATCTGGAATATCCCGCAGTTGGTCGCAGATATCCGCAGTCAGCAACCACTCCTTCGGGTCATAGGAACTGGTGACGATACCCCGGGGCACATGCGGTGCCAAACGCGCCAATTCAGCTACGCTGTTGGGATTGAATGACATCAACGCCAATGGGCCATCATAACCTTCAAGCGCACGGATCGCGTCCTGTTCCAACGGCCCGATGCCTTTGCCCATCGCCCCGTCCTGATCCTTGAATTCGATCAACAAGGGCACTTTGCCATCAATCAGTTCCAGCACGTCCTGCAACGACGGAATGCCTTCATCATCGGAATGCAGCAGCGTCACAGCCGCGGCCTCGTCCGACGAGATCTGCCGGATCGGTCCTGCTTTTCCGGTCAAACGGGTCATATCGTAATCGTGGAACACCATCGCTCGGCCATCAGAGGTGAGCTGCAGATCAATCTCGACCCCATACCCGGCATCCATCGCCGCTTGTACGGCTGCGAGGCTGTTCTCCGGGCGTTTGTCCGCTTTGTCATGCAACGCCCGATGCGCGATCGGGCGTTGCATGAATTCTTTTGGCAGGCTCGGCGTCATTGGACTTCGAAGATACCTTCGATCTCAACCGCAACACCCAGAGGTAGAGATGCTGCGCTGACGGCAGAGCGTGAATGGCGGCCTGCATCGCCCAGCGCCTCGACGAGGAAATCGGAGGCACCGTTGATCACCTGCGGCTGCGCCGTGAAGTCAGCGGTCGAGTTCACGAAACCGGTCAGCTTGATCACGCGCACCAGCTTTTCGATGTCACCGCCGCAAGCGGCCTTAACCTGAGCAAGCAGGTTGATCGCGCAGACTTTCGCCGCCGCTGCGCCCGCGTCGACATCCATGTCATCACCCAGTTTTCCGGTGATCAGATCGTCTGCCTTGGAAATCTGGCCAGATACGTAGACGATATTGCCCACACGAACAAAAGGCACATAGTTCGCTGCTGGCGCAGGTGCGTCCGGCAGGCTGACGCCGAGGCTTTCCAGTTTTGCTGCGATGCTCATTTGATGGTCCTCACCTTAAAATCGACTCGCGCGGACGCTAACCGGGAAGCCCGACTTGGGAAAGCCGGAAACGGCAATTTTACAAATGTACAAGATCTGGGCGTAACTTCTCTTATTCCGGAGTGTTGATCCTGTGTCACTTTACCTCGGTCGGGCATGCGGGTTAAACGCTAGTTGTTTCAATTAGTGTTTGAAACTTCTATGTGACAGCCACTTGAACCCTTGAAGTCCGACCGCAACAGTATTGATTGAAAGCCAGATCATTCACCTCTGGCACCTTGGAGTACAAATATCGTGTCGAGCAGACTCCGTTTGAAGCACCTTTTCATTCTGTCCGTTATGACGGTGCTGAGCGCCTGTGCATCGCAACCTGCGGATCAGGCAGCCCGCGGCGAAGTGTTTGACCCGTACGAAAATGCCAATCGCGGAATTCATAAGTTCAATCTGGGTGTCGACCGGTTCCTGTTCCGCCCTGCCTCGAAAGGCTATGTGAAGATCGTCCCCGACCCAATGGTGACAAGCTTCAACCATTTCGCTGAAAACATCTCGCTGCCCGGTCAGGCTGTGGATTACCTGCTGCAGGGCAATCCCAAGCAAATGGGTAATGCGCTGTTGCGGTTCGTCATCAACATGACTGTCGGTGGCATTGGCCTGTCTGATCCGGCCAGTGAGCTGAACCTGCCGCCCGTGGATACGGATTTCGGCGAAACCCTGCATGTCTGGGGTTTTGGCGAAGGTGCCTATGTTGAACTGCCGTTTTATGGCCCCTCAACTACCCGAGATGCCGTTGGAGTTGTGGTCAACCTGTTTTCGAATCCGATCAACTTTACCCCGACACGGCCAGCCGACAACCTGGGTGTTTATGCCGAAGTTGTCCGCCGAATGGGGGATCGTGGCCGATTCTCGGATACGGTGGACTCGATCCTGTATGAAAGCGCGGACAGCTATGCTCAGGCACGGACCATCTACCTGCAAAACCGTCGCTTTGAACTGGCAAGGGATGATGAGGACGCCTATCTGGGTCTGTATGATGACCCCTATGCCGAAACCGGGACCGACCCTGTCAGGGACCCCTACCTAGACCCCTACGAGGACCCCTATGCCGAGTAACCATTTGAACCGTCGTGGTTTTGTCGCCACTGGCTTTGCCGGTCTGGCGCTTACAGCCCTTCCCCTGCCCGCCTTTGCTCAGACCGAAGCTGAGGCCAAGGCGCTTGTCGTCAGCGTCGTTGATGACATCAATCGGGTAATTGCCTCGGGCAAATCCGAGAAGGCGATGATCCGAGATTTCGAAAAAATCTTCGTGCAATACGCCGATGTGCCGATCATGGCTCGCTATGTGCTGGGGGCTGATGCCCGTTCGGCCAGCCCGTCGCAGCTGAAGCAGTTCACCAATGCGTTTCAGGGTTATATCGCGAACAAATATGGCCGCCGGTTCCGCGAGTTCATCGGCGGTCAGGTCACTGTCCGAAATGCACGCAAGATCAAGGCGGGCTACGAGGTGCGTACCTCAGTCAAGCTTCAGGGCTCGTCCCCGTTTGAGGTGACCTTCCTTGTCTCGGACAAATCGGGGCGTGACAAATTCTTCAACATGTTCATCGAAGGCGTGAATATGCTGCTGACCGAGCGGACCGAGGTTGGCGCCATGCTGGATGCGCGCGGCGGCGATCTGAACCGTCTGATCAAAGATATGAAGAGGGCCAGCTGAACAAAGCTGCGTCTCTTGGAAACCGCCGCACGGTGATCCCGCGCGGCGGTTTCTTTATTTAGTTCAACCGTTCACCAGTTTCCTTGGCAAAGTACGAAACCTTGCTCATGTCAAAGGCGAGGTTCAGCATCTCACCAGCCTGTGCGCTGGTCTCGGCGTGCAGTCGTGCGGTGACCTGTTTTCCGCCAAGTTCAGAGACCACGTAAGTGTCTGCCCCGGCCGGTTCGACCATATCAACAAGGCACTCTGCCTCCTGCACCCCTGCACCTGCCCGGAAGCCTGCCTCGGCAATGTCTTCGGGGCGCAGGCCCAGAATGACATCCTGAGGCAGATTCAGATCGCGCGAATCCGTCAGAGTGATTGGTGATCCGGAATCGCGGGCGATTGAGATATGCGTACCGGTCCCATTCCGCTCGGTTCTGGCCGGAATCAGGTTCATCGCAGGTGAGCCCATGAAATCCGCCACGAACAGGTTGGCCGGGTTGTTATAGATCTCGGCCGGGCTGCCGATCTGCTGCACGATGCCGCCTTTTAGCACCACGATCTTAGTGGCCAGCGTCATCGCCTCGATCTGGTCGTGGGTCACGTAGACGATGGAGGCATCCAGCGTCTGGTGCAGTTTCTTGATTTCGGTCCGCATCTCGACCCGTAGTTTGGCGTCGAGGTTTGATAGCGGTTCATCAAACAGGAACAGCTTGGGATCGCGGACCAGCGCTCGGCCCATCGCCACACGCTGCCGCTGTCCACCAGACAATTGGCTTGGGCGCCGGTTCAGCAACTGCTCGATCTGCAGCAGGGATGAGACCTCTTTGAGCTTGGCCTCCTGCGTTGCTGCATCCACGCCGCGCACCTTCATGCCAAAGGTGATATTCTTGGCGACCGACATCGTCGGGTACAAAGCGTAAGACTGGAACACCATGGCGATGTCGCGGTCCTTGGGGCTGACATGGGTCATGTCCTTGCCGCCAATGGCCAGTGTCCCACCGGTGATCGGCTCAAGCCCTGCGATGCAGTTCAGTAGAGTGGATTTACCGCAACCCGAGGGGCCGACCAGCACCAGAAAATCGCCCGGTTCGATCGAGATGTTGATGTCCTTCAGAATCTCGGTCGCGCCGTAATTCTTATAGAGATTGTTGATATCGAGGATGGGAGCCATGGGTTATCCCTTCACGGAACCAGCGGTCAGACCGCGGATGAAATACTTACCGGCAACGACATAGACGAGCAGCGTCGGCAGCCCCGCGATTATCGCAGCGGCCATGTCGACGTTGTATTCTTTGACGCCGGTGGTGGAGTTTACGATGTTGTTGAGCGCAACGGTCACGGGCTGCGTACCCGCCTGACTGAAGGACACACCGAACAGGAAGTCATTCCAGATCTGTGTGAATTGCCAGATGACGGTCACCACGATGATGGGCAGCGACAGCGGCAGGAAGATCGACCAGAAAATCCGCAGGAACCCGGCCCCATCAACGCGAGCCGCCTTGGTTAACTCGGCCGGAATGGTGACGTAGTAGTTGCGGAAGAACAGCGTGGTGAAACCAAGACCATAGATCACGTGGACAAAGATCAGGCCCGGAATGGTCCCGGCAATCCCCATGATCCCCAGCAGACGCGCCATCGGCAGCAGAACAACCTGAAACGGGATGAAGCAGCCAAACAGCATCAGCGAGAAGATGATGTTCGCCCCTTTGAACCGCCACTGCGCCACGACATAGCCGTTCAGCGCACCCAGCAGGGTCGAGATCGCCACCGCAGGCACCGCGATCAGGACAGAATTCCAGAAATAGGGCCGCAGACCTTCGCACTGGATTCCGGTACAGGCCCCGGACCACGCGGTTTTCCAGGCGTCCAGGCTGACCTCGCGGGGCAGCGACATCAGGCTTCCGGTCCGGATCTCCTCAAGGCTTTTTAGTGAAGTGGTCAACATCACAAAAAGCGGCATGAGGTAATAGAGCGCAAAGAGGCCCAGAAGGACATAGAGCAGCCAGCGCAGGGCGATCTTGCCCGTGGCGCTTTGGGTGCGGGTTTGGGGCATCGACAGATCAGTCATTTTTCGCCCTCAGTTCTGAATAGAGATATGGAACCACGATGGCAAAGACGACCAGCATCATGATCATCGCGGACGAAGCTGCCTGACCGATATCGCCGCGCGAAAAGGCCATGGCGTACATGTAGGTTGCAGGCATGTCTGTGGCATAGCCCGGGCCGCCGCCGGTCAACGCGATGACCAGATCAAAGCTCTTGATTGCAAGGTGGGCCAGTACGATGAAGGCGGACAAGAAGATCGGGGCCATTGAGGGGATGATGATCGCCGTATAGATGCGCCATGTTGGAATACCATCAACCTGCGCGGCCTTGATGATTTCACCATCGACCGAGCGCAGCCCGGCAAGGAACAGCGCCATGACAAATCCCGAACTTTGCCAGATCGCAGCCAGAACAATGGTGTAGATGGCGTAGTCCGGGTTCACCAGCCAATCGAACTCGAAATTCGGAAATCCCCAGCCCTGCACCATCGCCTCGATACCCAGACCCGGGTTGAGGATCCATTTCCATGCGGTGCCGGTCACGATCATCGACAGCGCCATAGGGTACAGATAGATCGTGCGAATGGCCCCTTCGACGCGGATCTTCTGATCCAGCAGGATGGCCAGCAACAGGCCCAGCACCATCGCGATTACGATGAACAACGCGCCAAAGATATACAGGTTGTTGATCGCCGTATCCCAACGGGGCGAGTCAAACAGGCGTTCATACTGGATGAATCCTTTGATCTCGTATTTCGGCAGTAGTTTCGATCGGGTCAGCGACACCCACGCGGTCCATCCGATAAATCCGTAGACAAAGATCAATACGGCGATGAACGACGGTGCCAGCACCACCTTGGGCAGGTGGTTTTCCAGCCATTCGGACATTTTTTCCTCCGGGGAAAGATGCTCTGCCCCTCAGTATAGGGGGCAGAGCGTATTGGATCAGTAGCTGTTTGCCACTGCGTCCGCCAATTGCTGAACCGCGTCAGCCGAGGACATATCCGAGTTGAAATGCGCGGTCACAACGTCGGTGATCGCACCAGCCTGCGCACCGCGCAGAGCCATTCCATGCGCGTAGGACGGCAGCAGCGAACCGCCTGCCGAGGTCGAGCCCATGTCTTCGGCCGAGATTTGCGCGCAGATGTCGAACGCATCCAGTGCAACGTCGGTCCGGGCCGGGATCGAGCCTTTGTTCAGGTTGAACACTTCCTGGAAGTTCGGCGCAACGATCAGCTTGGCCAGCAGTTCCTGACCGGCGCGCTTGTCGTCACCTTCCACGTCGAACATGGCAAAGCTGTCGACGTTGTACAGATAACCGTCGCCGGGGGTCGAGGCGCACAGGAAGTCTTCGCCGGGCTTCTTGCCAGCCGCCAGGAATTCACCCTTGGCCCAGTCACCCATGATCTGGAAGGCTGCTTCGCCATTCATCACCATGGCAGTGGCCAGGTTCCAGTCACGGCCCGAGAAATTCTCGTCCACGTGACCACGCAGGGTGCGCATCTGGTCAAAAACCTGAACCATCGTGTCCGAAGTCAGGGTATCAGGGTCAAGGTCGACAAAAGCCTTCTGGTAGAACTCTGGTCCACCCAAACCCAGCGCAACCGCTTCGAACACGGTGGCGTCCTGCCACGCCTGACCGCCATGGGCCAACGGGATCACACCAGCGGCCTGCAGTTTTTCGGCTGCGGCATTGAACTCTTCCCAGGTGGTCGGCATTTCGATGCCGTTTGCAGCCAGCACGTCGGCGTTTGCCCAGATCCAGTCGATGCGGTGGACGTTCACAGGAGCGGCGCACCATGTGCCTTCGCACATCATGTGACCGGCGATCGATGCGGGCAATACATCTGCCCAACCTTCAGCCTCAGCCACATTCGAAATGTCAGCCAGAACGCCTTCTTCGTACCATTCCTGAATGGCAGGGCCTTTCAACTGAACCGCGGTTGGTGCGTTGCCGGCCAGAACGCGGGCACGCAGCGCGGTCATTGCCGCATCACCACCACCACCCGCAACGGGCATATCGGTCCAGGTTCCGCCATTCGAGGCAAACTCTTCCTGCAGAACGGCGACCGACTTGGCCTCGCCACCTGATGTCCACCAGTGCAGAACTTCGGCCTGCGGCTCGGCAATAACCGAGGTGCCTGCCACCACGGCCAGTGTCGAAACTGCAGACAGTGCAAAACGTTTCATTTGGTATCCTCCCAGAAACTTCAGTGCCGCCGATCCGGCAGCGATGCGCGATATTACGGGTTGTCGGATACGGTCTGGCAACGCGTAATCTGGGGCAAGACCCAAAGAAGGTGGAAATATTCACTCCTTTTGTTACAGCGTGTTACGTTGACCTTGAATCTGTTGCCGTTCGTTACAATTGACGGCAACGGTTGAGGGGGAACCGGGGAGGATAAGGTGACCATTCCGCGTCTATTGGTGGTGGATGACGACCCGGACATGCGGTCGATGATGACCCAGTTTTTTCAACAAAACGGTTTCATCGCGCTGCCTGCCGCGACTGAAAAAGATGTGCTGACCCATTTGCGCGCGGGCCGGATCGATCTGATCCTGCTGGACGTCATGCTGGGTGACGAAAACGGGGTCGAGATCTGCGCCCGCCTGCGCAACGAACAGGATGTGCCGATTATCTTCGTGTCAGCGCTGTCTGCAGATCATCAGCGTATGGCTGGCTACGAAGTGGGCGCTGACGACTATATTGCCAAACCCTTCAACCCCCAACTTTTGCTGGCACGGGTTCGAGCGGTGATGCAGCGCGCAAGACGGACACCGTCGCTGGCCTATCGTCGGCGCACCAAAACATTCCTCTTTGACGGCTGGGTTTTCGATGGCAAGCGGGATGAGGTACATTCACCTGATGGCTATCTCGTATCCCTGTCCCAGCGTGAGACCGCACTGCTCAAGGTGCTGCTGGCAAATCCCCATATCCCGCTGAAGCGCGATGAAATCGCGGCAGCACTCGACGTTACCGGTAGCGATGACAAACCCGAAGCTCAGGGTCGCGCGATCGACATGCTGGTGGGTCGTCTGCGATCCAAGATTGAAACCAACCCGAAGGAACCCAGAATGCTGCGCACCGAACGCGGTGTCGGTTACATCTTTTCCGCCGAGGTGACCGTGGAAGAAGATGCATGACCCTGCCACTGCGCCGCCTTGGCTGGATCTGGACACTGGCCGCCTTTGCTGCGGGCCTTTTGTCCGGAGGGCTTTGGTTTACCTCGGCGCAGTCCTGGGATCGGTATCTTACGCAGTCCTTTGTGGCCGGTTTTGCCGTGTACGAAGAATTGCGAACCGGAATGGCTTCGCCACAGGATGTTTCGATTGCGCCATTATCGCCGGACGCCGCAGCCTTGGCCGAAGACGGCAAATTTGAACAAATTCCGGGCTTTTCGGGCCGCCGTTTCGTAACCAACCTGTCGATACTGACGGACAGTTCTTCGCCGCTCAGCGGGCGTGAACTGACGCTGGCGGTGATGTCCGACCGGCTGGTCTATCCGGTTTCTGATATCGTTTCGGGCAGCGATCAGACTGGGCCGCAAAAGATGGGAAACCTGACCCGATTGCTGGCGACCTATTGCAGTGAACCGATCCTGATCGCCAGATTCGGGCGGGGTGACTGGCAGAGTGTTGATGGAACTGCCGTCTGGGGTTGCAAGGCGGCACCAACCGATCTGCGCCTGCCCGCTATTCTGATCGCTGTAATCGCGCTTGCTGTCATCCTGACGTCAGTGGGCAACGTGACCGACACCTTTGCCCGGTTCGCTCAGGCACTGCGGTATCGCAGACGCAGGGGTGGGCCGGACAGCTATGACGCGGACGGCCCCGAGGAGTTGCGCGAAATCGTTTCCGCCGTGAATGACCATCTAGACGATGAACGTGCCCAGCTTGAGAAACGAGCGATTGTCCTGTCGGGCGTCAGCCACGATCTCGGCACACCCGCCACCCGGGTACGTCTGCGCGCGGCGTTGATCCCGGATGATGAGTTGCGCGAAAAGCTTGAGGCCGATGTGGATCAGATGACCGGCATGATCGAAAGCGTCCTGACCTATACCCGGTCCGAACTTAGCGTCGAAGACCCACGCCAGATTTCATTGACCGCTTTGGTCGAATCTCTGGTCGCCGACTATCAGGATATGGACCTTCCGGTTTCGCTGAAACAAGTTGCCCCCGTGGTAGTTGAGGGTGCCCAATCAGTCTTTGCATCCCGGCGCGGGCAGGGATCGCTGCCTGAAACCCGGCGCATTCTGGTCATTGGCCGGCCGATTTCCCTCAAACGCGCACTCAGCAACCTTATCGACAATGCGTTGAAATATGGCCGCCATGCCGAAGTTGCATTGGAAACCGATGCGCAGACCGCGACAATCGTCGTCGAAGACAAGGGGACCGATCTGTCTGTCGAGGATGTCGAGGCCCTGATGGCGCCGTTCCAACGCGGCTCTAACACAGGCTCTTCGGATGGGTTTGGACTGGGCCTGACGATTGCTGCCACCGTAGCCGAACAACATGGCGGGACGCTCAGCTTTGAGGCAGGAGATCAGGGTCTACAGGCACGGCTTCGAATTACGCGCCAATAGATCGTCCCCTCAGCGCTATGGCACGTAGCTGCGCACCAGCGCTCCGGCGATCAGGGCCCAACCGTCAGCTATGACAAAGAAAGCCAGTTTGAACGGAAGAGACACCGTTGCAGGCGGCACCATCATCATGCCCATCGACATAAGCACCGCTGCAACCACGAGATCTATGATCAGAAACGGTAGAAAAATCAGGAAACCAATTTGAAAGGCGCGCGCAATCTCGGACAGCATAAAGGATGGCATCAGCACCGAAATTGGCGCTTCGGGTGACAGCTGCATCGCCTCACCACCCGGGCGCAGCGCTGCCATCGAATAAAAAGTGTCGGCATCCAATCGGGCGGCCATGAATTCACGAAACGGAACCAGCGCCCGTTCCAAAGCAGGCTCTACATCAAGCGATTCTTCGACCATTGGACGAATGCCCGTGTCCCAAGCTTCGGTAAAGACCGGCTCCATTATGAAATAGGTCAGGAACAAAGCGAGGCTGACAATCAGCATGTTAGGTGGTGATTGCTGCAGGCCAATACCCTGTCTCAGAATGGCGAGAACCGTGATAAGAAAAGGAAAGCAGGTGATCATGATTGCCAGACCCGGGGCCAGGCTGAGCACCGTGATCAGCAGGATCAGCTGTATTGTTCTGGCCGAGATAGAACCGCCATCACCCAAAGACAAAGACAGTTCTTGCGCGTTTGCAAAAGAAGGCATCAACAGTAGGCCTGCGAGACCCAGCCAGAACAATTGGCGCATCATCCAATACCGTTCTGCAGGTCAGATATCTCGGTTAAGCGTACGGCGAGCCGGCCTGACTGATCCCCCTCAAGCTCCTCCAACAAGCCGCGCGCGACCAGTTGATCGCCAACATATAGATCCACCGGATCTTCTATGCGTTTGTCCAGCGTGAGCACGGCATTCTCACCCATGTTCAGCAGATCGCGGATCAGAGGACGGGCACGGCCAACGGACACGGTGACTTCGATCGGCACAGCTTCGAACGGGTTCTTTTCAGTTTTTGGTGTCTGAGGATCACTCATTTGACAAAGCCTCTTTTGCTTCATGGAGATATGCATCGAATGCCTGCGCGATGGTGGACAGCAACGCGCTGTTATCGACCGCGCGCCGCGCCGTACCAACCTGCAGCCGCGCCTGCCCCGGCTGCAACGAAGGGTCTTCGATCACCTGTGGGGATGGAGAAAGCGCGTCGGGCACCAGGTTCTGCACCGCTTCTGATGAACCTTCAGGCACCACAAGCTGCATGGGTTGGCCAATCTGATCCTGTGTCATTTGGCATAACTGCTCGACGATCTGTGTTGCAAAGCTTCGATCGACCATTTCTGGCAAAATCATACTTATTAGACTCTGAAACATCGGCTCCAGAGACAACGCCATTCGTGTCATTGCCTCGTGATAGGTAAAGGATACATCCTCGAGTGATCTTGCCAGCTCATCCGTGAGGCGCCCGCTCTGCTGTTCCTGCGCCTTAACGGCGTCTTCCCATCCGGCTCCGTAACCATTTTCAAAAGCGGCCAGACGCTGTTCTTCTAGCGCGTCTTCATCCATCAGATGAACTGCCGCACCGTCGGACTGGGCCGTGAAATCTTCAAGGAGATGAGCGATGGACATCACACTTTCTCCTCGCTTTCCTCGAGCCAACTGCGCAGGATCTCAACCGTTTCTTCCTGCTTGTCACCGATCATCGCACGCAAGCGATCCACGGCATCCTCGCCTTTGGCTGACGGAAGTGCGGGTACGCTTGCCTCTGCCTGCGCCTGACCCGGCAACGGAGCGAATTCTGATGATTCATCTGCTGCAATCTCACCCGTCAGATAGGGCGCGGCCTCACCATCGGGTGCGCCGCCAGCAGATAGCAATGCAGGCACGACAGCTTGCTTGGATAGAATCGGACGGATCACAAACAGTGCCAGAACCAAGGTGACCAGCGCCAGAACCGCCATTTGAATCAAAGACATGACGTCGAGGTGAACTCGGCTCAACAGTGAAGACGATGCCAATGTGCCCTGTGGTTCAACCGCCGGAAGGTCGAGGGATTTGAGCGTAATCACATCGCCCCTTTCGGCATCGAAACCAACGGCAGAGGCGACGAGTTCACCCAAGGCATCCAGTTCGACCTGAGGCATAGGAACGAATGTCTCAACACCTGCGGCATCAATGGTTCGTTCCCCATTGACCAATACCGCTACGGTCAACCTCTTGATCGCACCCGGGGCACGATGCACTTCGAGCTCGGTTTCGGAGATTTCATAATTCACCCGTTCACGCGTTTGGGTGGCGTTCGAATTCGATTCATCCCCTCCGGCTCCATCGCCATCCGGCAAATTCGACGCAACGGTGACATCAGAGGATTGGTTGCGAGCGCTGTCCGACCTTTCCTCAACATCTGTACTGATCGCTACTCGACCTTTTGGATCAATGCGTCGTTCGCGAATGGATTCGGTTTCGGTCACAGTATCTACACTGACTTCGACAACCGCATTCCCGGCGCCAACACGCGCTTCGACTAGGCGCATCACCCTTTCTCGCAGCTGGCGCGCCTTGTCATCGGCAGTATCGGCGGCAACTGCGGTCTCCTGAGGTCCGATCACTGTGCCATTCGAGTCGATCACCGAGACGTTTTCCGGGGCCAAACCGCTAACTGCCGAAGAAACCAGAAACCGGATTGCCTTGGCCTGATCTCCTGTGATCTGGCCACCTGAAGGCACTAAATATACCGACGCCGTTGGTGATACGCTGCGCTGAAACGGATTGGCTGATCCGTTTGCAATGTGAACGCGCGCCTGGCTGACATAGGAACTGCCCACGATGGTGCGCGCCAGCTCGCCTTCCTTTGCGCGCCAGTAGGCAGCGTCGAACATCTGCGACGTGGTGCCAAATCCGCTGAGGGAATCGAGCAGTTCGTAGCCTCGATTTCCGTTGGCGGGCAGGCCCTCGCTCGCCAGCGTCATACGCAACTCATCACGCTGCGCCCCGGGCACATAGATTGAGCCGCCTCTGATTTCGTAAGTAACCCCGCGCTGATCAAGCGCACGTACGATATCGCCGGCGGCGCCGCTTTCGAGCCCGGCGTATAGCAGTGTCATCGACGGCGCGGTCACCAGACGCGACATGCCGAGGATACCAAGAAACACCAGCGCTACGGCGCCAGCGACGATAATTTGTTTGCGCCTGTCCAAACTTGCCCAGACAGTTCCGATCTGCTGCACGCTCACCTCCGACTCGCCGACATTCTGTGCGGCTCTGCCTCTGTTTGGACGATTGCCCTTAACAATCGGTTAGTCCCTGCGGGGTTATGACAGTTGCCGAACAGATCGATGAGGACGTCATGAGTGACGCAGCTATGGATGAGGCGGAAGCCTCCGAAAAATCAGGGAAAAAAGGGCTTATCGCAGGCGTTCTCCTGGCCTTGGCCGGGGCTGCGGGCGGATACTTCCTGACCACGTCGGGTGTATTGCCAATTGGCAGGAAAGCAGATGTTCAGGCGGCCAATGAGAATGCCGATAGCACGCCTGCAAAGGCCTTACCTGCTGTCGGTTTCGTCGATCTTCCACCGGTGATTGTCTCGGTAAATGCCGGTGATTCCCGTCATCTGAAATTCCACGCTCAGTTGGAGGTGAATGCCAAGTACATCGCCGACGTGGAAAAGATGCAGCCCCGAATCATGGATGTGCTGAACGGGTATCTTCGCGCGCTCGAGATCTCGGATCTTGAGGATTCGCTGGCCCTGATCCGCATCCGCGGACATCTGCTGCGGCGCATCGCCATCGTCACCGGCGAAGGTCGCGTGCGCGATGTTTTGGTTATGGAATTCGTACTGAACTAGGAGACGAAGTTGGAACTTATCGCGGACATTCTGCTGGTAGCAGGCGCGCTTGGGGCGGGTCTGTACTGCTTTGTTCTGGCCCGGCGCCTGAAACGATTTACTGATTTGGAAAAGGGCGTGGGCGGAGCTGTATCGGTTCTGTCAGCACAGGCTGAGGAGTTGAAAAATTCGCTCGAATCGGCCCGACATGCATCGGATCAGTCCGGTCTGAAACTGCAGGATCTGACGCAGCGGGCGGAATCCGTTGCGCAGCGCCTGGAACTGATGATGGCATCGATGCACGATGTGATTCCTGAAGATTCCATAGATGAAAATACGCCCTCGGCTGAGGCTGAACCGGCGGATGAGTCGGAAGAAGAATCTTCTAAAACAGAGACCAACATTGGAGATTTCAGAGAGAATCAGGAGCCTGAGACCCCTGCCAAAGAGGCCACAAAGCCTCCCGAAGGGCTAATGTTCTTTCGCCACGCACCGCAGCTGGACGAGGCCAGCAGATGAGGTTGAACAGAAAGGGCAAATCAGGCCGTCAGCGCAGCGGCGTTCTGACGTTGATATCGGCCCTGATGATCGGCTCCGCCGTTATTCGGTTGAGCCTGGAGGCTGGACCCGCACTGGCGCGCAGCGATCGGCCGGAGTTGGCATCACAGCCCCAATCCAAACAATCGGGGTTTGAAGAACAGGAACTACAAGTCGTGCTGATCGAATTGCTGCGGCGTGAAGAGGCAATCGAGAGGCGTGAAAAGATCGTTCAGGATCGTGAGAAGGCTTTGGAAATAGCTGATCTGGCCATTGCGAGCCGGTTGATCACGCTACGCGAGGCGGAAGATACGCTTCGCGCAACTGTGGCAGTCGCCGATAACGCCGCCGAGGCAGATCTGACCCGACTTACTGATGTCTATCAGAACATGAAGCCGAAAGACGCCGCAGCGTTGTTTGAGACGATGGATCCGATTTTCGCGGCCGGTTTCCTGTCTCGTATGCCGCCCGATACAGCCGCTGGTGTCATGGCCGGTCTAAACCCCGAAGCCGCCTATACCATCAGTGTTGTAATGGCCGGGCGCAACGCGCTGGCTCCGCAGGAGTGACGCCTGTGTCTTCCAAACCCTCAGTTCGCGCCGTTGGAGATCATATATGCTTGGGATCGTAGGTATTGTCGTCATTTTCGTGATGGTGTTCGGCGGATATCTGGCTGCTGGCGGCAAGATGGCCATCATCATGAAGTCGCTTCCCTTTGAAATGATGATGATTGGAGGCGCCGCAGTCGGCGCATTCATGATCAGTAATGATTTTGGCGGGGTCAAACATACCGCCAAGGACATCGGAAAAGTGTTCAAGGGGCCGAAATGGAAACCCGAAGACTATCGAGATCTGTTGTGCCTTTTGTTTTCACTGATCCGCATCGCGCGGGCAAATCCAGTCGAGTTAGAGCAACATATCGAAGATCCTGAGAGCTCTTCGCTGTTTTCCACGTACCCAAAAATTCAGGCCGATCGCGAAGCTATTGACCTGATCTGCGACACGATGCGCTCAGCCTCGATGAATTACGACGATCCCCATCAGGTTGAGGAGGTTTTGGAAAAGCGGATGGAAGCCAACTTCCATCACGCAATGCACTCCAGCCATGCGCTGCAGACCGTGGCAGACGGCCTGCCAGCGTTGGGTATCGTTGCTGCTGTTCTTGGTGTGATCAAGACGATGGGATCAATCGACCAGCCCCCGGAAGTTCTGGGCAAGCTGATCGGTGGTGCTCTTGTCGGCACATTTTTGGGTGTATTCTTGGCCTACGGGCTGGTGGGGCCGTTCGCGGGAAAGGTGAAGGCCGTCGTTGAAGAGGATAACCACTTCTACCAACTGATCAAAGAAGTTCTCGTAGCCAACCTGCACAACCACAACACTGCGATGTGTATCGAAGTTGGACGCCAGAATACTCCGACTCATAACCGACCCGGATTTACCGAGCTCGAAGATGCGCTGAAAGAACTGAAACAGGCGGCAGCATGATCCAAAAATGTGTCCTCTCTTTTATCCTGGTCGCTGCCGCAACCTATGCAAATGCACAGGAAGTTCGAGTGCGCTCGGGTGAGCATGACGGCTTTACAAGGCTGGTCCTTCAGATACCGCCCAAGACAGGCTGGACGCTGACTCACGAAAAAGATGGTGCCCGGATAGATGTTGAGCTTGATGGCGTCACGTACAATACCAACTCGGTGTTTTCACGGCTGTCCGAGAACCGCCTAAAATCGCTGTCGCAAGAGGAACCGGGTACAGCTCTTGAAATGGAGTTTGGGTGTGCCTGCGCCGCATCGGCCTTTTTGTTCAGGGATAACATGATCGTCGTTGATATCGCGCCCGGTGAGCCCTCGCTGTCCGTGACGCAAGACCTCCCTACGCTGGTTTTTCTGCCTGATCTGCAGTTAGCCGATGAATCAGAGATCGAAGAAACACCTGACACCGTACCATCGCTGCACTTGAATGGCCGAGCGTTAGAGGATCAACTGATGTCGCGAATGCTACAGGGAGCTGATCGTGAGATCGTCGATCTGCAGCTTTCCGATATTGGTCCAAGATCAACAGAAAAGGTCGCGCCAGGCAATATTCTGGAAGACTTGCCAGCAAACGTAATGGTCTCATCCGTTCTGGATGAGCTTCGCGGGCTCGAAGGGCTGTCTTTGCCTCAGATTGAAACGCAGCCCACCTGTATTTCGGATACTGATCTGGGGTTTGTTTCGTGGTCTGATGGACGCCCGTTTCCGGAACAGGTTGCAGAGCTGCGTACCGGTTTATTTCTGGAGTTCGATCGCATCGATGCAGAACGGGTCGAGAAGCTGGCCCAGCTTTACGCCTATCATGGCTATGGCGCTGAAGCGGTTCAAACGCTCGAACTACTTGAGGGCGCCTCTTCAAACCGCGCGTGGATCATTGCGATTTCCAATTTGGTAGACGGTCGACCCCAGTTAGAGCCGAACCCGTTTCAAAGCCTCCAGAGGTGCGAGGGTGACGCGGCTTTGTGGGCGCTGTTAACCGAGGGGGATTTGCATCCCCATGCGCAGCTTTCTTCGATCGAACAATCCTTTGCGAGGCTGCCGGATCATTTGAGGCGTTCGTTGGGGCCAGAGCTTTCCGAGATTCTGGTCAACGCCGAGGAATTGGAAGCAGCCCGCCGTGTCTTACGTTCAGTCGATCGTATCGATGCAGACTCGCAGCCAAAGTTTAACTTGGCCAAAGCAGACGTTGCAGAAGCTGCCGGTGACAAAGCTGAAAGCGAGGCATTGCTGTCCGAAGTCATTCAGGCCTCAGAGTCGGATTTGGAAACCCCCTTGGCTTTGGCGCGTTTGGTGGAAAAGCGCTGGTCGGATCGTGGCGCCATAACCTCTGAAGAACTTGAACTGGTGGCTGGATTTGCCATCCAGCTCAGACGATCAGAAATAGGCTCTGTTATGGCGCAAAGTCATGCAGTCGCTCTTGGTTTGAATCAGGAGTTTGGCCCCGCCATGGAACTGATCCGGGCACATCCGGAAGACAAAGATTGGGCTGGGGCTACAAACCGCGTGCTGCGTTTGTTGTCCGAACGCGCGGATGACGTGACATTCTTGCGCTACGCTCTGAACCTTCGTTCGGTGTCGGGTGACACGTTGGAAACCGAAACAGCAATAGCGCTGTCAGAGCGTCTTGCCGAGCTTGGTTTTGCCTCTCAGGCCTATGCGCTTGCGAACCGGCAACAGGATCGGATCAAACGGAAAGACAGAGCCAGACTTCGCGCCCGCGCCGCATTGTTGCAGGGGCAACCGCATCGGGCATTACTGGAGATTGCCGAGGATGACTCTGATAAGGCGCAGCTCCTGCGCGCCCGGGCCCTTGCAGATACGGCAGACCTCTCTGCTGCAGCTACGCTGCTTCGCGCGACTGGTGAGAATGATGAAGCGGACCGTCTGTTCTGGCTCGCAGGACAGACAGAAGATATCAACGGCACCTCTTCGAGCAAGTTTGGAACTTTGAGTGAACTGGATCAGGCCCTGGCCCAGCCGGTTTCGCGCTCACCGGACACTCCACTCTCTGATGCGAAAACTCTGCTGGCAGACAGTGAATTGGCCCGTAAGCGGATCGAGGAGCTGCTTACGATCGCGGCCGCCGGGCAATGAACAAGGGGCGCAACTGGCCGGAACAGGTGTCTTTCCGGCCAGTCCTCATCTCAATCAGTAAGGCGCTTCCACGTCATTCATCGAGACGTAGACGGTTTTCATTTCGCTGAAATGGTTGATCGCCAGTTTCGAGTTTTCACGACCCACACCCGACATTTTCGACCCACCAAATGGCGCTTCGACCGGGGCAAGGTTGTAGGTGTTGATGTAGCAGGTTCCCGCCTCGAAACCGGCCACGATGCGGTGCGCACGCGTCACATCATTGGTGAACACACCAGCCGCCAATCCAAACTCGGTGTCATTGGCCCTGGCCAGGACCTCTTCTTCGGTTTCGAAATCCAGCACTGACATCACGGGGCCAAAGATCTCTTCGCGGGCGATGGCCATATCGTCGGTGACGTCTGCAAACACAGTTGGTTGCATATAGAAGCCATCGCCTTCGATGCGTTCGCCACCGTAAACAAGGCGCGCGCCCTCTGACTTGCCCTTTTCGACATAACCCAAAGCGATGTTCATCTGATTTTCGCTGACCATCGGACCGAAATTGACTTCTTCATCCAACGGATCGCCGATTTTCGCTTTCGCTAGACGCTCTGACAGGCGCTTCAGGAAGGCTTCCTTGATCCCTTTCTGAACAAACACGCGCGTGCCGTTCGAGCAAACCTGCCCAGAAGAATAGAAATTGCCCAAGATCGCGCCCGAAACAGCGTTTTCGATGTCAGCGTCGTCGAACACGATCATCGGGGATTTGCCGCCCAGTTCCATGGTGACATGCTTCATACCGTTTGCTGCGGCTGCATAGACCTTGCGGCCAGTCGGGACAGATCCGGTGAGCGAGACCTTCGCAACGCGCACATCGGTCACCAGCGAAGCACCGACATCGCCGTAACCCTGAATAACGTTATAGACACCTTTGGGAGCGCCAGCTTCGATCAGGATCTCGGCAACCTGCAATGCAGACAATGGCGTAGTCTCAGACGGCTTGAACACCATTGTGTTTCCACAAGCCAGGGCCGGGGCACCTTTCCAGCAGGCGATCTGGGTCGGATAGTTCCACGCGCCGATCCCGACGCAGACGCCCAGCGCCTCACGGATTGTGTAGACGAAGTCTCCGCCACCCAGCGGGATGTGCTCACCGGTTAACGAGGCGGCCATTCCGCCAAAATACTCCAACGCATCCGCGCCGGAGGTAGCATCCGCCACCAGCGTCTCTTGCAGGGGTTTGCCGGTATCATGGGTTTCGATAATGGATAGCTCGCGGTTGCGTTCCCGCATGATATCAGCGGCCCGGCGCAGAACACGGCCGCGCTCGGTTCCGGACATCGCAGCCCATTCAGCCTGTGCTGCTTTTGCACTGTTTAGAGCCTGATCCACGATTGCGGGGGTTGCCGAGTGCAACCTCGCAATCACCTCGCCCGTAGCGGGATAGATTACATCGATGGGTGCGCCGCTGGTGTCCTCAACGTATTCGCCGTTGATGAAATGGCTGGCCTTGGGCTGAAACTTCATGCCGCGTCCTTTTCTTTGCAAACGCGCCCGATCCATTGGGGCGACAGTAACAGTTGAATTCGCAGGTAATGGTTATTGATTGGTCAGTCAATAAAACACTACGACCGGCGAGAACTTGCCTGTAAAATAGGCCCCCCTCTTGAAATGAATGGTTAATGTTCCATTTATGTTCTACATAGTCAGAGGATAAACCGATGGCCCAAGCAACACGCAAATTGGCCCCGAACGGGCCTACGAACGACTACCATCTTCTTCCGGTCACCGACCGCCAGATGCGCTATGCCCGCGCCATCGCAGAACAGACGGCTTTGGAGATCCCGGTTGAAGCGCAGCGTGACCGCAGATCAATGTCGGATTGGATTTCGGCGAACAAGCCTCATGACCCTTCGCCGTTTGCGAGCTATCCAACCGGCAAACAAGTTGCGTTTGCTGAACGCATCTCGCGCTCGAAGCGTCGGCCGATTCCGTCGGAGTGTTTTCGCGACAAGCAACTCATGTCGCAGTGGATTGACCGCAACAAATAGGTTTCTTGAGCTATTTTCTCTGAATTAGTGCCTGTGATGGCCGTGAGATCGGCCATACAGACCCACTGCGGCGGCAACAAACAATCCCAACAATATGTAGCCGGTTATTGCCTCGGCCACGGCCAGTGCCCGGCACATTCCGACAGGTCGCAGATCGCCAAAGCCCACCGTGGTGAATGTGACATACGAGAAATAGAGAACATCTGCCGGACCATTGGCTCCGGTCACACACACATCATCGTAGCCGAACGAGCCGTAAACAGCGGCAAACAGGAACGGCACGACCTGGATGAATGAGATTCCCATCAGCATCAGCTGCCGCTTGGGCGATCTGACAAGGCTGATATGATACCAGGCCTGAGAAATGAGCCAGACAATGAGGCCAAGCGTGGCTATGCCCCCAACAGTATCACCAGCCGTGGTTTCATTCAGGTGAGACAGAGCATACCAGGCGACAAAGCTGACCAGAACCAGCACGGATGCCGCGATAATCGTCGGCTTCCAATCCTGTAGTGTCGATGGATCCTGCGGCATGATCTTTCCCTAACGATGCGTACCGCGGATCATCATTCTATGGCTGCGCTAAGACCGCAACCCTTTAAGACCATTGATTAATGACTGCCCAGATGTTCCTGACCACGGCTGCGCGCCAGAACGATCTGTTTCTGCCGTTCACGGAACCGCACCTTGTCCTGCTCGGACGTTTCGTCAATGCACCGATGGCAGGACACGCCATGTTCGTATTCCGGACGCTTCACATCTTCGGGCAGGATAGGACGGCGGCAACCATGGCACAATTTGTGTGGCCCTTCGACCAAACCGTGCCCGACAGAGACACGATTATCGAACACAAAGCAGTCGCCCTGCCATGTACTGTCTTCTTCAGGCATTTCTTCGAGATAACGCAGAATTCCACCTTTGAGGTGATAGACATCCTCGACCCCCTGCCCCAGCAGGTAATTGGTGGATTTCTCGCACCGGATGCCACCGGTACAGAACATGGCCACCCGCTTGTTATGAAAGCGATCCTTGTTTTCTTCCCACCAGGCCGGAAAATCACGGAAACTGGCTGTTTCAGGGTCTATTGCACCCTCAAACGTACCGATCGCAACCTCGTAATCATTGCGCGTATCGATCACAACCACGTCGTCCGAACGGATCAGATCGTTCCAGTCCTCGGGCTCGACGTAATGGCCGACGCTGGCGCGTGGATCAACATCCGGCTGCCCCATCGTCACAATCTCTTTCTTCAGGCGCACCTTCATCTTGCCAAAAGGCGGGTGATCCGATGTTGCCTCTTTCCACTCAAAATCAGCGCATCCCGGCAGGCTACGGATATGAGCCAGAACGGCGTCAATCCCTGCACGGGGGCCTGCAATCGTTCCGTTGATCCCCTCTTTCGCCAAAAGAAGGGTCCCTTTGACGGATTGTGCGCGGCACAGCTCTTGCAGAGCGGGGCGCAGCGCATCGGGGTCAGGAAAGCGCGTGAAATGATATAAGGCAGCAATTGTGTACATGTGGGCGATCTAATCCCCTTACCCAAAGGACGCAAGGGATCGCATTGACGCCTTTGGTTCCGCCCCCTACCGATAGGGCAACCAGAGGAGACCCAGATGACTCATGCCTTGATCGTAATTGACGTCCAGAATGATTTCTGCCCCGGTGGCGCGCTTGCCGTGTCCGGGGGGGATGAGATCGTGGCGCCGATCAATTCCCTGATGGATGAGTTTGATGCGGTGATCCTGACACAAGACTGGCATCCGACGGGCCATTCGTCATTCGCAAGCTCGCACCCGGGCAAGAATCCCTTGGACATGACCCAGATGCCTTACGGCCCACAGGTTCTTTGGCCGGATCATTGCGTTCAAGGTACCCAAGGCGCAGCGTTTCATACCGATCTTCGCACAGATGCTGATTTGATTCTGCGCAAAGGCTTTCGCAGCAGCATCGACAGCTACTCCGCTTTTTTCGAGAACGACCAGAAAACACCAACCGGTTTGAAAGGCTATCTTGAGACGCGAGGGATCGAAAAGCTGACATTGGTCGGCCTCGCCACGGATTTCTGCGTGCATTTTTCGGCGGTAGATGCGGCAAAGCTGGGATTTGATGTCACTGTCCGGCAAGACGCGTGCCGTGCCATCGATCTGGACGGATCATTGGATACAGCTATTCAGGCGATGCGCGATGCGGGAGTAACCTTGGCCTGATCGTCAGGGTGCTGCACCTGCGGCAGCCAGATACTTAAGCAATACAAACAGGATAACCGCCAGCCCAAGGGCAAATCCAATACGACCGGGAACAGTACGACGATCTGGTTTTACCGGCGCGGCGGGTTGTGGTTTGCTCTGCTGGATGGGCTCTTTGCGCACGATCCCGATTTCGGGTTGTGCGGTGCGGATGTGGCGCAGAAAATCACTGAAATCAAACTCACCACTATATTCGCCCTTCAAACCCTGGCTCTTGATGTTTGCAAACAGGTTACGAAGAATACGGTCCCGATCCGCCGCATGCTGAGGTGAGTAGTATCCCATCGGCACGCCGCAGTTTCGGGTTTCCAGCCCAAATCCTGCATCCTCGAACATCTTTCTGATCTTCGGCGAAGCACCGCGCAGCGCATCCGCTGTTTTCACATCCCGAAACAGCGCACGTACCCGGGCGCCTTCCGGTTGCTCGGAATTCACCGTTTCAGACTCCAGTTCATCTGGTGCAATCGTAACAATGTCAAAGTCGTACTCGAGACCCATCCACCAAATTCAACCTTTTCGATCCATCCCCCACACTCACTAAATGGTGAAACGAACTCACAATATGCCCGCAATGTGACCTGACCTAGGCATTGTCACCATTTTAGCGACTCTTGCCATTCACCGCATCGATTGATCTAACAACGGAAATCGCAGGAGTTCCACATGGTCGACATCGCAACGCGGGTCTACAATCATAAATGGAAGATTGACCCCATTGTCCGGTCTTTGATCGACACAGATTTCTACAAACTGCTGATGTGCCAGTCAGTGTTTCGAAATAAGCCCCAAACGGATGTTGCATTTTCGCTGATCAACCGGTCGAATCATGTCCCTTTGGCGCGATTGATCGATGAAGGGGAACTACGCGAACAGCTGGATCACATCCGCTCACTCAGCCTCAGCCGCGGTGAAAGCACCTGGCTGCGCGGGAATACATTCTATGGCAAACGCCAGATGTTCCGCTCGGATTTCATGGAGTGGTTCGAGAATCTGCGCCTGCCAGCATATCATCTTGAACGCAAAGGGGATCAGTACGAGCTGACCTTTGAGGGGAAATGGCACGAAGTCATGCTATGGGAAATCCCTGCGCTGGCCGTGCTGATGGAACTGCGCTCCCGCGCCGTGTTGAATGATATGCGCCGGTTTGAACTGCAGGTACTCTATGCAAGGGCAATGACCCGCGTTTGGGAAAAGATTGATCAACTGCGCACGATTAAGGGCTTGGGGATCGCAGATTTCGGCACAAGGCGGCGGCATTCCTTCCTGTGGCAGGACTGGTGTGTTCAGGCGATGATCGAAGGGCTGGGCGGCGCCTTCACCGGAACCTCGAACTGCCTGATCGCCATGCGGCGCGAGGTCGAGGCCATCGGGACCAATGCCCACGAGCTGCCCATGGTGTATTCCGCTCTGGCCGAGGACGATGCCGCGCTGGCGCAAGCCCCTTATGATGTTCTGAGCGATTGGCACGAAGAGCATGACGGCAACCTGCGGATCATCCTGCCTGATACTTATGGGACCCAGGGCTTTCTGGATCGCGCGCCGGACTGGTTGGCGGGCTGGACCGGTATCCGTATCGACAGCGGTGACCCGGCAACCGGGGCCGAGACCGCCATCGCGTGGTGGAAATCCCGTGGCGAAGATCCATTGGAAAAGCGGGTCATATTCTCGGACGGGCTGGATGTGGAGAAGATTCGTGAGCTTCACAGCCAGTTTGCGCACCGCACCAAGGTTTCCTTTGGTTGGGGCACGCTGCTGACCAACGATTTCCGCGGCCTTGTACCTGATGACGCTTTGGCGCCGTTCTCCCTGGTCTGCAAGGCAGTGTCAGCCAATGGTCGACCGACAGTCAAACTGTCGGACAACCCCGAAAAGGCGATGGGTCCTGCAGAACAGATCGAACGCTATAAGCGGGTTTTTGGCGTCGGTGCTCAGCAAGCGATCGAGGTGATCGTCTAGGGCCTGCTGGCCCGAAAGATCACCCAGATCGCGGCAAATACACCGACAAACCCACCAATATAGCTGGCGTCATGCATGGCCCCAGCGCGCAAAAAGCCGACGGGGTTCCGGATCGTCTCAGGCAGAGCGATTTGAGCAGCGACCTCCTGATCCACAGCTATAAGACCAAAGGCAAATCCGATCCCCGATGCGAGCGCAGTGATCAGGAACACTACAAAAATCGCCCGCAGCCCTGCAGACCAGAGCTTTCCAGCCGGTGACAATAGCAGCAACCCAAGCAGGAAGGGCGGCAGACCAACGATCAACCCCATCCACCAGCTCGCGCGCCACCCCACGATGGCCGCCCCAATCCGGGGCGGGACCTCGGACGGAATCGCAAATTGCCGGAATTTGAATTGGTGAAAATAATCCGGGCCAACGGTGTAACTAACCTGATTGTGCAGGGCGCCAAACAATCCAGCCGCCAACATTGCGACGGCCAGCAACATCAAAAACACGCCCAGTTTAGCCATGATAGGCTGCGACCGTTTTCAGTTGCGAGAAACCATAGAGCGCCTCGAAACCCTTTTCGCGACCGTGGCCGGATTTTCCAACACCGCCGAACGGCAGCTCCACGCCTCCACCAGCTCCGTAGTTGTTTATGAAAACCTGTCCCGACCTAAGCTGCTTTGCCAGCCGCATCTGCCTTGCGCCATCTCTGGTCCAGATGCTTGCGACAAGCCCATAATCGGTACTATTTGCTATATTTAGAGCCTGTTCCTCGGTATCGAATGGGATCAGAACCTGCACCGGACCGAAAATTTCATCCCGGGCAAGCGTGTGATCGGCTGGCACATCCGCAAACAATGTAGGTCGCACATAGGCGCCTGTATCCGGGGCAGTTGCCACCACTTCTCCCTGGGCGGCGATACTCAGGTCAGATCCCTTATCAAGAAAGCCAGTCACAATCTGTTTCTGGCGCTCGGATATCAGCGGGCCGAGGCGCAGATCATCCCTGGCCGGCCCCACGGTCAGTTCTGCGTAAGCCTGGGCCATCCTCGACCTGACTTCATCATAGACCCCACGCTGCACAAGGATACGCGAAGATGCAGAGCAGGTCTGACCTGCGTTCTGGATGCCCGCATTCACCAGAAACGGCAGTGCCGCATCCAGATTGGCGTCATCAAAGACCAACTGCGGTGATTTTCCGCCAAGCTCGAGCGTAACCGGAACTACATTGCGCCCCGCGGCCTGCTGAACAAGTGCACCGGTCGCAACCGAACCGGTGAACGAGATATGATCGACATCCGGATGAGAAGACAGCGCGGCGCCCGCCTCGGCACCTAACCCCGGTACTACATTCAGCGCCCCGGCCGGCAATCCGGCATCGATCGCCAGATGGGCAAAGGCCAGAGCGGTCAGGCAGGCTTCTTCCGCAGGTTTCAAAACACAGGCGTTGCCCATGGCCAGCGCGGCACCAACAGATCGGCCAATGATCTGCATCGGATAGTTCCAAGGCACGATATGGCCCGTAACCCCATGTGGTTCGCGCAGGGTATAGACCGTATAGCCGTCCAGATATGGAATGGTATCGCCCATCACCTTATCCGCCGCACCACCGTAGAACTCGCAATACCGCGCCAGAGCCACAGCATCAGCCCGTGCCTGTGTCAAAGGTTTGCCGACATCCATCGCCTCAAGCACGGCAAGGTCGTCAACACGTTCCAATACCAGCTGTCCGAGGCGTGTCAGAATACGCCCGCGTTCCAGCGCCGTCATTCGCCCCCATTCGCTATCTGAAGCAACGCGCGCCGCTTTGACCGCCGTATTGATTTCCTGTTCGCCACCACGTGCGATCTGGTAGAGTTCCGATCCATCAGAAGGGTTGATCAGTGGGAGAGTCTCACCAGATGTTGCAGGTTTCCAATTGCCTCCAATCAGGCAAAGACTCGGGTCGAACCAAAGCGGGCTGTTCATCAGTTCATTCTCCAATAGGCTCTAACAAAGATGTTTTCATGCTGCGCCTCGACCTATTTCCGGCAATCTGGGCGCTGCCGCGATTAGCTTCCGAGTGTAGGAATGCTGTGGATCCGTAAAAACCTGTTCAGTTTCACCCTGTTCAACAATCTTCCCCGCCTGCATCACCATCACACGGTCCGTAATTGTCCGGACTACACTCAGATCATGGCTGATGAAGAGATAGGTCAGGTTATAGGCCTCGCAAAGCTCAGCCAGCAAATCCAGAATCTGAGCCCGGACAGACACATCGAGCGCCGAGACCGCTTCATCAAACAGGATCAGTTCAGGGCGGGTAATCAGCGCGCGCGCGATTGCGATGCGCTGACGCTGGCCACCAGAAAATTCGTGAATGTACTTGTTCGCATCATCCGCGCTGAGACCAACAGCGCCGAGCATTTCGGCGATGCGATCTTGCCGATCCGAGCCGCGTGGCGGATCTTCCAGCAGATAAAACGGCTCGGTAATCAGACGTGAAACGCGATGCCGGGGATTGAAGCTGCCGAATGGATCCTGAAACACCACCTGCATTTTTCTGCGGACCACAAGATTAGGTTTGTGGCCAGAGAATACCGGCTGGTCATCCAACAGGATTTGCCCGCTCTGAACCTCTTCCAGCCCTAAAATAGCCCGTGTTAGTGTCGATTTTCCGCAACCGGACTCTCCTACAAGCCCCAGACGCTCACCTCGGTTCAACACGAAACTCACCTGATCAACGGCACGGTGCGTACCGGGGGTCTGGAACAACTGTTTTCGAGGCAGACGGTAGTCGCGCACAACGCCAGTCACCTGCAGCAGGGGTTTGGTTTCATAAGACTCAGGCAGGTTAACCTGGTGCTCCGATGCCTCGAACAGCATGCGGGTGTACGGATGTTGCATGTTGCGCAGCAAATGATCGGTTGCGCCACTTTCAACAACTTCGCCATGGCGCATTACCACGATCTGATCAGTCATGTCCGAGACAACGGCCAGATCATGAGTGATCATCAACAGGCCCATATCGTATTCCGTGACCAACCCTTTCAGAAGATCAAGAATTTGGGCCTGCGTCGTCACATCCAGTGCTGTGGTCGGTTCATCCGCAATCAGTAGTTTTGGTCGCAAAGCAATAGCCATAGCAATCACGACCCGCTGGCGTTGTCCCCCTGATAACTCGTGCGGGTACCGGGACATTGGAAACTTGTCAGGCGGCAGCCCCACGCGGATCAGAACCTCCTGTGCCCGCTCTCGGGCCTTGTCGGCAGGCATTGCCTTATGGATCAGGATGGTTTCCATCACCTGATCTCCGATTGTCTTGACCGGGTTGAGTGCGGTCATCGGTTCCTGAAAAACCATCCCGATGGAAGCTCCGCGCAGGGCGCACATCTCAGCCTCGAGGCGGTCCAGCAGTTCCTGTCCATTGAGCTTAATAGAACCTTTGCCCACCGCTCCGTCTGGCAGCAACTGCATGACGGCCAATGCGGTCATGGATTTGCCCGACCCGCTTTCGCCCGTCACTGCCACGATCTCACCCGGGGCAATCGACAGGCTAACCTGTTTTAGGATTTCAGCCTCGTGAATCGATAGAGACAGGTTTTCGATCAGCAACAAGCTCATGCGCGCGCCACCCTGATGCGGGGATCCAGAAAGTCGCGCAAACCGTCTCCCAACAGGTTCAACCCCAGCACGGTCATAATGATCGCCCCACCCGGAATCAGAGCCAAATGCGGGGCAAAACTGACCATTGTCTGCGCATCTGCCAGCATTCGACCCCAGCTGGGCGTCGGAGGTTGCGCACCCAAACCAACATAAGAAAGGCCCGCCTCGGCCAGAATTCCCAGTGAGAACTGAATAGTCCCCTGAACGATCAGCAGATTGGCCACGTTGGGCAGGATATGTTCGGCAGATATTCGGGCCGCACCCTTACCGGCGACGCGGGCGGCAAGGATAAATTCACGTTCCCACAGGGACAGGGCCGCTCCCCGCGTGATCCGCGCAAAAACAGGTATGTTGAAAATGCCGATGGCGATGATCGCGTTGATCGCACCAGCACCGAATACGGCCGTGATCAGGATGGCGATAACCAGCGATGGGAAGGCAAAGACCAGATCATTGCCGCGCATGATCAACTCATCCAGCCACGAGCCTTTGCGCGCCGCAGCGGTTAACCCCAGCGGCACACCCAACGCCATGCCAATACCAACAGCCACCAAAGCAACAGCAATCGACGTCCGTGCGCCCACCATGATCATCGAGAACATATCGCGCCCGAAATGGTCCGTACCGAACCAGTGCTGGGCGCTGGGTAGCTGCAGCTTGTCAGGGATATTCATCGCCGCATAGTCATAGGGCGTCCAGATAAACGAGATCAGCGCTGCAAGCAGGACCAGCGACGATAGAGCCGCGCCAAGGATCAGATTGCGGCTCATGTTCTGTTCCTCAGCCGGGGATCAACAGCCGCATAGGCCAGATCGACCAGAAAATTCACCATGATGACTGCGAAAACCAGCAACATGACCACAGATTCAACCACGATCAGATCGCGGGCCGAGATTGCCTGGAAAACCAATCGACCCAAACCGGGCAGATAGAACACCTGCTCGATAATGATCGATCCCGCCAACAGAAAGGAAAACTGCAACCCGATGATGGTCAGAACCGGGATCAGCGCGTTGCGAACCCCATGCCGCCACAATGCCTGCCGACGTGACAGACCCTTGGCCCTGGCTGTACGCATGAAATCCTCGCCCAGAATATCGAGTAAGGCTGAACGCATCACCCGCGCCAAAATGGCCGCCTGCGGCAGGGCAAGCGCTATAGCGGGCAATGTCAGCGAGTGAAGGCCTGTCCATATCCCCTTGTCCCAACCGACAAAGCCACCGGCGTTGAACCAGCGCAGGTTGATGGCAAAGATCAGAACCAGCATCATGGCAAACCAGAAATTCGGAACCGCGATCCCTAGCTGTGTGGCCCCCATCACCGTCAGGTCACCGGGCTTGCCCCGTCGCGCTGCAGCATAGATACCGGCCGGAAAGGCGATCAGCGTGGACAAGGTCAGCGCATACAGTGCCAAAGGCAGCGACACCCACATACGATCTGCAATCATCTGAGAGACGGGCGTGCGATAGGTATATGATGTCCCAAAATCCCCGGTCAGCATTCCCCCGACCCAGTTGAAGTACCTCTGGGTCTGGGAGACATCCAGTCCAAGTTCTGATCTGAGGGCGGCCAATGTCTCGGGCTGAGCATTTACGCCCAGCATGAAGGATGCCGGATCGCCCGGTGCCACCTCGATCACGGCGAAGATAACCACTGAGGCGACAGCAAGGCTGACGATGAGGGAAATCAAACGTTTAAGCGCATAGCGAAGCATCAGCGTCACGTTAGGGCGGGATTTCCTGCTGGTCCAGCGCCACATTGAGGGATCGAACTTTGGTCGCACGATCCTTGTTCGGGCAAATTCCCTGAATTAGACTCTAAATATTGTCTCAGAAAGGAATTTGCGATGAAGACACCAACATTAGTCGGCATTTTGTGCCTATTGGCAGGTCCTGTGATCGCGCAGCAGCTGGATGTAGATTTTTCCATAGTCGAGGACGGGCAAGCCGCTGGCTGCGCAGGCAGCATTGTATCTGGCCTCGACCCCAACGGTGACGGCTTTCTGGCGGTACGTACCGGACCGGGATCAGATTTTCGCAAGATTGATGAGCTGCACAACGGCAATCAGGTCCGCACCTGCGCCCGGAATGGGAAATGGGTAGGGGTGTATTATGGCCAGCCGCGCCAGAAGGGCTGGGTTCACAGCAACTGGCTGATAGACGGCGCCGGATAAGTTAAAGACCGGGATCACATAGTGATCCCGGTTTTGTCTGTTACTCTGACCAGCTGATTTCGGTCAGATCAATCGCTGCAGTGGGGGCGTTTTTCCACAAACCCTGCACACCGGCTTTTGCCACACCCAGCTTGGCCAGCTGGAACAGGTACCCGTTGACATAATCCTCAGCGATCAGGCGCTGCGCCTCGCCAAGCAGTTTCGCTCGCTCCTCGGGGTCCGTTGTCGAGTTCAGCGTGTCCATCACGGTCTGGAAATCCAGGCTGTCATACTGGAAGTAATAGTCAGGCCGCGCGTAGATGCCGATATCCATCGGTTCGGTGTGGCTGACGATGGTCAGGCCAAAATCCTTGCCCTTGAACACACTTTCCAACCATTGCGCCCATTCAACATTGATGATCTCGGCGTTGATACCGACATCTGCCAATTGGGCTGCAACGATCTCTCCTCCGCGCCGCGCATATGATGGTGGAGGCAGATGCAGTGTGGTTTCAAATCCATCGGCAAAACCTGCCTCGGCCAGCAACGCCTTGGCCTTTTCAGGATCGTAAGCCGAGTTTCCCGTCAAATCGACATAGGCCGGATTGTGCGGCGCAAAATGTGTGCCGATGGGCGTGCCATATCCGAACATTGCGCCATCGATGATGGCCTGCCGGTCAATGGCATGGGCAACCGCCTCACGCACCCTGATATCATCAAAGGGAGGTTGCTTGTTGTTGGTGGACAGGATCGTCTCACCCTCGGTCGATCCGACCAAAACCTGAAACCGGGGGTCGGCCTCGAACTGCGGAAGGTTTTCAGGTGCCGGGAAATTGTCGAACGCATCGATGTCTTCGGCCATCATTGCGGCAAAGGCAGCGGTCGGGTCCGAGATGAACTTGAATGTCGCGCTTTCAAGTGCCGGCTGATCGCCCCAATAATCCGGATTTCGGTTCAGCGTGATGCTGTCCCCCTGCACCCATTCGCCGAATGTGAAAGCGCCAGTTCCAACCGGATTGGTCTTGATGTCGTCAATGCTGTCGGGAGAAACGATAACTGCATCACCCCAGGCCATGTTGAACAGGAAGTTGCCGTTCGGCTCGGACAACGTGACTTTCACTGTCAGCGGGTCAACGATTTCGACACTTTCAATTCCAGCAAACAGGGCTTTCTGTGCATTGGCGCTGTCTTCGCCCAAAGCCCGGTCGAGGCTGAATTTGACATCCTCGGCATCCATGACAGACCCGTCATGGAAGGTGACTCCGTCATGCAGCCTGAACGTATATTCCTTGCCGTCATCAGAAATCTCCCAGCTTTCGGCGAGTCCGGGAACGACTGAACCATCGCCTTTGAAACGGGTCAGGCCCTCAAAGATATTGGTGTAGACAACCGAATCGATGGCTTGTGCGGCGGCACTGGTCGGGTCCAGGTGTGGTGGCTCCAGCTGCATCGCGATGGTGATATCCGATTTCGCCAAGCCCTGGGTTGCAATCAGGCTGGCCCCAACGGCCAAGGCCGATGCAAATGATCGTAACATCTGCTGAGTCATAAAAATCTCTCCCCATAAATTTTGTTCAGCCCACGCATCAAAAGGGCCTTACTGGAAACAATGTCCCTTTAAACCTTGGGTCATTCAAGGAAATGTTCGCGCAACCGGGGTTTCTCTGCCCCTGCACGATCTGCTATGCCGCGCTGCAACATGAACACCGCAGGAGCGAGCATGAGCGCCACCGCCCGCAAGAAAGCCCGGAACGCCGAGGATATTCGCGCCCGCAAAGGCAGCGAACCACTGGTCAGCCTGACCGCCTACACCACGCCTATGGCGCGGCTGATGGACGACCATTGTGACTTTGTTCTGGTCGGCGACAGTGTTGGTATGGTGCTGCACGGTCTGACCTCGACCCTTGGCGTGACCATGGAGATGATGATCATGCATGGCCAGGCTGTCGCGCGCGGTCTGGAAAAGGCGATGATGGTCATCGACATGCCCTTTGCCAGCTACGAACACGACCCAGCGCAAGCCTTCCGCAATGCAGCCCGGCTGATGTCGGAAACCGGTGCAGGCGCGGTCAAGCTGGAAGGTGGGGTTGAAATGGCCGAGACCATTCGCTTTCTGGTCAAGCGCGGTATCCCTGTGATGGCGCATATCGGTCTGACGCCACAATCGATCAATACGCTGGGCGGCTACAAAGTGCAGGGCAGGGATGAGCAGGCCGAGGCCGTGCTGGCAGACGCCCGCGCGGTGGCCGAAGCAGGTGCATTTTCTGTCGTGTTAGAGAAAGTTCCGCAGGGGTTGGCTGACCGTATCACCGCCGAGATCGCGATCCCGACCATCGGCATTGGTGCATCCGCGGGGTGTGACGGACAGATTCTGGTCGTTGACGACATGCTGGGCTTTTTCACTGCGTTCAAGCCGAAATTCGTCAAACGCTATGTTGATCTTGGCCCACAGGCCGAGGCGGCAATCGCGGAATATGCAGCCGATGTACGCGCACGCGCATTCCCTGCTGATGAACACGTATTTGCCGATCAGGCTCCGGCCAAAGGATCCAAGGCATGACCGCGCCGATCCTGCGCCGACTGGCAGAACTGCGCACTCAGACCAATGCTTGGAAGCGCGATGGTGAGACCATTGGTGTTGTTCCCACGATGGGGGCGCTGCATCAGGGTCACCTGTCGCTGGTCGAAGCTGCCAAGGCAGACTGTGATCGGGTGATCGTCACGATCTTTGTAAACCCCAAGCAGTTCAACAACCCCGAAGACCTGGCCAAATATCCACGTACCGAAAACGAAGATGCAGAGAAGCTGGCCCCCTATGGCGTTGATGCGATCTACGTACCGGAACCTGAAGAGATCTATCCCGCAGGTTTCGCCACCACCGTTTCGGTAGCAGGTCTGACGGATGTGATGGAGGGTACCTTCCGTCCCGGGCATTTTGATGGGGTCGCCACTGTCGTGGCCAAGCTGTTCCTGCAAACGCAGGCTGATCGAGCCTATTTCGGGGAAAAAGACTATCAGCAGCTAATGATCGTACGGCGCATGGCCCGGGATCTGGACATTCCCATCGACGTGATTGGCTGCCCGACCGTGCGCGAGCCTTCGGGTCTGGCGATGTCCTCCCGCAATCTGCGTCTGTCGCCCGAGGGTCTGACGATTGCGGCCCGAAAGAACACCATCATGCGTGAGCTTGCAGAACGGCTGCCCCGGGGCGAACCTTTTGGCGAACTGGCCAAAGAAGCAGAGGCCGCGTTGCTGAATGCCGGGTTCACCGAGGTCGAGTATATCGATCTGCGCTGCGCCGAGACCTTGGAGGCCTTGCCCCATGCCAACCGCCCTGCCCGTCTCTTTGTCACCGCATGGGCAGACGGTGTGCGTCTGATCGACAATATCGCTGTTCCGAACAGCTGATTTCCGCTCTGGCACGACCGCAACTGTTTGCGCTAAAGTCCCGCAAAACCAAACGGGGGAGAGCAGGCATGACCTATATTCTGGCGATTGATCAGGGCACGACGTCCTCGCGCGCGATTCTGTTTGACGCGCAGATGCAGCGTGTCGGGACATCACAGCGTGAGTTCACACAGCATTTCCCGCAGGAAGGCTGGGTTGAACATGATGCGGAAGAGATTTGGGACAGCGTTCTGACCGTTTGCCGCGAAGTTATGGCCGACGCAGGTGTCACCGCCCAGCAGATTGCCGGGATCGGGATCACGAACCAGCGGGAAACCACAGTGGTCTGGGACCGGACAACCGGAGAACCTATTCATAACGCCATCGTCTGGCAGGACCGGCGAACCGCCGAGATCTGCGAGCGTTTTCGTCAGGCGGGTTGCGAAGATGATGTGACCGCACAGACAGGGCTTCTGCTGGACCCGTATTTCTCGGGGACCAAGGTTAAATGGCTGCTGGACACAGTCCCGGGTGCGCGAGATCGCGCCACGGCCGGAGAATTGCTGTTTGGCACGATCGACAGTTTCCTGATCTGGCGCCTGACCGAAGGCCGTGTTCACGCGACCGATGCAACAAACGCTGCACGTACCCTTTTGTTTGATATCCACAAAGGGGTCTGGAGCGAAGAAATCTGTGATCTGCTGGACGTTCCGATGGCGATGCTGCCAGAGGTAAAGGATTGCGCTGCGGATTTCGGAACCACGACCCTGTTCGGAGGTGAAGTTCCGATATTGGGCGTTGCAGGAGATCAGCAAGCCGCCACCATTGGCCAGGCATGTTTCCAGCCTGGAATGATGAAATCCACCTATGGCACCGGCTGTTTTGCACTGTTGAACACCGGGACCGAGCCGGTGGAGTCAAAGAACCGTCTGCTCACCACCATTGCCTATCAACTGGATGGTCAGCGCACCTATGCGCTGGAAGGGTCGATCTTTATCGCGGGTGCTGCCGTCCAGTGGTTGCGCGATGCGCTGCAGATCATCGAATCGGCACCGCAAAGCGGTGAACTGGCCGCACAGGCCGATCCGAACCAGCATGTGGTGCTGGTTCCAGCCTTTACCGGACTTGGCGCCCCTTATTGGCAACCGGATTGCCGGGGCGCTGTATTTGGCCTGACACGAAACTCAGGCCGCGCCGAATTGGCCCGCGCCACGCTGGAAAGCATCGCGTTCCAGACCCGCGACCTGTGGCACGCGATGCAGGGCGACTGGGGCGCAGATACCGATGTCACGTTACGGGTTGATGGAGGCGCAAGCGCATCTGACTGGGCCATGCAGGGTCTGTCGGATTTCCTTGGAGCACCCGTAGATCGCCCGGTTATGCAGGAAACCACTGCACTGGGCGCAGCATGGCTGGCGGGAATGCGTGCCGGTGTCTATCCGGATCAGGCGGGGTTTGCACAAACCTGGGCGCTGGATCGGAAATTCGAACCGGAACTGTCCGCTGAAGATCGCGATGCTGCATATGACCGCTGGAAACGCGCGGTTTCGGCAGCAATGGCATTCTAGAACTTAAGATGAAGGATCAGCTGTGATCCTTCATCAGCCGCTGTTTCTGGCGTGACCAGTCACGTTTGGCCTGAGTTTCGCGTTTGTCGTGGGTTTTCTTACCCTTGGCGATGCCGATCTTAATCTTGGCCCGGCCTTTGTGGTTGAAATACAGAACCAGCGGCACCAGCGTCATGCCTTTGCGTTGTGTCGCGTTCCAAAGATCAGACATCTGCTTGCGGGAAACCAGCAGTTTGCGGCGGCGACGCTCTTCGTGTTTGAAAACCTTCGCCTGTTCGTAGGGCGCGATATAGCTGTTGACCAGCCACAGCTCACCGTCATCGACCGATGCATAGCTGTCAGCAATGTTCGAACCACCCGCACGCAGGGATTTGACCTCGGATCCCTCCAGTACAATGCCGCACTCAAGATCGTCTTCGATTGCGTAGTCGAAGCGCGCACGCCGGTTTTCGGCAATTACCTTGTAATTCGGGTCTGTCTTTTGCTTGGCCATGACGCGTTGATTTAGGCGGCTTGGGCGTCCCTTGCAAGGCAGGGTTTAACTTTGACCGTCAGGAATGCGCTGACATGATCAGATCGGGGCCAAAAATCGTATCCGCGTGATTGTGCAGATAGATTTTGAGCCATGGCGTGAAACGCTCGGGGTGGCGTTGCACTTCGGCCAGAAGATCATGGTAGTCGACCCACCGGATATCCATGACTTCGTCTGGATTAGGCTCGATTTTCAGCGGACCTCGCGAATGGGCAAGGAATACATCGACAACTTCGTTCTCGACCATGCCATTACCAACATCCGCATGATATTCCAGCCTGTGACGATATTCGGGATAGAGCCCCGCGATACCCAGTTCTTCACGAAGGCGGCGTACCGCACAGATGGATGCGCTTTCATCCCAGTCGGGATGCGTACAACAGGTATTCGCCCACAAACCGGGTGTGTGATACTTGCCCAGCGCCCGGCGTTGCATCAGAATCTCTGTGCCTCTGACGACAAACACCGACACAGCCTTGTGCTTGAGGCCCTTTTCATGCGCCTCCAGCTTGTCCACGGGCGTCAGTTCGCCCTCAACCCAGGCCGGGATCATGATTCCCATTTTAACGTCTCCTGCTGCCTGACCGCTTTTTGGGCGGCAATGGCGGGTGTGGCTGTGGCCAGGTCGGCTTGGCGTTTCATTGCAAAGTACGGGCGTGGGTAGCACCACAATCCGCGTATCCCCAAGGTGGCGCTGATCCTGCTTATGATCAAGCGCACGAAAGGCCGCAGGTGCTGCGGCCTCTCAGAACTTTGTAAACGATTTAGGACCAGGCGTTATTCGCCCGAAACGCTGACGATATAGGCGTATACGTCCTCTGCACCCTTCTTCAGCTTGAAGGTCATTTTTGATTTGGCAGAAGTTTCACCCAAGTAGTCTTTCAGGAACGCTTTGGGATCCTGCGCATATTCGACAAAGTTTGCCTCATCCCAGACCAGTCCGTTTTCCCCGGCTTCTACGATGCTGTCACCGTATTTGAAACCCTCGACGGTACCCGCGGTGCGTCCTGCGATACCATACAGGTTCGGCCCGGTTTTACCGCCCTTGACGATCACCTCACCGTCAGGATCAGCGATCATGTGGCAGGATTTGCATTTGTTGAAGGTTTTCTTGCCAGCCTCTGCATCGCCTTCGGCATAGGCGGGTACGGCCAAAAGGCCCACAAGTGCTGTTGCGAGGATGCGATTCATAGCTTTGCTCCGATACGTATTGGCTGACCTGAATGGAGCGCTGGCACGGGGGAGAGTCAACGCGCAGATTGCCGCGCGATGGCAGAGTGTCGCTGCGGCATATACGCCAAGGTCAATCGATGTCGTGCAATTCCGACCAACAGGGCAGCAGGTCCCCTTCTGCGGGCGTCGCAAGATAGATTGCCCGTGCAATGGCCCGGGCCAGACACAGCGATGCGATATGACCCAGAAGGCCAAGTTCTGCATCGGTTTCCAAAGTGCGCGCTCCCGTGCTGACCCCGAACACGAGATCCCCATCGCCCGGAGTATGTGCCGGGACAATGGCCCGCGCGATCCCGTCATGCGCAGCCACCGATAGGCGATGGCACTGCGGCTTGGTGAGGGCAGCATCGGTTGCCACAATTGCAATTGTTGTATTGGTTTGCTCTGGCGCGGCGGGGCGCATTGCTTCGGCCTTGCGGCTGAACGGGTGACGCCCCAGCCCCGATGACGGATCCGGGCCAAGCCCGCCGAACTCGTCTCCGATCTCGAATGGTGCAGCCCAGAAATGGCTATCCCCCGGTGTGGCAACACTGCCTAGCGGATTGGCCGCAACCAACGCACCCACCGTGATGCCGTTATCCATTCGCATCGAGGCTGAACCAAGCCCACCCTTGTGCATGGCAGCCAATGCTCCGGTTCCCGCCCCAACGGTTCCAAGGGCGAAATCCTGCGCAGCGCATTCAAATGCTGCCTGCCCGAGCGCACGATAGGGATTGTCCCCCCAATTCTTGTCCCCACCGTTGAGCAGATCGAACAAAATCGCGCCGGGAACAATTGGTACGATTGCGTTGCCGACAGGAAATCCACGCTTTCGGCGCCGCAATGCATCCGAGACACCTGAACAGGCGTCGAGGCCAAAGGCTGACCCACCGGACAAGGCAATCGCATCCACGCGAGACACCGTTTTATCCGGCGCCAGAAGATCGGTTTCCCGTGTTCCCGGTGCACCGCCCATTACATGAACCGACGCAGCAAATGGTTCTTCCGCGGTCAGAACAGTTGTCCCGGATTTCAGGTTCGCGTCCTGGGCGTTGCCGACCAACAAGCCGGGCACATCAGTAATCAGGTTTCTGGGTCCGGGGGTCATCACGTTACCTCCACTAAGCAGTTTGAGGTCAGATGCACCGCCCGCCATCCACTTCCAGCGCGGCTCCGGTAATCATGCTGGCCTCGTCCGAACACAGGAAACAAGCGGCGTTGGCCATATCCTCTGGCGTCGAGAATCGACCCAATGGAATCGTCGACAGGAATTTGGCGCGGATTTCGGGCGTGTCTTGCCCCATGAATGATTTCAGCAAGGGAGTCTCACCCGCCACCGGACAGATTGCATTCACGCGCACGCCAGCGGGCGCAAGTTCGACGGCCATGGTCTTGGTGGCGGTGATCATCCAGCCTTTGGAGGCATTATACCAATTGAGATTTGGGCGCGGAGACAATCCAGCGGTTGAAGCGACGTTCAGAACCGCGCCAACCCTTCGTGACTTCATATGTGGCATCAGGGCACGCGCGGTCAGATACACCGATTTCATGTTCACGTTGTAAACGCGGTCGAAATCCTCTTCGCTGACATCTTCCAGCGGGGTTGGCAGATGTGTGACGCCGGCATTGTTCACCAGAATGTCGAGATGCCCAAACCCTGCAAGCGCAGCTTCCGCCATGTCCTGTACTGACGCGCCATTTGCAACATCGACCTGCTGCGAAACAGCCTGAGGCCCGAGCCGATGTGCCAGTTCAACAGCCGCCTCACCATTGATATCCGCAATCATCACACGGGCACCTTCGGCCAGGAATTTCTCGACAATTCCGGCACCAAACCCCGAGGCGCCACCGGTCACGATTGCGGTTTTTCCCTCTAACCTCATGATCTTGCCCTCTGATCCCTGTTGTGGGTCAGACTAGCAATGCCTCAAAAAGATACCAGTTCATTCTTCAGAGACTTTTCCACGCATCGCCTTCACATCCGATCGTGCCTTTTTGGCTGCCAATCGGCGTTTGACCGATCCATAGGTGGGTTTGGTAGCAATCCGCCGCTTGGGCTTGACCAGAGCACGGGCGATCAACTCTGCCAGACGTGTCCGGGCGATCTCACGGTTGCGTGCCTGCGATCGGGTTTCCTCACACTGGATGATAATCGCCCCCTCTTTGGTCCAGCGCCGACCGGCCAACCGCTTGAGCCGCGTTTTGACCGGATCCGGCAGAGAGGGTGAGCGCGCGGCCTCGAACCGCAATTCAACAGCGGTCGAGACCTTGTTCACGTTCTGCCCGCCGGGGCCCGATGAGCGTACAAAGCTCTCGGTCATTTCCCAGTCCTGCAGGGTGATATCGTCTGAAACGCGTAACATGGCGCAATATTAAGATCCGGTTGCGGGAACGAAAAGGGCCGCCCCAATGGAACGGCCCTTCGAAAGCATAGGAGGTGGGGTCGGTTAGATCAATCGACCAGCCGGAGCGAGCGCTCCGCCAAGGGCTGCCTCAGCAGGTTTTCCCCCCGGTTGTTCCGACACCTCTCTCCAATCTCTTTCTCGACACTGGATCACCTCCTTTTCTATCTGTTGCGGTTAACAATGAGCGTGACACAAGTTGTGCCATTCTCAAAGCACTTTTTTTTACGCAGCCTGCGCAGTCAGCCGCGCAACGATCACCTTGAACGGGATCAGCGCGATCAGAGCCAGCGACAGTTTCACCAGCCAGTCTGCAAAGGCCAGTGTCACCCAAAGCGGCGCCATCGGGCCGGACAGCATGAATGGAACAGGTTCCCACGCCCAGCTAATCGCAGCATCCGCATCAGCGCCGAATACTGTGACCGAAGCAGAGAAGGCGATGGTAAAGAACAGCGTGGTATCCAGCGCCGATCCGACCAGCGTCGACGCCAGCGGAGCACGCCACCAACGCCCGCCGCGCAGCGAGTTGAATACGGTGATGTCGGCCAACTGAGCGATCAGGAAAGCCGTTCCCGATGCAACGGCGACCCGCAATGGTACAGCAGCATAGGTAAAGCCGTCGCCCTGAAGCATGATCTGTGTACCGATCAGCGAGCAGACGACACCGGTCAGAAAGCCGGCAAACACGACCTTGCGGGCCGGGCCAACGCCGTAGACGCGGTTCATGATGTCATTGACCAGAAAGGCCAGCGGATACGTAAATGCGCCCCAGGTCAACAGACCATCGAGCAGCAGAAACTGAACCAGAATGTTCGAGGCCACAACAATGGCGGCCATGGCAATAATGCCGGGTATATAAGCGCGTTGCATTTTCAGATGCCCGTTTTGACAAGGTAGCGGCGACTTGGCCAAGGGTTCATCCCAAGGCAAGCCGCGCTTTTAGACTCTGGGATTGTGTTTGGCAAGTCAGTCCGGCAGCAGATACTCAACCAACTCCGTACGCTGTAAAACCAGAAAGTTGTCATCCGATATCATCGTGGCACGTAACCGCCCCTGAGGGTCGCGCCAAACCGACAATCCCTCAAGATTGTCATGTGTCCCGGTACCGGTCTCGATCAGGATCTCTTCGGATTTGGGCATGTCCTCCTCGACCTGCCAGCGGCGCAAGCGCGAACGAAAGCCGGTCAGGGAGACCGAACGTTCCAACACGTAGAACCGCCCATCCGGACCGAAATCGGCGGCCACGGGCAGGAACCCACCTCGCTGAGGCAAGACAAACGGCGTTGACCAGGCCTGCCCGTTCCAGCGATAAACAGGAATATCTCCCTCAGCCGTCCTGCTCTTTTCGGTCAGGGTGTAAAGACGGCCCCGGTCATCAATCGCCAGCCCCTCGAAAGACCCGTTGCGATCGAGAGTTTCAAAAGCCTTGGGCCGCGGCAACACGCGCGCCCGGGCGCCGGGCGCTGCATAATGTGCAACCCGGTGGACGCCTTCGAATGAAATGTAAAACGACCCGTCCGGAGCGATCGCAATCCCTTCGGAATCCCCGGCCCAGCCCAACATGATACGGCCCTTGCTCGAGAGCACAGGCCAGTGGCCCAATATCTCGATCCCGGCGATCTTGTCCCCATCACGCTCAATCTGTGCAGTCACAAGGGTTGCTCGGTCGCTGAGTGCGATCATGTGGCGTCCATCGTCCGAGATATGGATGGCGGAGAAACCGCCAAACCAATCGGCATTGTGACGCCAGGCATAGCTGTCGAGCGGGGTGGCTGTTTTAACTTCAACCGCCCAAACCGAACCCGCCAGCAGCAGCGCTGCAATCAGTTGGATTGCAGAACCGATGTACATTGCTGCGGCAAATCGGCCAGAACGTATTCGCGTCGTTTCTTAGGCGCTGGAGCGTTGGGGTCCGGTGGCGGTGGGTTCAGGATGTTACGCACCCATTGCTGCGCCTCGGCACAACCATCTCCTTTGGGTGGTGCGTCCTGATTGACACAGCCCTTGGACCCTCGGGGACACTTCAGTCGAACATGGAAATGATAATGATGTCCCCACCAGGGGCGTATCTTACGCAGATATGCCCGGTTGCCCTTTTCATCGTTACACATCTGCACCTTGGCCCCTGGAAAGACAAAGATGCGCGCTACGCGCTTGTCTTTGGCAGCCTCACGCAGCACGGCGTGGTGCTGTTTGGTCCAGTTGCCGTTCACATATGCCCCGTTGGCGCGGCGCAGCGAGATCGATGAGATGTTTTCGCGTGCCTTGCGGCTGAGACGCATGTTGTCCCCAGGAAGCATCCATATATCGATATCCAATCCCAGCTGATGGCTGCGGTGTCCGGATGTCATCGGCCCGCCACGCGGCTGGCTGATATCCCCGATATAGAGACCGTTCCAGCCCGGTTGTTTGGCCGCGAATTTGCTGAGGTCCTGCACATAGTCGATCGCATCGGGGTGCCCCCAATTGCGATTGCGCGACAGGCGCATGGCCTGCCATGTCGGTCCGGTCTCGGCCAGTTGCACCGATCCGGCAGCACATCCGCGCGAATAACTGCCGAAGGCAGCCGGTTTCTGCTGTGAACTTTGCTTTTGTGCCCCGAACAGTTGCTTAGCGAGGGGCTGCGCCCCTGCGGTGCCTGCCAAAGCGATTGTTGCCAGTATTGCCAAAAATCGTAGTAAAATCATCTGCTCTGATCCCCTTCCGGTCTTACCCAGCGCATCAGGAATAGCCCCAGAATAAACAACAGAACGATAGGTGACACCCCCAGTCTTGCGCTACCGGTCACGGTTGTTGCAATCCCGATAAGCATCGGCGCGGCAAAGGCAGTGGCACGGCCTGAAAGACCATAGAGCCCAAAGCTCTCGACCGGGGCCTTGGGGTCGGTATGACGCACCATCATCGAACGGCTGGCAGATTGCAGTATGCCGCCCATCCCGCCGATCAGAACGCCGCAGCCAAAGAAAACCATGTCGGGCAGGCCGGACCCCTCGGGCAAAGCGATCCCGAAAATCTGGGTCCGGTCCATCGAGACGATGGTTGTGCAAACAAAGATCAGAACCCAGATGGCCACCAAAATCACTGGTTTAGGGCCGTATTTTTTGTCCAGTTTCCCCCCGACCCATGAAAAGGCAGCGGCCGCCAGAACGCTGACGATGCCAAAGACCCCGATCTTGATCAGGTCCCACTCCAGAACCAGCCGCGCATAGACGCCACCAAAAGTATAAAGCCCGTTCAGAGCATCCCGATAAAACATGGATGAACCCAGGTAGCTGGCCAGGCTGATCCGGTGCCGCAAGTTCGAGATGGATTTGGCCAAAATGCTTAGCGCCTCACCCACGCTGCCTTTTTGGTCTTTTGGCGCATCATCCCGGACCCAAAGGAAGTAAGGCACCATGAACAGGATGAACCAGCCAGCAGTGAAGGGCCCTACAAAACGCGTGCCCTGCTGCGTCGAAGCGTCGAGACCAAACACCGGGTCTATTCCGATCAATGTCTTGCCATTGGCCTGTTCGACAAAAAGCGCCAGCATGATTGCCAGTGAGATCAGGCCGCCGAAATAGCCGAAGGCAAAGCCAGATCCCGAAATCTCACCCACTTCGTTGTCATCCCCCAGATCAGGCAGCTGAGAGTTGATAAAGATCAGTGCATATTCCGCGCCAATAAAGCCCACCCCGAAAGCCGAGAGCATCAGCCACATGTTCGAGCCGTCGGGCATTGTGTACCACAGCGCCGCCGACCCCACTGCATACATGACCGAAAAAGCGAATATCCAAGGAATACGCCGCCCCGATACATCGGCCATGGCCCCCATCAACGGGGCGCCGAAAGCGATGATCAGACCGATGATGGTCATGCAATTGGCCCAAACCGTCTGCGCCCGTGCGTCAGCGGCATCGCCGTCCAGACCAGCTGTCAGATAGTACTCTGCTGCCACCCCGGCGAAATAGGGACCGAATACAAAAGTCACCAACAGCGTGTGATACGGCTGACTGGCCCAGTCAAAAAACCACCAGCCCCAAATGCGCTTGCGCTTGGATATTTCTGCCATCACTGCCCCACAACGTCTTTGTTCTTATAAGACGGGCCTTTGGATCATTTCGCAAGCGTTCTGTTGGGACAGCCTTGCTCTTTGTCGCGGGTGCGCTTACCTCTCATCAAATGTGAAAACGGAGTTCCCATGCTGTCGCTGATCCAAATCCTGTTGCTGATCCTGGACATTGTCTGGTTCATCATTCTTGCCCATGTGATCATGAGCTGGCTGATCAACTTTCAGGTGCTCAACCTGCACCAACAGCTGGTAGCGCAGATATGGTACGGCCTGAACCGTATTCTGGAGCCCGTTTACGGGCCGATCCGGCGAATTCTGCCCAATATGGGTGGGTTGGATCTGACACCGTTGGTGGTGTTGATCGGTGTCTACGCGCTGCGGATCATTCTCATAAACAATGCGGTCTATTTCTACTGACCTCTTGTTCACAGATTCTTAGTATGTGATGGTTCTGTCTTAAGAGCAGATAAACCTTAAAACAGGGCCACCCCGCGCATGTTCGACGCCGCACCTATGCTGCGAGATGTCTTTGGATTCGACGACTTCCGCCCCGGGCAGGAAGAGATCGTCGATGCCGTAACCGCAGGCGAAAATGTGCTGGCGATCATGCCGACGGGCGGCGGCAAATCCTTGTGTTATCAACTACCTGCCTTGATGCGGGACGGCGTCACAGTGGTAATCTCACCGCTGATAGCCCTGATGCGCGACCAAGTGCGCGGGTTGCAGGAGGCCGGGGTCGAGGCCGGAGCGCTGACCTCGGGCAACACGCCGGAAGAAACTGATGCGGTGTGGGAGGCGTTGGAGGCCGGGCGGCTGAAACTGCTTTACATGGCGCCGGAACGCCTCGCGGCCGGGTCGGCTTTAGGCATGCTCCGCCGGATCAACGTGAACCTCATCGCCGTGGACGAGGCGCATTGCGTCAGCCAGTGGGGCCATGACTTTCGCCCCGATTACCTGCGGATCGGAGAGCTGCGCCGCGCATTAAATGTGCCCTTGGCGGCTTTCACAGCAACAGCGGATGCCGAAACGCAGGACGAGATCGTCGAAAAGCTGTTCGACGGCGCTGCACCCAACAAATTTCTGCGCGGGTTCGATCGCCCTAACATCCACCTGGCTTTCGCCGCCAAAGATGGCCCCCGCAAACAGATCCTCGATTTCGCCGAGGCCCGCAAAGGCCAATCCGGCATTGTCTATTGCGGGACCCGCAACAAGACCGAAGTTCTGGCGCAGGCCCTGCGTGCCGAGGGGCATTCGGCCTGCCATTATCACGGCGGCATGGAGGCCGAAGATCGCCGCATCGTCGAAACCCGCTTTGCCCGCGAAGACGGCCTGATCGTGGTCGCCACGGTGGCCTTCGGCATGGGGATCGACAAACCTGATATCCGTTGGGTCGCCCATGCCGACCTGCCCAAATCCATCGAGGCTTACTATCAGGAAATCGGCCGTGCCGGACGTGATGGCGGACCTGCCGAGACCCTGACCCTGTTCGGGCCCGATGATATCCGCCTTCGCCGCTCGCAAATCGACGAAGGGCTGGCCCCGCCGGAACGACGTATGGCAGATCATGCGCGGCTGAACGCCCTGCTGGGATTGGCCGAAGCGCTGGAATGCCGCCGCCAGACCTTGCTGGGATATTTTGGCGAACAGGCTGCGCCCTGCGGTAAATGCGATCTATGCGACAGCCCGCCCGAGGTGTTTGACGGCACCACCCCGGTTCGTATGGCCTTGTCCGCGATTTTGCGTACCGAGGAATGGTTTGGTTCGGGCCATTTAATCGACATCCTGCTGGCCAATGAAACCGACAAGATCCGCGCGCGGCGCCATGATGAGCTTTCGACCTATGGGATCGGCAAGGAATGGTCGCGCCCGCAATGGCAGGCTATTTTCCGACAGATGATGGGTCACGATCTGGTGCGTCCTGATCCGGAACGCCACGGCGCGCTACGCATGACCGAAGCGGCCAAACCGATCCTGAAAGGCGAGGCACAGATCAACCTGCGCAAGGACACCCTCCGCAAAGCCGGACGCCGCCCTGCCGTCAAGATGATGGTTTCCGAAGAAGACGCACCGCTGCTGTCTGCGCTCAAGGCCAAACGGCGCGCACTGGCGGAATCCGCACGGGTCCCGGCCTATGTCATTTTTCCCGACCGCACACTGATAGAAATGGCTGAGAAACGCCCCGTGACGCTGGACGACATGGCCCGGATTGGTGGTGTTGGAGCGAAAAAGCTGGAGCGCTACGGAGATACGTTCCTTGAGGTGGTCGCAGGAGCGATCGAGGCCGTTCATCCATCGCGACGCAAGCTGGCTGGACGCGATCAGGGCGAGATCTATGATCGGTTGCTTGAAGTGCAGTCGCAGTTGTCACGAGGTCCGGACGGGATCGACAAGCCATTGACCTGTTCCGCTTCGCAGCTGGCCAAGATTGCGCAAATGCGCAGCGGCGACGCCCGCGCTTTGGAGCAGCTGTTGGGCGAACGTCGTGCAGAACGTTTTGGCGCAGCGTTTCTGGACGTGCTGCAGATGGCAAGCTAGATACACTCCGAACAGGCGAGAACGAGGGCGGATATGCTGGTAGTGATTTCCCCGGCCAAGCGGCTGGACTGGGCTGAACGTGATGTCGAGGCGACGCAACCCGCCTTTCAGGATGATGCCATTCGCCTTTCAAAAACAGCTCGTAACCTGACCCTCGGTGACCTGAAAAAGCTGATGGATCTGAGCGACGATCTGGCCCGCCTGAATCGCGACAGGTATCGCGCGTTTTCGGATACCCCCGAAGCAAGTATCACAAGACCCGCTGCACTGGCGTTTGCCGGTGACACCTATCAGGGTTTGGAGGCTGCTTCGCTGGATGCTGATGAAATGGCGTGGGCGCAAGATCATCTGCGCATTCTATCCGGGCTTTATGGCGTGCTGCGCCCGCTGGATGCGATTCAGGCGTATCGACTGGAAATGGGCAGTAAGCTGAAAACCCGGCGCGGTAAGAACCTGTATGAGTACTGGCGCGATCAGCTAAGCAAAGCGCTGAACACGCAAGGCGCAGAGATCGGATCGGATGTATTGGTGAACTGCGCCAGCCAGGAATATTTCGGTGCAGTAGACCCCAAAGCGCTGAAATTGAGGGTCATCACACCTGTATTCATGGAAGACAAAGGCGGCACCCCCAAGATTGTAAGTTTCTTTGCCAAGAAAGCACGCGGAGCGATGGCGCGCTATGTCATTCAACACCGTTTGACCGATACCAAAGGCTTGTTGGATTTCGACACCGGAGGCTATGAATATCGCCCCGAGTTGTCACAAGAAGACAAACCGGTCTTTGTGCGCCCTTATCAGGCCTGATCCAGCATCGACGGGTCATAGGCAACCAGTTCGACTGTGTTGCCTTCTGGATCTTCGGTAAATATTCCCCGCCAACCGATCCAGCCGAATTCCTCTACGCGATAAGGCTGCTCGATTTCGTCATACCAGCGCATCACCACATCCTGCTCATGAAACGGCAGCGACAATGCGATGTGATGCAGAGCAGATGCACCTCCGGTCACCGGCCGATCCGCCCCGGTCGGATGCAGCCCCGGTCGCGGTGCTGCAGTATGGTGAAACAGGGCCAGAACCTGGGTATGCCCACCGAACCCTTCGGCAATTCGAAAGAAGGTGATGGCGCTGTTGTGATCTCCGCTCAAACGCTCGAGTCCGATCACATGCTCGTAGAATTTCACCATCGCGCCCATGTCGGCGCAACGTATTGCAATCTCACCTAATGCACGGGGGCGGAAACTTCGATCGTCATTCATTCAGTGAACCTATTCATCCCCCACAGGATCGACAAGGACGGGCCTGGCGTCTGCCGGGCAATGGCTTGAGATCATGTCACAGATCAGCTTCTTATGCAGCGGTTTGGTAAGATAGTGATCAAGACCTGCAGCAAGAATGCCCTGATCATCGCCGGCCATCGCATGAGCCGTTAGCGCAACGATAGGAACGTGCCGCCCCGTCCCAATCTCTTGCCGTCGAATTTCACCTGTCGCTTGCTTGCCATCCATTCCAGGCATCGAGATGTCCATGAATATCAGATCGGGGTCAAAATCACCGAAAGCATCAACTGCTTCCAGCCCGTTAGATACGAATTTCAGGTCGATGTTCAGATCCTTGGTCATCTTTTTGAGAATCAACTGATTGGTACGGTTGTCCTCGGCCGCCAGCACACGCATCAATCTCTGCGCTTCTGATGTGCGTGGTGACAAAGCCACCTCTGTTTCTAGAATGTTGAGTTCAGTCGGTTCAAATGTCGATGTCCCAAGAGCCATCAGGCGCGTGTAAAGCTCGGCCCGGGGAATGGGCTTTTGCAACACACCTTCAATCAGGCGATGCGCAGGATCGGCGTGTATCATGCCCGGATTGGCTGACATCACAACGATAGGAAGGTCGACCCAGCCACGATCGCTTAAGGTTGCAGCAAGCTCCAGCCCATCCATGTCTGGCAGATCATGGTCGCACAAAAGCAGGTCGACCGTGTCATCCACACGCGCTAGCGCCTCAGCCCCGGTTTCACAAACCGTCACCCTGGACCCCAGCCTGCGCAGCTGCTTGCTGAGGATGGCCCGATTGGCGGCAAGATCTTCGACCACCAGGACATGTTTCAAACGATCCGCCAGATCAGGTGGTGCGGGTTGAGGCCCCTCGGCTGTGGGCAGGGTTACCCGGAAGCCAAAACATGATCCCTCACCCAAATCACTTTCGACCCAGACCGTTCCGCCCATCATCGTGATCAGGCGTTTGGTGATGGCCAGCCCAAGTCCGGTGCCTTCGAATTCGCGGTTCTTTTCATTTTCTACCTGATTGAACTCGCCAAAAATGTGGCTGATCTTTTCTGCCTCAATGCCGATCCCGGTATCTTCGATCGCGATGTGAATGTCGCAGGTCTGCGCCTCAGCGTTGGGAACACCAGTCACACGGATCAGGACATGCCCGTGCGAGGTAAACTTGACCGCATTGCCCACCAGATTGGTCAATATCTGTCGAACCCTGCCCGGATCGCCGACAAACAAAGTGGGCAGAAACAGATCGTAATCGACCAGCAGCGTCAGCCCTTTGTCCCGAACGCTGGGCTGAAGCAACATCGCCACTTCAAGAATACAACGCTCCAGATCAAACTGTTCGGGATGCAGGGTCAGCTTGTCCGCTTCGATCTTGGAGTAATCAAGAACATCATTGATAATGACCAGCAATGCCTCACCCGAGTTTCGGATCGTGTTGACATAGAGGCGCTGCTCCTCACCCAGAGGTGTTTCGGTCAGCAACTCTGTCATCCCGACGATCCCGTTCATCGGTGTCCGGATTTCGTGGCTCATGTTGGCCAGAAAAGCTGACTTTGCCCGGTTGGCGGCCTCAGCCCGTTCGCGCGCGGCGTTCAACTCGGCCTCATGCCGGACCGAAGATGTGATGTTCAGGGCAAGGCTCACTACATCGCCGCCCTGCCCGCGCTGATCGATCAACTTGATGTATTGACCGTTCCACAGTTGAATAACGATGGGTGGCGGGTTTGTCCGCGCCCAGCGCGCCAGCATTCTGGTCTGCCATTCCTCAACTGGTTCCGAGCCGATATCAACAATGCCCTCACGCGTCATAAGTTCAAGCATTCGAGTATAGGCGATACCAGGCGCGACCTCTTCCAACCCCTCGAACACGCTCAGATATGCGGTGTTGGCGCCAATCAACCGGCTATCGCCGTCAAAAAAGGCAAACCCGTCCTGTATGGTCTGAATCGAATGCCACAATCGGCGCTCGGCGACTTCGATCTTGGCGTTTGCAACTGTCAGGTCGGATTTGACCTTTTCGTTTTCATCCCGAACGGTTGCCACTTCGGCCTGCGTTTCGCCTATTTGCCGTGTCAGTGCCATGGCGTGACGGCCCAGTTTGCGATTTGCTGCAGACAATTCTGCCTGCTTGAGGTCAAGCAATCGCTCTGCCGCCAATCTGGCGCGCCGTTCTTTTGCAAGTTTGTCTGCAAGACTCATCTGTCTTATCCCGGGTCAGTCTGAAGACAGCATTCCGGCAGAGCGTGAAAAAGTGTTTAAGCCGTTGCAATGGAAAGGGCGCTCATGCGACGATCTTGCCAAATAGGAGGTCGTGATGCGCCGCTTTGTTTTGACTTCAATTGCTTCTTTTCTATCAATTTTTCTGCAAACTGCTCTGGTTCAGGCCCAGTCTTCGGCGCCAGAGTTCCGCTATATCACCACACGGGATGCGGACTTTTATGGCTCGGATCTGGATGCGCTGTTCGATACCGATTTGAAATCGTGCATTCAGGCCTGTTCGGCCAACGCAAACTGTACTGCATTTACCTACAATACCCGTTCAGATGCCTGTTTCCCCAAGAGCGGAGTAAACCGTCAGGAACCTTACGAAGGCGCGTTGTCCGCCCAAAAGATCTCGACGTCAGAACAGACCCTAACATTGGCGAGAACGCGCGCCGAAGCTCTTGGGTTTCTGCGCCCATCCGATCTTGAAAGCGCTGGCCAACAATCCCGGGATCTGGGTTTTCTTCACACCGCAGGTGGACAAGATCTGAATGCTGTACTGGATGCCGCAAGAAGTGCCGGCAATGCAACACAGGCGATGCAATGGACCGGTATTGCAGTTTCGCTTAGCGATGCGCCCGATCTCTGGGTCGAATACGCCCGATTGCTATTGGCCATTTCACCGTCTGGCTGGAATGAAAAGCGAGACATGAGGAAGCGTGCGCTGAACGCGTCGATCAACGGGTACCTGCGTGCCGAAAACCCCGGAACACAGATCGCCGCGCTTATGATGATGGCAAATGCGCTTGAAGAAAGCGAACGCGGGCGGGATATGATCCCTGCCCTGAGGCTGGCCGAACAGGTCCAGCCGCGCGAGGATGTGCTGGCGGCGCTGACCGATGCGATCGGGAAATACGGGTTCCGCGTTGTCGACAGCAGTGTCGAAAGCAACGCTGCTGCACCCCGCATCTGTGTCGAGTTTTCAGAAAAACTGATCAAAGCGGGCGTTGACTACGACCCCTTCGTACAACGCAATGATGACGGGTTGGTGGTACAAGCCGATGGGTCTCAGCTCTGTGTTGACGGCGTTGAACACGGCAAGCGCTATCGCATGACCCTCCGACAAGGTCTGCCTTCTGCATCCGGCGAAACCCTGAACCGCGATGTGGAGCTGACGCATTATGTACGCGATCGTGCGCCGTCGGTCCGGTTTCCGGGTCGCAGCTATGTGCTGCCAAAATCCGCAGACGCCGCTTTGCCGGTCGAGACAGTGAACACCACAACATTGGATCTGACATTGCGCCGGGTCAGCGACCGTAATCTGCTGCGTTCCGTGCAACAGGATTTCTTTGGCCGCCCGCTTAGCCAATGGGAAGAAGAGGAGTTCTCGGACGAAATCGCCGAAGAGATCTGGACTGGTAGTGCGCAGGTCGCTTCAGAGCTGAACCAGGACATGACCGCCCGCCTGCCTATGGCCGAGGCGATCGCAGAGCAGCCGGCAGGCATATATTCTCTGACTGCTCGGGTTCCGGGGGCGGATCCATATGATGATCCGGGGGCGACCCAGTGGTTTGTTCTGTCCGATCTGGGAATCAGCACAGCGCTTGGCACCGATGGTCTGCATGTCACCGTTCGCGGGCTTCATAATGCAGAGCCACGTGAGGGTATCGACGTATCGCTTGTGTCCAACGCCAACGCAGTGATCGCAACCGCCCAGACAGATGCCCAAGGGTATGCGCGTTTTGATCCCGGTCTGACCCGCGGAACCGGGGCGAGCGCGCCTGCGTTGGTCATGGCAACGGATGGTGATGCAGATTTCAGCTTTTTGTCCCTGACCGATCCCGCCTTTGATTTATCGGATCGTGGCGTCGAGGGACGTGCGCCCGCCGGTCCGGTGGATGTTTTCCTGACCACCGATCGCGGCGCTTATCGCGCAGGTGAGACAATCCATGTCACAGCCCTGTCGCGCGATGGTACGGCACAAGCGATTGAAGGTCTGCCGCTGACCGCGATCCTGCATCGACCTGACGGGGTTGAATATCGACGCGTCGTCTCGGATGGCGGCGTGGCTGGGGGGCATGTCTTTGCGCTGACCGTTGCAGCGGATGTTCCGCGTGGTGCATGGCGGATCGAGATTAAGTCGGACCCAAAGGGTGAGGCGCTAGCGCGTGAAACCGTTCTGGTCGAAGATTTTCTGCCTGAACGCATCGACTTTGAACTTACCCTGCAAAATGCACCCCTACGTCCGGGCGACTCGCCGCCGCTGAATATTGATGCCCGTTATCTGTTTGGTGCGCCGGGTTCCAACCTGACCATCGACGGACAGGTGATTGCGCGCCCTGCTGAAACCGTTCCCGGCTATGATGGATACCGTTTTGGTCGCTATGATGCCGAGATTTCAACCAAAAGCAGTTACTTCGGAGATGCACGTACTGATGCTGCAGGCCTCGCCACGATTCCGATTGAAATCCCCGATTTAGAGACTGAAGGAAAACCAATAGAGGCAACGGTTGTTGCCCGTTTGGCGGATGGATCAGGCCGCCCGGTCGAACGTCGCCTCACTGCGCCCGTCCTGCCGCCCCAATCGGTAATTGGCATCAAACCCATGTTTGATGGCGTGATCGCTGAGGGCACAGAGGCATCCTTCGAGATCGTCGGGTTGTCCCCTGATCTTTCACCCAATCCAATGCGACTGCGCTGGACACTGAACCGGGTCGAAACACGCTATCAATGGTATCAGCTCTATGGAAACTGGAATTGGGAACCAACCACCCGACGTACCCGCGTGGCGACGGGTGAGGTTGATTTCACGTCTGAGCCATTGACGCTGAACCAGCCGGTCGACTGGGGTCGATACGAACTGGTCGTACAGCGCGTGGATGGCACTTATGCAGAATCGGCTGTCGATTTTTATGCGGGCTGGTACCAGGCCGTAGATGCTTCGACCTCACCAGATCGGCTGGAAATGTCGCTGGATCGCGACAGCTATCGCCCGGGGGAAACGGCACAATTGCGGATCGTACCGCGCATGGCAGGCATCGCACAGATCGAGGTCCTGTCAAACCGGCTGATACACCGCCGGATGATAAACGTCCCAGAGGGTGAAAGCGTGATCCCACTGGAGATCACCGAAGATTGGGGCACTGGCGCCTACGTCACGGCGACGGTCATCCGCCCCATGGATGTCACCGCCGGGCAAAATCCAGCCCGCTCGATGGGTGTGGCACATGCCACCATCGATCCGGGAGTTCGCAAGCTGAATGTCAGTATCGACGTGCCCGAGGTCAGCGCGCCCCGACACACGCAAGAAGCCCACGTCAAAGTCGAAAACTACACCAAAGGTGATCCTGTCTGGCTGACAGTCGCAGCGGTAGATGTCGGCATCCTGAACCTCACCGGTTTCAAGAGCCCTAACCCGCAGGGATACTATTTCGGGCAACGCCGTTTGGGTGTCGAACTGCGTGACGTATACGGCCGCCTGATTGATGGCATGAACGGCGCAATGGGAACCATTCGATCGGGTGGTGACAACGATGCCGGGATGCGGCGCCAATCACCTCCTCCGACGCAGGATCTGATGGCAGTTTTCAGCGGACCGGTTCAGGTGAACGCAAACGGTGAAGCCGTGATCGATATCCCGTTACCCGCCTTCAATGGTACCGTACGGCTGATGGCAGTTGCCTGGTCCAAATCTGCGGTGGGGCAGGCTGAGGCCGAGATGATTGTTCGCGACCCGGTCGTTGTCACTGCCAGCCTGCCGCGTTTCCTCGCCCCCGGCGATCAAAGCCGGATGTTGCTGGAAATCATACATGCAGATGGTCCTGCCGGTGAAATGGCGCTGGGTCTGGCAGCTTCAAACGGACTTGAACTTGGAACTGCGCCCGGCACCTTCACACTGGATACCGGTGGCAAAGCCGTTTTTGAGGTCCCGATCCGCGCGAACGCGGTCGGCGACCCTGAAATCAGCGTTTCGATCACCACTCCGGATGGTCGGGATTTGTCGCAGACCTTGCGGATGCCTGTTCGTGCGAATGACCCGGTTGTGGCTCTGACACGGCGGTTTTCGCTTGGATCCGGGGAAAGCTTTCTGTTCTCGCAAGATGTGTTCGAAGGGTTTCAACCAGGTACGGCCGGGGCCATACTATCCGCCGGTCCTCTGGCCAAGTTCGACACTCCGGGCCTGCTGGATCAATTAAACCGATATCCATATGGCTGCACCGAACAGATCACCAGTAAGGCGCTGCCACTGCTGTATCTGTCTTCGGTCGCACAGGCCTCAGGGCTGGGTAATGGGCCTCAGGTCGACAAACGCATCAACGACTCGATCCGCAGCGTCATGACGCGTCAGGCCTCCAACGGTGCGTTCGGATTGTGGCGGGCTGAAAGCGGTGATTTTTGGCTGGATGCCTATGTCACCGACTTCCTGTCGCGCGCGCGTGCGCAGGGTCATGAGGTTCCGGACCGGGCCTTTGCACAGGCAATGGATAACCTGCGCAATCGCATCAACTATGCCCCTGATTTCGATGAAGGCGGTCAGGATATCGCCTATGCGCTGATGGTGTTGGCGCGGGCAGGTGCGGCCTCGATGGGCGATCTGCGCTATTACGCGGACGTCAAGGGCGACGCATTTGATACCCCACTGGCCGCTGCACAGCTTGGATCGGCACTGGCCTCGTACGGGGATCAGACCCGGGCGGATGCGATGTTCAGCCGGGCAGCACAGATGCTGGCCCAGCGCCCAGCACAAAACCAATATACTTGGCGGGCTGACTACGGCACAAACCTGCGGGATGCGGCGGGTCTGCTGACACTCGCGGTTGATGCCGGCAGTGAGGTCATCGACCGGGATGCCCTGATCCAGCGGGTCAGCGCCGGGCGGACTTACCGTTCGACGCAAGAGGCGGCTTGGTCCCTGCTTGCCGCGCATGCACTGATCTCAACCCCCGAGCAATCCGGGCTGCGAGTCAACGGTTCAGCCGTTGATGGGCCGTTCGTTCAGGTTCTTGAAACCGGATCGGATGATGTTCTGAACATCACCGCAGCAGATGGTGAAACAACCGACATCACGATGACGGTATCAGGTATCCCTGAAATCGCGCCCGAAGCTGGCGGGACGGGCTATGCCATCGACCGTCAATATTACTCGATGGAAGGCGAGCCGCTGAATGCGGGTGAGTTTGTGGTCGGCGATCGGTTTGTCACTGTCCTGACTGTCACATCGTTTGAAAATGGCGGTGCACGGCTGATGATTGATGATCCACTGGCCGCAGGCATCGAGATCGACAACCCCAACCTGTTGCGCTCGGGCGATGTGCGTTCACTGGACTGGCTGAACCTGTCCGAGGCGACGCATACCGAGTTCCGTTCAGACAGGTTCCTTGCCGCTGTTGACGCCTTTGGCCGCCAGCCCGTGACATTGGCCTATATTGCGCGAGCGGTCACCCCGGGTGAGTTCCATCATCCCGCCGCATCGGTTGAGGATATGTATCGGCCCCAGAACCGTGCCCGGACGGATACAGGCCGGGTCGAAGTGAAATGACAGGCCGGGCAGCCATCGCCACAGCCCATTGGCGGCGGCTGGATCAGCAGGGCACGGACCGCTGCACCCTGTCTCAGCTGGACAGTGGCTGGATTCTGGTCGGGCAGGCAATCTGGCACGATGGCAGCATCGATCATTGCCTGACCTATGATGTACGCTGCGATCCTGACTGGCATAGCCTGTCTGCGGATGTTGGGGGTGAGTTTGGTGGCCGCGATATCGCCTTGCGTCTTCATCGAACTGCCGAGGGCTGGTTTCTGAATGATAAACTGCAGGAAAACACCGCCGACTGCATCGATCTTGACCTGAGCTTCACGCCAGCCACCAATCTCTTGCCACTGCGTCGGCTGGGTCTGAGGAATACTGCGAGCGCGCCCGTTAAGGCAGCCTGGCTGAAGCCTGATCTCGCTTCGATCGCTCAGCTTGACCAGATTTACAGTTGCCGTTCGCAAGAACTGGTCCGGTATTCTTCGACGAATTTTGAGGCTGATCTGCAGGTTCATTCGTCCGGCTTCGTAACTCACTATCCCCAACTCTGGGAAGGATGGGTCGATGCCTAAGGCAACCAGATTACTGCTGTGTCTCGCGGGGCTGCTCTACTTGACTGCCTTTACCCGAGATCGGCTGAGCGATTGGGTGAACGCGACCATATTGCCGCCGATCCTCGCAGAAAGTTCGGTTGAGATGCGCGACCGGAATGGCAACCTGCTTCGGGCCTTTCCGGTCGAGGACGGCATCTGGCGCCTGCACCCCGGATCAGTGGATCGCGATTTTGTCGATATGCTGGTTCGGTACGAGGACAAAAGGTTCTGGACCCATTCAGGCGTCGATCCTTTGGCGATGTTGCGTGCAACCGGGCAAGCGCTGTGGAACGGCCGTACTGTTTCGGGCGGATCAACGTTGACCATGCAGGTTGCACGATTGCTCGAGGATGGCACAACTGGACGCTGGCGTGGCAAAATCCGCCAGATTAGAGTCGCATTGGCCTTGGAGCAGCGTCTGAACAAAGAGCAGATTCTGACCCTCTATCTGACCCACGCCCCCTATGGTGGCAACCTCGAAGGGATTCGCGCGGGATCGCGCGCCTGGTTCGGCAAAGATCCTGTCCGTCTCACACCCGCGCAGGCTGCTTTGCTGGTGGCGCTGCCACAATCACCCGAGGCACGCAGACCAGATCGAAAACCAGAAACCGCCCGAGCATCGCGTGACCGGGTTCTGCATCGCATGGAAAGACAAGGTGTTCTGAACCGATCTGAGGCGCAGGCGGCGTCATCCGAGCCAGTTCCCCAGCGGATGCGTCCGTTTCCACAACTGGCAGCACATCTGACGGATCGAGTTCGTCGTCAAAACCCCGAGGTGACGGCCCATGACCTGACCTTGGATGCAGCGCTGCAAGCTCAGCTGGAACCGCTTGTTGCACGAACGGCAGCAGGTGCGGGGCCACGTGTTTCAGGCGCGCTGATTGTGGCGGACCATTACAGCGGTGAAATCCTCGCCTCGGTCGGCTCGGCAGGGTATGCGGATGCCCGTCAGGGATTTGTCGACATGACCCAAGCGCTGCGTTCGCCGGGATCAACCTTGAAACCTCTGGTCTACGGCCTTGCCTTCGATCAGGGGCTTGCGCATCCCGAGACCCTGATCAGCGACAGCCCGGTCATGTTCGGGCGCTACGCCCCGCGCAATTTTGACGGTGTGTTCCGGGGTGAGATACGTATACGCGAGGCGCTGCAGCTGTCTCTGAACATCCCCGTCATCCGCTTGACACACGAGTTGGGTCCGGCCCGCGTCATGGATGCTCTGCGGAAAGCCAGAACCACGCCAAAACTACCGGGCGGGACACCGGGCCTTGCCATTTCTCTGGGCGGCATTGGCCTCAGCCTTCAAGATCTTGTTCAACTCTACGCGGCAATGGCGGCAGGAGGGGAAGGCCCCGTTCTGTATCATCTGGAATTGAGCGAGCAATTACAGACCCACCGGATTCTGACAGAACCAGCCGCCTGGCAGATCGGGAACATCCTGTCGGGCCTAAACCCGCCTCCCGGGGCTCCTCCTGGCGTGCTGGCTTACAAAACCGGCACCTCTTACGGACATCGGGATGCTTGGGCCATTGGATATGACGGGCGACATGTCGTTGGTGTCTGGCTGGGACGGGCGGATGGCACGCCGGTGCCCGGAGCCTTTGGTGGTGAACTGGCCGCGCCATTGCTGTTCGAGGCTTTTGGGCGCCTTAAACCGGATTTTGAACCGCTCGCGCCTCCACCCCCTTCGACCTTGATTGTGGGCGCCGCTGAATTGCCCACTCCGCTGCAGAGATTCCGGCCGCGCTCGGCTGCTTTTGCTGATAATGCAGCCGCACCACAGGTGTTGTTTCCCCCTGATGGTGCCGTATTAGAGACACATAGTGACACGCTTACCATCAAACTGCGCGGTGGCTCGCGTCCATTTTCAGTCCTTGCTGACGGGATGCCGATCCTGACGGGACAACGCCAGCGAGAGTTTGAAATCCCCAACCCCGGTCGCGGCTTCGCTTCGCTGGTTGTTGTTGATGCGCAAGGACAATCCGACCGGGTTTCGATTCAAATTGAGTGAAAGGGTGCCTTAAATGCGCTGTTCATCATTGTTACTCGCTGCAGTCCTGGCATCGCAGGCCTCAGCAGATTGTGCATCAAATGCCGAGATCGCAGGCTTTGTGCAGGACTATCTCTCCAACACCGCAACTTCGGCGCTTGTTCCCGATGGAACCATGGACGACGCGCTTTGTACTCAGGCCAAACTGGTCACCGCGATGGAGCCGCATCTTGGCCCGGTCGTCGGGTACAAGGCCGGGCTGACGAGCAAACCTGCGCAAGAACGGTTTGGGGCGTCAGAGCCGGTACAGGGCGTTCTGTTTCGTGACATGATGTTGGAGGACGGCGCAACCGTCCCAATCCAATGGGGCGCGCGCGCCGTATTCGAAGCCGATCTGATCCTCGTCGTTGGTGATGCAGCCATCAATAAAGCAGACACACCCGAAGAGGTGATGGCCCATATTAGTTCGGTCCGCCCCTTCATCGAATTGCCCGATCTGACGTTGGCCGAGGGTGAACCGATCACGCCAGTCACGCTGACCGCGATCGGCGTAGCGCCAAAATTGGGCATATTAGGGTCTGATATTCCGGTTTCCGATCCGGCGGCGATGTCACAGGCACTTCAGAACATGACTGTGACACTCAGTGCGGCAGATGGTGAAGTTCTGGCGCAGGCCCCAGGCGCAGCGGTCATGGGCCATCCGGCGAACGCCGCCCTTTGGCTGATGTCAAAAGGTATCGAGTTCAAACCTGGTGACCTGATTTCGGTCGGATCATTCGGGCCATTGTTTCCGCCAGCCAAAGCCAATGGCGGCGCATCGGTGACCTATGACGGTCTGCCCGGCAACCCCACAGTAAGCGTGAGTTTCGAATAGCCTATCGGCGACCCTCGCGCAGCCAACCGGCCAGAAGGAAACCGCCAGCCAGCAACAGAACCAGCCATGGTGGCAGCAGACCGGCCTGCGTCACATCACGGGTTTCATATGCATTGCGTGGTGTCAGACCAATCCAGCCCCGACCTGCAGCAGGACGTCCGGCGCGTACATTGCGGATCGAGGGTAATCCTTCCTCAAGGCGGATAACGCCACCCCGCATCTGCGCTAAAGCAGGTTCCAGAATCTCTCCTGTCGCGATTGTACGCTCGAACTCTTTCGGAGCTGCGGGGCCGAGACCGATAACCGCGGAATGTTCCCCTTCCTGCAGGCGGTAGAGGCCGATTTCGGGGCCAAAGTACTGCGCCTCAAACCGTCCCGGGGATATCTCCTCAAGCGTGATCTCAAGCGTATCGCCAATTGGCCGGGTCACGGTAACCGGACCGACCTCAACATTCAGCGTCTGGCGGATGATGCGCATGGATTGGCCATTTGCCTCAGCCCACAGCGCCTCTTCTTCAAGCTCGGGCTCCTTCATCATCCAATGAGCCAGCCTGCGCAGCAATTCCAGCTGCGGCCCACCACCCTCGAAACCCCGGCTCCAGAGCCAGGCATGATCCGATGCAAGCATGGCCACACGCCCCTCGCCCACACGATCCAGCACAAGCAATGGGCGATCATCCAGTCCGGTCATCAGCAACTCGCCCGAACGGTGTTTCACATCGATCTGCCGCAACCATGCCCCCCATTCGTCAGGGTTGCCGAGGTTGGAGGTGACGGGATGACGTTCCCCCAGTTCAGTCACCATCGGGACATAACGCTCTTCAATCACCCGCGCCGTGGGCTGGGCGGGCAGGATAGGCGCCAGAGGAGATCGGAAGATACTGTCGGCGGTTGCGAAATCCGGCCCGGCGGCGATCAAAACCGCACCACCTTCGTTGATATAATTGGTGACATTATCCAGATAGATTGCCGGCAGGATGCCCCGCCGCTTGTAGCGATCAAAGATGATCAGGTCGAAATCGTTGATCTTTTCAAGAAACAGCTCACGCGTTGGGAAGGCGATCAGCGAAAGCTCATCGACCGGCACACCATCCTGCTTTTCCGGTGGCCGCAAAATGGTGAAATGTACAAGGTCGACCGAGCTGTCCGATTTCAGCAGGTTACGCCATGTGCGGCCACCCGGATGCGGCTCACCCGAGACCAGCAGAACGCGCAACCGATCACGCACGCCATTCATTTGAATCAGGGCGGTGTTGTTGCGCTCGGTCAGCTCACCTTCTGCCTCGGGAACCGTGAACTGAATGACATTGCGCCCTCCGTGGGGCAGTGTGATTGGCAATTCAACGTCGACGCCGATGGGAATATTGAATTGCTCGGGCGCGCCGCCATCCACCGAGATCTCAAGGGGGGCGGTCGTCGCACCAGCGGGTGATGCACCACTGTCTTCAACCCGAAGGGTCAGGGTGACAGGTTCGCCGATAATCGCGAAAGCAGGTGCATTGCGCACGATCAGGCGGCGATCCCAATCCGTATCACGACCTGTCTGCAAAAGATGCATCGGTGCGGGAAGATCAGGGGCCTGATCAGCGTCATGCACGATACCATCTGAAACCACCAGAACCCCTGCAACACGGGCACGTGGTTCTTCGGCCAGCGCTTCGTTCAGCGCCGCCATCACCTGCGTTCCTTCATCCCCATCGCTGTCGCCCACGCGGATGCGGCGCAGCTCCGTGTTTTCGCGAGATTCGATTTCGGCGGCCAGTTCCTCGGCAGCCTGTGCAGTCTGGTCTGCCCGATCCGAGAGGGTTTGGCTGGCGCTTTCATCCTCGATCATCAGAACGATATCGGTCAGCGGTGCGCGGTCTTCGATCTGATAGACCGGCCCGGATAGCGCCGCGATCACGACCAGAGTCGCTAGCCCGCGCAATGCCCAACCCGACAGACCACGCCATAGGGCTAGAATGACGCCGGAGACAGCAATCGCAGCGACGATGGCCAGAACCGGCCAGGGGATCAGCGGGTCGAATATAACTGTTCCGGTCATTGTCCCAACCTGTCCAGAAGGGCGGGCACGTGCACCTGATCGGATTTGTAGTTCCCGGTCAGCACATGCATCACCAGATTGACACCAAAGCGATTTGCAAGTTCTCGCTGTCTTTCACCCGCATACCCGCGACCCACCGGCAACAGGGACTGGCCATTACGATCCACAGCCCAAGCGCTGGCCCAGTCGTTGCCGCCAATAACGATCGGAGTGACATTGTCGTTGAGATTGCGGAAAGGCATCCCCTCGATCTGCTCAGCGTCCAGAGGAGCCGCCTCGACCCAGACCTCGGTGCCGGAATAACGCCCCGGAAAGTCCTGCAACAGGTAGAATGCACGGGTCAGCACGTGGTCACGCGGAACAGGCTCTAATGCTGGGATATTCAAGGGTGCAGCCAGCTGTTGCAGTTTACGACCGTTCGGGCTTGAGGCACCAAATCCGGCAATATCAGCATCACGCGTATCAAACAGGATCATCCCACCCGACCGCAGGTAATTGTTGAGCTTAGCATAAGCCTCGGCCGAAGGTTGCGGCTGGTCAGGCGTGATCGGCCAGTAGAGTAGCGGAAAGAAGGCAAGCTCATCCTGCTCAAGATCCACACCGATTGGTTGGGCAGGCTCGACAGATGTGCGGTAGTACAAAGTCTGCGCAAGCCCGCGCATTCCCGCTTGTGCAACATCATCCACTTGCGTGTTTCCGGTCAGAACATGCGCCAGCACCAATTCCTGTGTGGACTCAACTGCGAACGCGTTCTCCTGAGCTGTTTGTGCATATGCTTCGGGCACGAGGAAAAGTGCGCCCAGCGCAACAGCGGCGGCGCGTGCCAATCCCAAACGGCCCGACAGAGCAAGCGAGGCAATCACGTCTACTGTCAGTAATAGCAATGCGAGGCTCAGTAAGATGCCTCCGACCGGGGTTTCGGTACTGATTTCCTGTCCTTTGATCGGGACATCTGAGGGCCAGACAATCGGTTCCAGAACATCCTCTTCAGACAGAACATTCAGCGCGAGCTTCTGTTTACCGCTTTCATATAGCCCCGGGCGCAGATCAGGCCCAATTTTTCCGGACACCAGTTCAACCCCGTCGACGCCACTAAGGTTGCCTGCATCTGACAGGCTGCCGAACCCATCAAGGATTTGGATTGGCTCCCATGTCGTGCCCTGCAGCTGCGTCTCCTGCCGCGATTTGGCGGCTGAGGCGACGGCAAGACGGTCGAGCATTTCGACAAACAATCCCGACAGAGGCAAGCTTGACCATTCGGCGTCTGCTGTGACGTGGAACAGGACTACCTGACCCAATCCCAACGCTTTGCGTGTCACCAATGGCGTTCCGTCAGACAGCGAAGCGATGACGCGATCCGCCAGATTAGGGTCTGGTTGCGCCATAACCTGCGTCGTGACAGACACATCTTCCGGAATCTGCAAACCGTAGAACGGAGAGCCCTCGGTAAAGGGTGCCAGTCCCTTGGCTTCTCCCCAACTCATCGCGCCACCGACTGATCGGCCACCGCTGCGCAGGCGCACCGGCAACAGCGTATCCTCTTCGTCTCGGCCCAGATCGCTTGCGGCCATACGCGGCCCGGCGAAACGCAGAAGCAATCCGCCTTGCTCAACCCATTCAACCAATCCGCTCTCTTCGGCGTCGGACAGTTTGGCCACATCCGCCAGCACAATCACGTCCGGATTGGCAGGCAGAACCTCCAACAGCCCGCCCTCGACAAAATCAGCAGTCGGGATCAGGACCTGTGTCAGATAATGCAGCGGAGACAACAGCTCGAGCCCTTCGCGGTTCAAAGACCCTACAATCAGGGCTACCTCGCGCCGGCGCAGACTATCATCCGTCAGCGTGACGGTACCTGCAGACCTCTGTCCCTGAATCTCAAACCGGGTAATCCGAGCGCGCAGCTCCGATGGAAGGGCCAGATCGACCTGAGCCAGCGTTGCGCCGCTTTCAAACTCAACTTCGGTTGATTGAAGAACACGCATGGCACCTGCAGGGTCGCGCCCCTGGGCCAGCACAGTGACATTGCTTGCCGGACCAAGCTCTGACCGCTGCACAGTCAGCTGGATCACACCGTCCTGATAGGTTGCGGGTAAAACAGCCATAACTGGAGACTGGGACTGATATACCGTGACGTCTCCACGCGATTGCAGAGCTGCCAGAACCTGATCATGTGTTGTGTAGGACAGTCGATCACTGAACCAATGCGTATCAAATCCACCTTCGACCTGTTCAAGCATTTCAATGGCTTGGCCAAGTTGCTCTTCCGTGGGTTGCCACGGCATCGGGATCAGCCCCGGCAAACGTCCACGCCAGGACTCGGCGGCCTGAAACACGGGTGGCTCGGGTTCGGTCAGGCTTAGGATCGATACGGGCCGGCCCGCGCGACCAGCCTCGGTCAGTTGTGCGTCGATCTGATCGAGTGTTGCAGACCAGCGTGTGGCCCCGGCCCAGCTGGCATCCAGCACCAGCAGCAAAGGCCCAGATCCGGTTTCATCGCGCGATGGGTTCAGGACAGGCCCTGCCAAGCCGATGATGATTGCTGCAGCGGCCAGCATGCGCAGAAGCAACAGCCACCACGGGGTACGGTCGGAAACGCTTTCGTCGTCTTTCAGACCCAACAGAAGCGTAACCGCCGGGAACAGCCGACGGATTGGTGCAGGCGGGACTGCACGCAGGATGAGCCACAGGATAGGTAGGGTCAGAAGACCCAGCAAAATCCACGGCGCCGTAAAGCCGATCCCTGCAAGAACCGTCATCGCGCACCCCCGTCCAGGGCCCGATAGAGCCATAACAGAGCCGCTTGCGCACTATCTCCGGTATGATGCTGACCCAATTGCCAGCCTGTCGCCCGGCACAGTTTGGTCAGCGCGTCCTTTCGCTCGGCCAGACGGTCGAGATAACGTTCACGCAAATCACCTGCCTTCAGGGTTTCGTGTCTGACGGACCCCCCAACGCTTTCAAAAATCGTACGTCCAAGATAGGGAAAGGTCTCCTCTCCCGGATCAAGAACCTGAAGCAGAGCTCCACGCACGCCACGATCGGCAGATTTGGTCAGTGCAAGCTCAACTTCATCAAGCGGACCCAGAAAATCCGAGATGAATACCGCCCGCGCATGCGGGATCATCGCGCGGTGTTCCGGCGAGGAATAGTCGCTTTCGGCATCCTGCGACCAGGCCTGCGCCAACCGTATGATCTGCGCATTGCCGCGCCTGGGGGGAAGGGTGGTTCCGGTCAGGCCAACCCGCTCTCCACCGCGTACCAACAGGATCGCCGTCGCCAAACCCAACAGCCGCGCACGATCCGCCTTGGTCGGCAAGTTTTTATCCGAGGTGAAACGCATGGATGCGCCCTGATCGACCCACAGCATGATCGACTGGGCGATCTGCCACTCACGTTCGCGGACGAACTGCTGATCCCCCCGGGCCGATCTACGGTGGTCGATCATTCGGCGGCTATCCCCGATTTGTGCGGGGCGGTATTGCCAGAAATCATCGCCCAAACCAGCGCGCCGCCGACCGTGATCGCCCAGCAGAACGGTGCCAGCCAGATGTTCGGCCCGCGCCAAAAGCGGTGGCAGCCGGGACGCCTCGGCCTCAGATCTTTCGCGAAGGGTCAGCGCGGCATTCACGCCGCAGCCTCAGTCCGGATCAGTCCGGCTGCGGTGGTTGCGATCAGGTCAGCAAGGCTGTCGCCACGCGCACGCGCAGCAAAGTTCAGCGCCATCCGGTGACTGAGCACCGGACGCGCCATGTCCAGGACATCCTCGGTATTCGGAGCCAGACGCCCCTGCAGCATTGCACGTGCCCGTACCGTCATCATCAGCGCTTGCGCCGCACGCGGGCCGGGGCCCCAGGCGACGGTTTCGGCAACACGTTCGGAAACACCCGGCTCTTCGGGCCGGAAAGCCCGAACCAGATCGAGGATCAGCTCGACCACGGATTCCCCAACGGGCATTCGCCGCAACAGGACCTGAGCGGCCAGCAGCTCTTCTTTCGTGAAAATCTGGCTCGCCTCATCTTCCTCAACCCCCGTCGTGGCCAACAGAATGTCGCGTTCGGTCTGGCGATCCGGATATTCGACGTCGATCTGAACAAGGAACCGGTCCAGCTGCGCCTCGGGCAGCGGATAGGTACCCTCCTGTTCAATCGGGTTCTGCGTCGCCAGCACATGGAAGGGCACACCCAATGAGCGGTCTTCACCAGCCACGGTAACTGTGCGTTCCTGCATCGCCTGCAGCAGGGCCGACTGGGTCCGCGGGCTTGCACGGTTAATCTCATCCGCCATCAGCAATTCACAGAAAATCGGTCCCGGAATGAAACGAAAATGGCGGCTGCCATCCTCTGCGGTATCCAGAACTTCGGACCCAAGGATGTCTGCAGGCATCAAATCAGGCGTAAACTGGATGCGATTTCCGTGCAGGCCCATCACGGTCGACAGGGTCTCGACCAGTCGCGTCTTGCCAAGACCCGGCAGACCGATCAACAAAGCGTGACCTCCACACAAAAGAGAGGTCAGGGTCAGGTCAACAACCCTCTCCTGCCCGATGAAGCGTCGGGTAATCGAGGACTTTGCCTCCTGTAGCTTGTTTTCCAGCGCTTCGATCTCGACTACGAGGTCGGCAGGTTCGGTCATGACTTTCCCTTCCGTGGACTAATATGATTGAAGTGTATCGCGCTGAGAGGAAATGGCAAAAGCAATGAGCGGACAAAAACCTGTGACCCCTTCACCTGATGGTCTGGCAGCCTCAGTCAATGCGGCCAAAACCAAGGGTTTACCCCCTGTTCACCTGTGGAATCCTCCGTTTTGCGGCGATCTCGACATGCAGATTAAAAAAGATGGTACCTGGACTTACATGGGGTCACCGATCAATCGGTTCGAGTTGGTAAAGCTATTTTCTTCAATTCTTAAGAAAGAAGACGGCAAATACTATCTGGTTACCCCTGTCGAGAAGGTGGGAATCACCGTCGAGGATGCTCCTTTCGTCGCAGTAGACTTTGACCGTTCCGGCGACGGTGAAGCGCAGAACCTAAACTTTACGACCCATGTTGGCGACACCGCCATTGCTGGTGCAGAGCATCCTATTCGCATCGTCATCGATCCGGAAACAGATGAGCCTTCTCCATACATATTGGTTCGTTCAAACCTTGAGGCGCGGATTGATCGCAAGAGCTTTTATCGGCTTGTGGACATCGGGGCGCATCACGATGATTGGTTCGGCGTCTGGTCCGGGGGACAGTTCTTCCCGCTAATCCCATCGGCCGAGCTAGATTCCGTTTAGACCGTTTGCGTGGCCTTCCGATCCTGAGCCAGCACCACGGCCAGCGCAACAATTCCTGCCCCAAGCGCGCGTGTCCAGTTCCATTCTTCACCCAGCATCACCAGAATCACCATCACATAAAATGGGGCGATGTTGATGTGGAATGAACTCAGCGCCACGCCAAGCTTGCTGATGGACGAGACAAACAGAACCTGACTGAGACCAAGGGCAACAAGCGCATAGATCGCCAGCATGCCTGCTTGCTGCATATCAAACGGGGCAGATGGCACGATCTCGGTACCCATCTGCCCTGCCCCGATCAGTAGAACAGAGGTCACCAGAAGCCCTCCAACAAGGGTGATCGAACTGCGCCCGACCTGACTCAACTCGGGAAAGTCTCGCGCGGTTGCCATGCCGCCCCAGCAAAACAGAACAGTCGACAAGATCGCGCAGGCAGCACCCAGCCCCAATTGTTCGGGAACTGCAGCGCTGGTTGCTATCAATCCACCAATGATCGAAGCCACCAAACCAAAGGCAAAATTCCACCTCAGGCGACGCGCTCCGGTGCGTATTTCCAGCAAGGTCGCAATCAAAGGCGCGGAAGAGGCAATAATCGCCACCGTAACCGGGTCAGTCAGCTTCTGAGCAAGAAGCAAAAGAAACATGGCCAGGCCGAAACCCAAGCCACCAACCCACATCGCGCGCACCCAACGGGCACGCCGGACGCGGGATGGCCCGTCAACCAGCAGCCAGATCGGCACCATGACCGCCACGGCCAGCGCCAGACGGGCGACAATCAAAGCAATGGGCGGCCAGCTTTGCAACAATATCTCGGCCGCAGGAAAACCGGCAGCCCAAGTCAGCATTGACCCAACAGCCAATGAATTGCCCGACAGCGCTGTACGCCGATCGCCAGACGCAATCAGGGTGTTCCCGCGAACGGGTTCCGGGCTCATAGCCATTTATCCAGACCTTCCACTGACACGGCGCCGATAAAATGATTCGCCGCGATGGCCCGAATGTCCCTGATTTGAAATCGGTGATCTGGCTAATTTTCGACACTCTGTCGTTTTCAGGCTCTTTCCCGAAAAACACCTGGCCGCTAAGGTCCGCCCATCGATACCCGAGACGATACATGCCCAAATTTGCTGCCAATATCTCGTTGCTCTTCAAAGAGCTTCCTTACCTTGACCGGTTTCAGGCCGCCGCAAGTGCCGGGTTCAAGGCTGTTGAGATTCTGTTCCCGTACGATCTGGCAGCCAAGGAAACGCGCCGCGCTCTCCTGGCGAATGGATTGGAGTTGGTGCTGATCAATGCACCACCGCCGAACTACGCCGGAGGCGAACCCGGATATGCGGCTGTCCCCGGCGGAGAGGCCCGGTTTCAATCGGACATACGCCGCGTTCTGCGCTACGCCGATGTGCTACACCCGGGGTTGATCCACGTGATGTCAGGATACGCCGAGGGTTCTGAGGCATTTGATTGCTTTGTAAAAAACCTCCAATGGGCCGCAGATTTCGCACCGCATCAGCAATTCACCATCGAACCTCTTAATCGCATTTCGCAGCCGGACTACTTTCTGTGCGACTACGACCTGGCAGAACAGGTGTTGGATCAGGTCAATCGTCCCAATGTTGGCCTGCAATACGACAGTTTTCACGCGCATATGATCCACGGCAACGCTTTGTCGATCTGGGAGCGGTTTCAACATCGCATCGTTCACGCACAGATCGGCGCAGCCCCGAACCGGTCGGAACCGATACTGTACAGCCCGGGATTCCCGGCGCTGTTTGATGCAATGGACCAGAGCGGCTACGAGGGATGGGTCAGTGCAGAGTACATTCCTTCGGCCAAACGAACCGAAGACACTCTGCACTGGTTGCGCGGGTAATGTGCACAGACGCACTGGATTTCCGCCATCTGATCACTGCAAATAGGGCGTCGTCTGACCAAGGACCAATCAAATGATACCCGCCCGATTTGCCCACGCCGTATTTGGATTGATCATGTCCGGCCTGATGTCCTGTATCGTCACCGGCATTGCAACGCTGAAAGCGATCGGTTTCGGCCCCTCAACACTCGGCGATTGGATGGCATCCTGGGCATTTTGCTGGCCCATTGCGTTCACAGTCATCCTGTTGCTTGGCCCCACCGTAAAACGGCTTGTAGGGCGCATGGTCAGGCCTGAGGCCTGACCATGCGCAAAGAGAGCCCATCGGGCTTGATGAACGGCGCTGCCGAGGTATCAGTGCGCCTCGGCCCAGTTTGCGCCTTGTCCGGCGTCCACGCTTAGCTTCACATCCAGCTTCACTGCTGGGTCAGAGGCACCTTCCATCACATCGCGCGCAACGTCGATCACCTGAGCCACTGAATCCTCGGCAACTTCGAACAGCAATTCGTCGTGCACCTGTAACAGCATCTTTGCAGGCAACCCGTTGATGGCATCCGGCATCCGAACCATCGCGCGCCGGATCACGTCCGCCGCCGTGCCCTGTATCGGCGCGTTGATCGCAGCCCGGCGCGAGAACCCCGCATGCGGTCCCTTGGCGTTGATTTCAGGCGTATGGATTTTGCGACCGAACAGGGTCTGCACATAGCCATGCTCCTTGGCGAACGCGACCGTGTCGTCCATGTATTTCCGAATGCCCGGGAAGCGTTCGAAATAGCGATCAATGAACCCCTGCGCCTCGGCCCGCGGAATGCGCAGGTTACGCGCCAGACCAAAACCCGAAATGCCATAGATCACACCAAAGTTGATCGCTTTGGCCTGACGACGAATATCCGGTGTCATCTCATCCAGTGGCACATCGAACATCTCGGACGCCGTCATCGCATGAATGTCCAACCCATCGGCAAACGCCTGTTTCAAGGCCGGAATATCCGCAATATGGGCCAGAATACGAAGTTCGATCTGGCTGTAGTCAAGGCTGACCAGCACATTCCCCGGCTCGGCAATAAACGCCTCACGAATGCGCCGCCCTTCTTCGGTGCGAACAGGAATGTTCTGCAGGTTGGGGTCGGTCGAGGCAAGACGCCCCGTGTTGGCCCCGGTAATCGAATAAGACGTATGCACCCGCCCCGTATCCGGGTTGATATGGGTTTGCAGCGCGTCCGTGTAGGTCGATTTCAGCTTGGACAGCTGACGCCAATCCAGCACCCGACGCGGCAATTCATGTTCGGTCGCCAGATCCTCGAGAACGTCCGCGCCGGTTGAATACTTCCCAGTCTTGCCCTTTTTGCCGCCTTCCAGCCCCATCTTGTCGAACAGGATTTCACCCAACTGCGCGGGCGAGCCGACGTTGAAGTTCTCACCTGCCAATTCGTGGATTTCAGCCTCTAACCCGGCCATTTTCTGCGCAAAGGCATTCGACATACGGCTCAGGACATCGCGGTCAACCTTGATGCCATACATTTCCATCTGGGCCAGAACCGGCACCAGTGGGCGTTCGAGCGTCTCGTAAACCGTTGTCACCTGTACTTGATGCAATTGAGGTTTGAACAGCTTCCACAGGCGCAGGGTGATGTCGGCATCTTCGGCCGCATAGGCAGTCGCCTCGTCAATCGGCACCTTGTCAAAGGTGATCGCGGATTTGCCTGTTCCCAGCAGCGGTTTGATCGGGATCGGCGTATGGCTCAGATGCCGCTCGGACAGCGTGTCCATACCGTGGCCATGCTCACCACCATGCATCGCGTAAGACATCAGCATCGTGTCGTCGATCGGCGCGACGGATACCCCATAACGCTTAAAGATCTTGGCGTCATACTTCATGTTCTGCCCGATCTTCAGGATCGATGGATCCTCGAACATCGGTTTCAGCAGCGTTAGCGCCTCATCCAACGGCATCTGCCCTTCGGCCAGTGCATCCGATCCGAACAGGTCGTCGCTTGCGCCGTCGCGATGGGTCAGAGGGATATAGCAGGCTTCACCCGGCTCAACGGACAGCGAAATGCCCACCAGATCGGCAATCATTTCGTTCAATCCGGTGGTTTCTGTATCAACCGCCACCCAGCCGCGCTCATAGGCCTGATCGATCCACTTCTGCAGCGCAGCCGCATCCCGCACGCATTCATATTTGGATGCGTCGAAGGGGATGGCTTCGGCCTCGACCACTTCGGCGACAGGCGCAGGTGCATCAGCAATCACCGGCGCCTCGGCCCCCAGCTTGTCGGCGATGCGCTTGGTCAGCGTGCGGAATTCCATTTCCGCCAGAAAACCCAGCAGCGTATCCGGCTCGGGGTCTTTCACCTCAAGATCGTCCAGCGTGAAATCCAGCGGCGTGTTCTCGTCCAGCTGCACTAGTTTCTTGGACAGCTCGATCTGATCGCGCTTTTCAATCAGAGTCTGACGACGCTTGGGTTGTTTGATCTTTTCAGCATTGTCCAACAGCGTTTCCAGATCACCATATTCGTTGATCAACAAGGCCGCGGTCTTGACCCCGATCCCCGGCGCACCGGGCACGTTATCCACGCTGTCCCCGGCCAGCGCCTGAACGTCCACAACCCGTTCCGGCCCGACACCAAACTTCTCGAACACCCCATCCCGGTCGATGCGCTTGTTCTTCATCGCGTCCAGCATCTCGACCCCGTCACCGACGAGCTGCATCAGGTCCTTGTCCGAACTGACGATGGTGACACGCCCACCCGCCTCACGCGCCTGAACGGCGAGGGTCGCGATGATGTCGTCCGCCTCATATCCCTCCAGTTCTTTGCAGGCGATATTGAACGCTTTGGTCGCCTCGCGGGTCAGCGGCATCTGCGGGCGCAGATCCTCGGGCATCGCCTCGCGATTGGCTTTGTAGAGGTCGTAAAGGTCGTTGCGGAAGGTATGCGAACCCTTGTCAAAGATCACCGCCACATGGGTCGGTGCATCCGGGCCGGCGTTCCCTTCGACATATTTCTGCAGCATATTGCAGAAGCCCGAAACAGCACCGATCGGCAGCCCGTCCGACTTCCGCGTCAGCGGTGGCAGAGCGTGATAAGCCCGAAAGATAAAGGCCGATCCGTCGATCAAATGCAGGTGACAGCCTTTTCCGAATTCGCTCTTGCTCATGCTGGTGCGCCTCATAAGATCATGGTCATGTACAGTCTGCACGTTTTATCGGCCATCGCGTCCTCAACCGCAATCACTCTCGTGGCCACATCGGTATTGGCAGGCCCGAAACTGCCTTCCGACTGCGTTGCCACAGTTAACAGCACCTCCAACTGCGCGCCAATTCTGGCATGTCTGGGGGATAGCGGTATCTACTTCACAGGTCGCGCCATTGGCTGGGGAAGCGGCACCCACGCCGGGCGCACCAGTGCTGATTTCGGGTGCCATGGCGAGTGGACGGCAAACGGAAGTTTCGGTTTTGGAGAAGCCACGCTTGAATGCGACAATGGGCTGACCGGGCGCGCCTTTTTCACCTACCAGCATCCGGAAACCGGTACCGCCAGCGGTCTGGGCATGCTTAGCAATGGTGAATCATTTCACGTTTGGTCCGGCACCAATGTTGATCAGTTTCTGGTCAACAAATATGGCGATATAGACACTGACGCGCTGTGTCAGAGTTTTGCCAAACCTGGGGTCTGACAAGCAATCAAGCCTGTTCCCTGCCCTTCAGCACATATTTGCAGTCGCAATAGGGACATTCGACCCAGCCTGTGTCTTCGGGAATTTGCAACCAGATGCGCGGATGGCCCAAAGCCCCTTCGCCACCGTCACAGGCGATCCGGCTTTTATCGACGATCTTGGTTTCCGGCGCTTCGATAGTCATCGCTGGCGATCCTTCACTGGTTGTCGGCCTCGCGGGCATGCATTAGGTGCGTTTATGAGCGATGAGCAAACCGGGGGCAAGGGCCACAGATGACCGACGCGGCGATCAGTATCAAAGGGTTGCGCAAAACCTATCGCGGCGGCAAAGGCCAGCCGGAAAAACACGCGCTCAAAGGCATCGACCTGACCGTTCCCCGAGGGTCTGTCTTTGGTTTGCTGGGACCAAACGGCGCCGGGAAATCCACACTCATCAACATTTTGGCCGGGCTGGTTGTTAAGACGTCGGGTCAGGTCTCGATCTGGGGTCTTGATCAGGATCAGAACCCCCGCCAATCACGGGCTGCCATTGGTGTGATGCCACAGGAACTGAATCTTGATCCGTTCTTTACGCCGCGTGGAGCATTGGAAGTTCAGGCCGGCCTATACGGGGTGCCCAAGTCTGAGCGGCGCAGCGACGAGATCCTCGAGCTGGTGGGATTGAGCGACAAGGCCGAGGCCTATGCCCGAACCCTTTCGGGTGGGATGCGCCGGCGGTTGCTGCTGGCAAAGGCACTGGTTCATCACCCCAAAGTGCTGGTTCTGGATGAACCAACTGCTGGTGTGGATATCGAGCTGCGTCAAATGCTTTGGACCAATGTGCGTAAGCTGAACGAACAAGGCATGACGATCATTCTCACCACTCACTACCTGGAAGAAGCACAGGAAATGTGTGACGAGATCGCCATCATCAATCACGGTGAAAAAGTCGCGCAGGACAGTACCGCAAATCTGCTGGGACAGATGGACCGCCGGACTATCGTGATCGTCCCCGACGCCCCAATTGCTGAACTCCCAGATTCTGAAGGCGTAAAGGCCACTCTGCGCGAAGATGGCAGTCTTGCGTTGCATTACCAAAGTAACGCGACAAGCGCCGAGCAAGTGTTGGAGTCCGTACGGCAGGCTGACATCCGCATTCGGGACGTGCGAACCGAAGAAGCTGATCTCGAGGATGTGTTTCTCGCACTCACATCCAACCGATCGGATGATCCCCCGGCCGACGATCAATCGAAGCCACGCCGGGGAATGCACCGCGTCAAACTGTGATCGTCACGCCCGGTCGATCCGCGCCTGATAACAATTGTTCCGCGCCGAACGCACATGGATGTAGGCCACATCCGAACGGGTGAATATCTCGGAGATAGCTGATCCCATCTGGTTTGTCGGTGCAATGACCCCGGTCCCATAGACGATCCGGTCATCATGCCCGTACCCCTTGATCAGATAGTCGGGGGAGGAGGTCAGCACTTCAGGCATGCCTTCGCTTTCTGAATGCCGCTGACATGGTTGGGCGCAAAGAAAGATCGGACCGGTTTCCGCATAAGGATGTGTCTCTGAAAAAGGCCGATGTGCCAGAATCAACATCTCTTCACCCTCAGGAATATGCTGGAGGCAATGGCGACAAGGGTTGCCATTTCCATTCGATATCGCCCGCTCTGGGGCAGTTCCATATGCATCAGGTGCACCTTTCTGATAGGCGCGGACATCATCGGTCGGCAGGGCAGTTATCTTGTACATCACAGATCTCCTTCGTTACTGCGAAGGTGCCTATGAAGCGGGTTCCAAGCGACCCGTTTCCTGCGCATAGAGGGAAGACCCGCGACAATGCTGCCTCTGTGAGATCGTGCCCGGAATAGCTATCGAAGCGTTATATCCACATCTCAGGGCAAAACCTCGAAAATGACCAATCCTGTCAGACCTCCCCGCTTTCCAGCGACACCTGAGCAAATCGCGTCTCAGGTAGAGGCGTTTTATACACGTGTCCGGCAAGACGAGTCACTTGGGCCCGTTTTTGGCAATCATGTCCGGAACTGGCCAGAACACGAAGAAAAGATCGCCGCGTTTTGGCGCAATGCGATCCTGTTCGAACGTTGTTACGACGGAAACCCCCAGCGCGTTCATATCGAACGTTCCGACGTCTCTCCTGAACTCTTTGAACGCTGGCTTGATCTGTTTGAAACTGTGGCCACACAAACGCTGCCACCTGAAACCGCGATTCCGTGGATCGCTCTTGCCCGCCGCATTGGTGTCGGCATGAAAGCCGGTGTCACTGCCGCGCGGCAACCTGCCGGAGCTCCTCCAATTCTGCGCTGAACGGGGCTAAGTTATCATAGATTGCGCATGTTAGCGATAAAGTTTGGGCTGTCAGACTCTGTTGATAGGGTTTAAGCAGCATATGGCGACATTGGTTCCCGCCGTGTCTGCCACCTAGCACGCCGCCACAGATTGCCCGAGGCCGATCAGATGAACAGTCCAAATGCCACCCTTCAGGGCCTTGGTTATGCCTTTCTGGGATTTGCGGTTTTCGCGACACACGACGCGCTGATCAAGTATCTTGGAGCAACCTATTCGGTGTTGCAGATCATTTTCTTCGCAACACTGTTTTCATTTGTTCCAATGGCCGTGACCATACTGGCAGACCGAACAAGTGATAACTTCAGGCCGCGTCACCCCTGGCTGGTCCTTCTGAGGTCGGCCTTAATGGTCGCCTCCATGTCCTGCGCATTCTATTCGTTCTCAGTCCTGCCTCTGGCCGAGGTCTATTCACTCTTGTTTTCGTTCCCACTCATCGTGACGGTATTATCCATTCCAATCCTTGGGGAAGTTGTCCGTACGCAGCGCTGGGCTGCGGTAGGTGTCGGATTGATCGGTGTTTTAATTGTCCTTCGCCCGGGGGCTACCGAAATCACTCTGGGGCATGTCGCAGCACTGACAGCCGCGTTCTGCAGCGCTTTTGCATCGGTTCTGGTAAGAAAGATCGGAAACGAAGAGCGCTCAGCCGTTCTGATCCTGTATCCTCTGCTCCTGGCCATCATCATCATGAGCCTGGCCCAGCCTGCCGTTTATCAACCTCCCTCTCTGACACATCTGGGCATGATGGCGTTGGTCGGAGTTTTCTCGGTGATCGCGCAACACCTGATCATTCTGGCGTATAGGGCCGCCCCTGCCGGTGCTGTGGCGCCGAGTCAGTATACTCAGATAATCTGGGCAACGATCTTTGGAGCGGTCTTCTTTGGTGAACGGCCAGATGCCTGGGTTGCCGTCGGGGCGAGTATCATCATTGCCTCGGGTGTATTTGTTGTGTGGCGGGAAAGCCGTACAAACGTGTCACCCAATAAACCAGTGCTGCGCATTCGGTCACCGCGGGCCGATACAGGCGCGTCTCGGCCGGGTAAATAATACCGTTGCTACCGGGAAGTTTTGCCAAATGCCCCGTCGCATTTGGCAAATGGCCATATGTCTCGTTTCATCTTGTTGTTCGGGGTTAAGTCTTCAATCGCCCCCCGCGAAAATCATCGTCTTGAATTCGGCCAAAGTATGTCGATCTCCAATCGCGTGGTGTGGGTTTATTTGGCGCACGCGATACCAATAAAGATTCTTGCAACCTAAAGGGTCGGCGCAGGCAGATATCTCTGTCTGCGCCATTTTCACTCTGGTGTGCTGATCGGCTGCCATTGCATACCGAAGAGCGGCCGGATTGCCTCAACTTTGTTCTCCGAGCCTGCGGCCCGTTCCAGAATGTCCAGCAGGCTCTTACTCGGCGGCGTACCGTCCAACGCCCGGAAGGCGACAGATTGCAACCGCGGGTCAAGCTTTGCCTTAGCCTTCAGAGCGAACTCTTTCCGAGCCAATTCCCGGTGCTCACACACGAAAGCGTCAATCTCGCCAGCCTGCACATCGACCGCCCTCATGACATCGTCATGGTAGGATTGGACTTGTGCAGCAGCCTCGGGTGCCAGCAACGGCAAGACATCGTCTAACGCGCCTTTAGCAACCCAGGCCAGCAGGTTCTTTTCGTGTGCCAGTCCAGCCAGCGCCTTGTGCCGCAGGACATATGCATCTGCTTTGATCTTCAGCCTGTGGCCGTCCTCAAACGCGACAACGTAGCCTTCGACACCCTCCAATGCCCGAGCATCCGACCAGAACCGATGAACGTCCTCGACGTTGTCGAACTGTGCGACGATCGGAATATCGTGCCGGGAGGCGACAGACTCCAGCTCCGCATGAGGCATGTAGGTCCCGGTCCGCATATGCCGGATTGCCAGCAGGGTCAGCTGCGGAACGTCATAGGCCAGAACAACCCGGTTTTCGGGCGAGGTGAACTCGAAGACCGGCGTGAACCCTGCCGCGATCAAGTCGGTGCAAAGTGCTTTGACCTCAGGTCCCGCTACAGCCCAAGCTGCCCGGGACTGGGCAGAAATGCCCATCCGGGTCATAAACACCATCTCACCCCCGACAATCGCCGGGTGGATCATTGAGCCGTCCAGCTTATCTAGCACAGCATGGGCCGTATCCCACGGCTCCTCCTGAACAGGGCGCTTTTCGCCCATGTTGAAGAACTTGTGGAACGGTCGTGCGATCAGCTTGCCGTTGGGGTCAAATTTCAACCCCCGGCATTCCCGTGCCAGCGCGCAGTCGAATGTGTTGTCCAGCGTGTAGAGGTAGTTGATCACCGAGTATCCATCATGGTCGAAATGAAAGATCCCGGTGTCGGGGGCAATGTGCGGGAGGACGTCCTCCAGCGTTTCGATGATATGATCCATGTCTATGCTCCAGAAAAAGAAAAAGCCGCCTCGGGAAGAGACGGCTTGGTTCGAACAATATGGGTAGAGTTAGATCACTCGGGTCTTAGTCCACCTGTCGAAGAGAAGCCGCCACAAAGCACTGCGTCGCGATTATCCGCGCACAGTTCTTGTGGTATGTATGAGCTTACAAAGGTCATCTCAACTTCTCCTGCCCGATCTCTATCGGCTAGGTGTTGATCTGGTCAAGAAATTTTGTAGATCTTCGGCGGTTGCCGAAACTGCGGTGAGCTTTTGGACCTGCCACGAACTGTCGTCAGCGCTCCTCAGTCGCTTAGATTTAGCCCATTTTAATTTCCGCAAACCGAGCGCTCTCCAAAAGCCCCCTGGCTGGAAGGGCCACTGAGCCGCCGTTCGCTGGCTTCGCAGCATCGAGCAACACGGATGGCAGCAATTCACAGATAGCGGAACTTGCAATTAACTTAGGCTTGGAATCGACCTCAATTCGGTTACATCAACGTTCGCTTTCAGTCCGCAAACAATCGCTTAATACCGGAGCGGTCTGGGCCGACACAAAACCGGCTTTGTGCGACAGACAGTCTATTGATCTCGTCGACAAGCTCACCAGAGATGTTAACCAGGCTGTCTTTTTCCTCGAAGGCGATTTCAAGACACAACTTCCGCGTGATCGGAAACAAGGTCCCGAGTTCAAAATAGGTGGTCATGTCGTTAGGTTTCCAAACAACTGGCCTACTTCCGATCACAAACTGGTTTTCTGAATTATTCGGTACCAGCCAAGAGAAAGAGCATCCGCTTAGGGCCTCGAAGATGTTAGGATTTTGTTGTGTTAAGGCGAGCGTGGTAGCATTCTTTATCATTTTTTTACGAAACGCTAGATCATCGAATTTTTCTTTGATTTCATCGTATCTTGTAGACTTAGCTACTTCACTATTCAGTATATCATTCAGAACTAATTCTGGGTTTTGGTGCAACGAAGAATTACGATGAACTTCCGGCACACGAATGTGGGAATTGTAAACAAATTGGGAAAATGCGTTGCGTGTGCTCTCATCCATCTCTGGCAGTTGTACATTGTCGATAATCTCGATGATTTCGTCACAAATTGACTTCCATTGCCCATCCAGTTTTGCAAAAAACCGGATGCTAAGCGACTGTCATAAACATTACTCTACCCCTCACGTGGGTCTTGAAGCAGGCTAGAGTACAGTTCAGATTCTTGCATCGTACTGTAGGGGGTTGTGGGGATGATTTTCCCGCTCTCCTTGATTCCGAGAAAAAGCTGTCCGCCATCGCTCTTGAAGCGCTCTAGTTGGTTCTGCGGAATGTAGTGATGGGACTTTGATCGGTTCATGCGCAGCTCTCAAAAGTCTTCTTTTGGACTAGACTGGCAGAGTAGACGAACGATTGGTAGGGCTCTTCCTGTTCCCACGCCGCGCGATCCTAATAGAAAGATATAAAGGTAACTGCTGCAAGTCGGCTTGGGATCCTAAGTGACGCTTCAACATTGAACTAGCTGACCCTTTTTTCATGATTTCACAAAGTCGGCTTTCCGCGCGTCGCTGTCGCTGCTCCAGAACAAAATCGGCGGCAGTGCCTCCAAAATATTGAATGCTGCGCTCAACGTAGACTGCGGATATACGTAGATAAGGGGCGTTGCATAGCGGAGCCCAAAAACCGCGGATACAATGCTAAAGCAAACAAGATGTTGGAGCCGCTGGTGCACCAAGAACGGATTTTTTCAGCACAAGTTCCGAACTATTTTGTTCACGGCGATGTAAGAACCGACTATCCCGACGAAAGTTGGTCGTTGAATGTGCTTGAATTGAAGCTTGGGCGCTACAAGGTGCGTTTAACACAAGGTCGAGAAGTAGTTGCGAACAAGGTCAAACCACAGGGGCTGATTTACACGACTGATCTGGAGATTTTGGGAACAAAGAAATACACTGAGGGCGAAACTGCTACAAACGACATATGCAGGTTGCTGTCACTCGCGTCGTTTTCCCAAGTTACCCCATTGGAATATAACTTCGACGGTTACGGTCGCCGTCTGCTGCATCTTACCGATCAGGCAATGTACTTTCGACCACTAATAAACATAAAGTGCGGAGACGAAGCGCGAGCATTTCTTGAGAAAACCTGGCCCTCTTTCCGAAAGTACAAAAGGAGCCGGAAACTCAGTGAAGTAATTGAGATGTTAATAATTGCGGAGCTGCCAGTTCAGCCGCTGGAAGTAAAGCTGGCGCAGATATTTATCGTGATGGAGAACCTAAAAGGGACTTATGCGAAGGCGAGCGGAATCCCGTTTTCTAAGGGGGCGTTCAGAAATGTTAACGATCCAACAAAGCCGCTCCATAAGCAACGGCCCCTAGGCTTCGAGGCATTGCTGAAGTCCATGTTTGGGGAAGTTGGCATGCGCCCAAGTCTGAAAAGGGTTACCCGACTTAGGAATGAAATCATACATTTTGGCCTGTCACGCAAACCATACACGTCCCTACGAAAAGACTACGACTTTTGCCATGACATTGTCAGAGAGTACCTGTTGCGCCTTCTAAATTATGACGGGAAGTATCGGCTATATAGCCATGCCTCAAGAACCGTGAAAAAGTTAAACTAGGTGCCTATGGGATCGTAGGGGAAATTGCAGAGGTCGTGGACAGCGGTAGTTGGACCATTGCCAGCAATAAAAGAATATCATGCGGCCACGGGGCGTTGGCTGTATCGCGGTGTAACGCGTTTCCGATCAAGCCCTTCAAATAGAGCTTCAAACTGCGATTTGTTGATGCTGATAACGCCATCCCGCATTTGCGGCCATTCAAATCCCCTGCCTTCTATTCGCTTGTAGGTCATCACAAGACCAGTTCCATCCCAGACAATGAGTTTGGGTCGATCCGACCGCTTGGAACGAAAAATGAAGATAGCGCCACTGAATGGGTCGAGGTCAAATTCGTTCATAACAATGGATGCCAAACCGTCCATACCCTTCCTGAAGTCGACCGGCCTAGTTGCAACGTAGAATTTGAAGTTCCCTGCTGGCGCGATCATGTGTTGCCCTCAAACGACTTGATCAATGCAGCGAGCTGATTGAGTGGGTAATTTGAAGGAAGCAGGACCTCACAGGTGCCGCGCTTGAAGATGATGTGCCCTTGTGCCTCTGGCACCGGCTCTTCGACCGCATCGACCTTAATCTCTGCAAAGACAGGTTGCGATTTTACCTTCAGAGTAGAATGCGGTCCTGACGCTTTCCGCTCGGCGTCTTTTTTCCATTCGGAGGCGGTACCACTTGAGATGCCGCATGTCTTTGCGACATCGCGTGTTGATAGACGTCCGGTTCTCATGCGTTGACCCACTTCATTTTTGAATTTTCTGGGCCGCAGTCGACGGCCGTCCTTCCCGACTGGAATTGAGTAGCCATAGGCATGGAAGACTTTTTCGATTTTCTGGTCACTTGCGAGTTGACCCAAAGCTTGAGAATTCATGATGCCTGTATCCTTTTGGAGGCATCATAGACTTCTAGGTCCTAGTTGATCAGGTGCTATCTAGGGGGTCGGATGCAACACTTACGTTTTTTTGAGGTTATTCGACCTGGTTTCGGGAGTAGGGTTTGAAGCTACGACCTTCAGGTTATGAGCCTGACGATGTGAAGCCGTCAAGCAATTGATCCAGTGGATCAATTGTAGTCTGAACGGGCTGTACGGAGATTTTCTG